>JBFLWI010000007.1:0-30852 GCA_040757675.1 Thermoproteota archaeon | reverse complement strand
CGTTGTTTTGAAGATATCTTTCTATTTCATTTTTTTGTATGCTACGATAAAAAATTGCCCCAGCATATTTTGTGTTGCCATCTATGCCGTCCGTGCCGACAGATGCGACTACAAATTCTGAACCAAGCTTTTTCATCAAGTGCAAGACAAGTTCTTGGTTCCTTCCACCCCTTCCACTACCGGCCACTTTGACTGTCGGCTCACCTCCAAACAAAAGGCATCCTGATTTTGGAAGATTTCTTAGAATTTTGCTTGCGACAATTCTGATGTTTCCACTTAATGGTTGTAATGTTTTTGTCTTGTATCCAAGCGTTTTTGCCTTTTTTGCCATTGCGGCGAGGCAGTCCTTGTTTGAAGCAACGACATAATTTGGTATTTTTGGCGTCTTTGGCGTCTCCGGTATTTTTCCTTGCACCCCCATTCTAAAATGCCTCAAAACGGCTTTTGGTATTTTGTTTGCCAAGCCATATTTTTTGATGATCCTTATGCAGTCTGCGTACGTAGTGGTATCGCAGTATGTGAGTCCTGAGGCAATCGAGGACAGATCATCATCTACAACATCAGACAACACAAAGGAGACTGCCTTGCAGTTAAGATGTTCTAGGATTTTGCCGCCTTTTACTGCCGACAGATGTTTTCTTAATGTGTTGATCTCCTTTATTGTAGCCCCACAGGTAAGTAGTTCCTGTGTTAATGCTTGTTTTTGCTTTAGCGTGACACCGTATGGCAGACATACCAGTGGAGATGTGCCTCCAGAGATGAGAAAAATTACGAAGTCATCTCGATTCGTATTTTGTAGAAACCTTATGAGTGATTTTGCCGCGATGACGCTTTTTTTGTTTGGTATCGGATGTGAGGAGCGAATTATTTTGAATTTTTCGTTGGAATGCTCAACTTTATGCGTTTGCGGAATTACGATGAGGCCGCCATCTATCGATATTTTGCTGCAGACATAGTTTGCCATCGAGTCTGCGGCTTTTCCTACTGCGATTACATAGATTCTATTAAATCCAGAGAGGCAAGTATTTTTTGGTCGAGTTATTTTGTTACGCTTTATGTATTTTGTAAGGAATTGTTCTGGTTTTGCAGCTTCAAGGCCTGCTTCAAGCACCTGTAGCGCATTTTTCGTTTTGTTGTCATAGAGTTGTGATTTGTTTTGAATCACTGCACAACAACTACGTGGTTGTTTATTAATTTACAACCTTGCAAAAGACTACATGTGATAGTTATTCTTATTTAGCTTAAGAGTGACTACAACTCAGCTTGAAAAATAAAAGAATAAAATCCGCAAAAAAAATTTGCTGGGCCAACACTGTAGATCTTGATTCTGCTCAAGTCGTTATAATTGGAATACCAAGTGAGGTGGGCTCACACGCAAGTCGCAAGGGCTCATCAAAAGCTCCAGGCACCATACGAATGGTCTCAAACCAGATGGATGTCTACTTGCACAAAAAGACTAACTCCCTAGCAAATCCTGTTGGCGGCACTCCGAGTGTGCGCGTTTTTGATTACGGGGATATCAATAGTGGTGAGATTTCTGTATTTGACAAAATTGCAGGCTCAAAGATACCCATAACAATTGGTGGAGATCACTCCAATACAGCTCCAATCATAAAGTCGCTGGCCAAAAAACTTGGACCTATTTCACTTGTGTATTTTGATGCACATCCAGACATGGTTAGTAGTAGGGGTAGCTACTATGGCTCCACGGTTTTTGATTCTCTTCCACACATCGATGCAAAGTCAAGTGCGCTGGTTGGAATTCGAAGTCCAGAACAGGAAGAAGTCGAAAACATAAACAAGTGCCAGATACTTGTGGTCTCACCGTTTGACGTAGTCCAAAAAGGCATAGACAAAATAGTAGAAATTCTACTTGGCACAGTCAAAGGAAATGTGTACATCTCATTGGACATGGATTGCATTGATCCTGCCTATGCGCCGGGTGTCTCGGTTCCAGTCCCAATAGGTCTTTCAAGTCTGGATGTGACATACTTGGTAAAGAAGTTAGCACAAAAAGGGATCGTTGGTTTTGACATCATGGAGGTCTGCCCCCCGCACGACCTGAACCATGTTACATCACATCTCGCATCAAGACTTATTGGCGAGGTGCTTTGTTCCTTAAAGATATAATTAGGATATAGAAATACCACAAACATGCATACAATAAAAATTCCAAAAATCATTCATTTTGGTAAAGATGCACTATCAGAAGTAGAATATCCAAAAAATGCACTTGTAGTGACTACCGCACCTCCTCCAATTTCATCAAAATGGCTCGCAAAGATGGGCATAAAGGATTATGTGTTGTACGACAAAGTAGAGCCAGAGCCATCAATTGAGACAGTAAACGCTGTCATAAAGGAGTACAAGCAGAAAAATCCATCATGCGTGATAGGTCTTGGTGGAGGAAGCTCACTTGATGTAGCGAAATACTCTGCGGCCGAAATGAAGCTGGAAAAGATACTGATTCCGACAACATTTGGCACAGGAGCTGAAATGACTACTTACTGCGTTCTCAAATTTGACGGAAAGAAGAAGCTTTTGCGCGAAGACAGGTTCCTCGCAGACAGAGCAATAGTTGACGCTTACTTTTTGGACGGCACGCCAGAACAGATAGTGAAAAACTCTGTTTGTGACGCATGCGCCCAAGCAACTGAAGGCTATGACAGCAAGCTTGGCAACGAGTTTACAAGAACCATGTGCAAGCAGGCCTTCGAAGTTCTCTATGACGCAATAATGAACGACAAGCCAGAGAACTATCCATATGGCTCCATGCTTTCTGGGATTGGATTCGGTAACTGCTCAACTACACTTGGACACGCACTTTCGTATGTATTTTCAAACGAAGGCGTCCCACACGGATACTCGTTGTCCTCATGCACCACGGTGGCACACAAGTTCAACAAGTCAATCTTTTACGAACAGTTCAAAGAAATAGTTGAGAAGCTCAAATTCGACAGACTGACATTGAAGACACCACTTGACCAAGCAGCAGATGTCATCATGACAGACAGAGGGCATTTGGATCCAAACCCACGCCCAGTCACCAAAGAAGATGTAATCCAGTGTCTCAAAGACATTGTCGAAGGAAGACTCTAAACCACTCCCTTATTTTATTATCTAACCCAAGTTTACAGATTTAAATACCACAGGGTGTACGTCACAAAAAGATGCTAAAGTTTGGAATTCAAAACGGCCTAAATGTGGCAAGGGCTGGATTTAGCGAAGATCAAATTCTAACTGCATGTCTTTTGGCAGACAGAACAGGTTACGATTCTATTTGGTACATGGATCATACTAACGTACCGCAGTGGTCAAAGGCAACCGTCTTGGACCCATGGGTCATGCTATCTGCCATCGCAGCTACAACACAACATGTAGAGCTTGGCACCTGTGTAACCGATGCAATACGAAGACACCCATCAAACATCGCATTAGCTTCAATCACATTAGACAGAGTATCAAAAGGAAGGGGCACGCTTGGCATTGGTGCCGGTGAAGCACAGAACCTAAAGGAATTCAATATCCCTTTTGACAATCCGGTAAGCAAGTGGGAAGAACAGCTCCAAGTAATCAAGTTGCTGTACGGGTCATCACCAGAACATCGAGTCAGCTTTAAAGGCAAGTATTACCAGCTCACAGATGCATGCCTCCAAGCAAAGCCAATCAGAAAGCCGCACCCACCAATATACATGGCAGCTGGTGGACAACGCACGCTTCAAATGACCGGCAAGTACGGTGACGGCTGGCTACCAATTGGATACACGCCTGAATTGTTTGAAGACCACGCAAAGACAATCAAAAAGTCAATGAAGGAATCAGGCCGAACTCAAGAAGAACAAGAAAACTTCCAATATGCATTGGACATCGACGTTTACTTTTCCGAAGATGCAGAAGAATCATGGGCAAAAATGAAAGAGGCAGTCAAGGTTTCATTGTTCAAGCCAGAGGTACTCCGTGTCCACAACATAAAGCAGATCGAAGGTTTTGATTTTAAGAAGTATTTCACAGAATACTCCATGTCAAACCAAGACTGGATAGTCAAGATGAGAGAGGCTGCAACAACAATTCCAGACGCTGTTGCTCGCTCTTCTGTCGCAGTAGGCACGCCAGATGACGTGATCCCAGTCTTTGAGCGATTCATAAAGGCAGGAGTCAATCATTTTGTCATTAGGTTCTGGGGTTCAAACTATTTTGGCTCAATTGACAAGTTTGCCTCAAAGGTCATGCCATATCTAAAAGAGAAACACAAGTAAGCGCCGCCCAGATCCTATTTGTATGGCCACAGTCGAGGAAGCAGAAGTGTATGCAAGAGCAAAAAACGCAGACATACCTTTTTGCAGAGGAGTTGTATTCAGGTTAAAGTCGATCGGGGTAACAGACGAGTCTGTCCTGTCTTCGGTATTTTTGTGTCAAACTGGCTCCAAGTTTGATGAGATCTACGCACGTTTTGGAAGGGAGATTGCAGTTTTGGTGGCATCGCTGACAAGGGATCAAGGTCTAACAAAACAAAGACAAGAAGAACAGTACATAAAGCAGCTCAAAGATGCCCCGTGGGATTCGACTCTAATCAAGCTGTGTGAAATATCTGCACATCTAAAATTGATCAAAGAAGCCGAGATATCAAAATCAAAAAGAAGCAAGATGCTCAAGCAGAACATACACTATCTGCTAGTACTAAAAAACAAGATTGCGGAAAACAGGTCCAAGACACCAGGCATTGAAAAGTTGCTTGATGGAATAAATGAGACTCTGGCTCATTTTGGTCAAAGAGAAATCAAATTCTAAAAATCCAGTCACTTGTCTGGTCTTGACTTGGTGATGTTTTGAGCATACTCTGAATTTATTTTATTGTTTAGATTGAGCAGTTCGTCTCGTGGGGTGGCTGCCTTGTCGTAGAATGCTTTTCTTGCTTCCTGCGGGGTGCCACCACTATCAAGCACTGCCTGAAGTGCCGCTAGTCCTTCCTTTGTCTTGGTTTCTGTGAAATTAAATTGAGCCCAGTAAATGTCTTGCACTGTAGCGTCTACATGAGACACAAAAGTTGCAAATGCGTTTCTTGGGTTGAACGGATCAAGCTGTTCAAACCACACACTTAGATCTTTTAGCAGGTCTTGCTCTGCAAGCTGTCGTTGTTGTTTGAGGAACTGTTGTTGTTCTTTGATTTCTTGGATGCGCTTGAGTCGTTTTTCTTCTTGCTGTTTATTTTGTTCTATGTTTTGTAGAATTTTGAGTGCGATCGGGTCTTCCTGTATTTTGTCTGCAGTCAAGATTTTATACGATGGGCCGAGTTTGCTTGAGTCAATCTTGTTATTTACAAAGAATGCAGTATTTATGTGGGAATCTTGGTAGCCGTCTTTTTGTACCTTGATGTTGGAGTTGAACTTGGCGGATTCTGGTTGTTTTGGCAACACAAATACAAATATGCCATCTGGGTTCGACTTTGTCTCCATCGTGCCAAACTCGCTCGTAATAGAAACTGTGGCGTTTCCAACCGGCTTTCTTGACTCGTCTGTGACAAGGCCGTTAATTGATGGCGGCTCGCCTTGTTCAAATTTGGCAGTTATGATGAGTTTGTCTGCAGATTGCGCGTTTACCAATCCAACGACACACGTAATGGCAATAATCAGTATGAGGGGAGGTTTCACTTTGGACGATTTTGAACTTGTACCTTAAGTGGGAATATCGATTTTTTCCTATTTTGTTGTTTAAAAAATGGAGCTTGGCAAATTTTTCAGATTTTGTCAAAAACGAGTATTATCCTAAATGATTTTGGATTTTAAGGCAGGCGTTACTAAATTTTGTGATTAACCATACATTTGATGTAAATTTTGGAAAGGTTGGATTTATTCAAAAAGACAGACTCGGGGCTCGAATATTCTTTGCAGACTTGGCTTAAATTTTGATGTGTTGCAGCCAAACCATGAAGGGAGACGTTTTGCTCCAGAATGTTCAGGTAAGGGGCTTCGTGCCTGCAACTGCGGGCAAATCAGCAATGGATGGTAAAAAAAAGATTCGCGACGCAGTTGAGACGAAGCTTGGCAAAAACATCAATAATGTGAGAAAGCGTTGTTTGGGAAAGCCGCTTTCTGTAAATGTAACCTTTTATCTGCAAAAAGACTCGGCTCATGCAAAAAAAGACCTCGACAGCCTCTCAAATGTGCTACTTGCGGTGCTCTCAAAGGAGATGGGCACAAAAAAAGAGGCAGGTCTAGACATAATAGGAGACGACTCATCCATCTACAGATTCGTATTTGAGAAAAAAATGGTAGATTCTGAAAAAGACGAGGGCATTGCCTTTTCAATATACGAATGGTCTGCGACTTAGAGTGGCAAAAAAAATGGCATCCAAGGCTTAAGGCCAAAAACGGCAGTATCTTGGCGACAGCCCCAAACGCCTAGTGCTAATATCACGTTCTGATAATTATTTGGTGTGGTGATGGATCGGGACATCTTTTGTACAAAAAGTTAAACCTCTTTTGAGTTCAAAAATAAAAGGAGAGTAGAATTTTTTCTGATTAGTTGACTGTTATGATACCGGTCATCCATGGATGGACTGCACAGTAATAGTTGTAGTTGCCTGCAGTTTTGAATGTGTATGAAAAGGATTTTCCTGCCATAACAATGCTGCTATCAAAGGTTCCATCAGGTGTCGCGTCTTTTCCGCTTGTTACGGTGTGAGCTGCCGAATCCGCGTTCTTCCAAGTAACCTTTGTTCCAGTTTTCACAGTCACAGTATTTGGCAGATAGCATGACGAAGATGTTTCACAGCCAGGTGTTGAGGAGCCTTTTGCTATTTCAATAGTGCTTGTGTCCGATGATCTCGTCATCTCGGACCCGGACTCTACTTTGTCTGGCGTTAGATTGGCCTTAGTTTCTTCCTTTAATGCCTTGGTTTTTGCTTTGGTGTCCGCTTTCATCGCCTTTGCCTTCGTCTTGGCCTCTTCTTTGATTGCCTTTGCTTTGGCCTTAGTTTCTTCCTTTAATGCCTTGGTTTTTGCTTTGGTGTCTTCCGCTGCATACGCAGACTGCGTAATCGAGACACTAACAACTGCCGTTAGCAATACAAACACTGCAATACTTGCTAGTAATTTGATATTCATTGTTGATTATCGGCCTTGTTGATAAATATATTAAGATTGATTAACTTGGGTAGCGATGAAAATTTGAAAAAATTCTATATACTCATTTCAAACCCAAGCTCCACTTGGATTAATGAAAAGGTGGCAAACCAGTTTTAACAAAAATACCTACTTTGGCACTAGGAATACATCTACTGCATTTCCGTTAAAGGCGGTGGTGATTTGTCGGATCTTACATTTGTACATAAAATATCTTTTGCCCTCGTCGCTTATTGAGCCAGATATGGCCAATAATTTTGCGTCATGAAGTGTTTGAAGTCTTCTATATACTGTCGAGATCGGTATTTTGTGCTCAATGCTGATTTCAAGTGCTGTTTTTGGCTTGTTCATTGTAGTTTCCAAGATGATTCTGGAATATTTGTCAGAGATTGCCTCAAGGATTGTGTCCTTTTTTCCTTGTTCTTGTATGGTTAGCATTTGCATGATATGACATTCTCATAATTTGATATAATCAGTCTGTCTACACAACAAGGCACAACAGCGCAATGCATTGCACTGCAATCATTTTTCTACATTGCAGAGGCCTATTTTGCATGCTAGGCATAGTTCTTCCTGATTTTCTGCTACAAAAACGCATTTTTTGCAGATTTTACAGGCACATTTTTTCGTCACCATTATCTGTTGTCTCAACTCGCCAATAATGCGTGAAATTTCATATTAAAGAGTCAGCACTAAAATCAGGCTTGAGAATTACTAGAGGTAAGAACATTTTTGATTAATTCCCTAGTAAGATTGGAAATGAAAAGTCCATCTAGTTAATATCACGCCTCAAAATTTATGATAGACGGTTTGAGATCAAAAGTAAAGACCACGTATCTTGCAGTTAGTATTGGAATAATCATAGTAGGCCTTGCAATCTTCTTTACGTATTCTGCGGATCAAGCAAAAATTCGAGGCTTTAATTTTGGAAACAATTTGCAGGCAATTCAGGACGAATTAAAGCAAGTCCAAACAGAGTTTTATTCCAAGAAGGCCATGTTAGATGAGAACGCCATCTCAAAGCAAGAGTTTTTGGAGTTTGGAGACATACACCTTCAGAGAATGGAGGACATACTTGGACGATACGATGGTCTGTCTCCGCCCGAATCATTTGCAAATTCTGTAGAGCTTTTCAAGTTATCCACACAAAAACAAATTGAAAGCGACAAATACCTCATAGAGTGGATAAGGACCAACGACACCTCCAACAAAGTACGCTCTGACTTGTTACTCCAAGAGTCTTTTGAAAATGAAATGGCGGCGCTGGCTTCATTCGCCAAAGCAAAGAATAATGCAGGGCAGGGTTAGAGCAGTCCTTTTTCCACTAGCAAATCCAGAGTCGGTGCCAGTGTATCCAGCAACATCTTTTTTTCCAGTGGCACATGTTCTGCGAATTTGATTGGAAACGTCAGACTTAACATATCATGGTCAGTGTACGAGATGTTGATTGCATGCTGCATCTGGCGCTCAAGTAAAAACTCCTTCCACGCCTCGATTCTCGAAGTTGCGTCTGCAATATGGCTTTGCAGGTACAGTATGTCCATGTCTTCTTTTGAGTCAAATATACCAAACTTTACCATTGGAACAGTCAAAAACCCTCCCGGAACCTTGTCGTGGTTTTTGTGCATTTTTTCGATGATTTCATCTGCTTTCTCCTCAGGAAAGATCTGGCCGTAATCAGGAACAAAGTAGCCTGCAATTTTGTGATCCTTATCAAAGATTCTAAAAAAATTCTCATCTATCTCGAGTTTCCACACGTGATGAGTCCGGCACCAACTGTTATAAATCATAGAAGCAGAGCTAAACAAAATGGTAATCACAAAGCATACACGCGACTTTATTGAAAACTTGATCGACTACTACATCAGTGAGGCGCCGTCCTACAAGCAGCTTGCAGAATTATACTCGCCTGAGGTGCAAGCAGTAGACGACGCAGCTTTTGGGATAATTGCAGGATGTGTTTATTCTGCGTTTTTGCGCGCCTATGAGAATGAAAACAAGACAGTCGAGCTTGACGACATGCAAGAATTCAACCAGATCATCAAAGACAAAGCAGCCATAATAAAAAAAGCCGTAATGGGCGCCAAGTTGCCAGAATGAGTTAAATTCACACAAGCCAAGGTTACTTTGTTGGCAGAAATTACACGCTATCGAGTACAGCAAATAGTCGACAACGGCCAAATTGTCCAGCTTGCGCTAGCAGAGGACGTCCAGACAGAGCCGCTTTCGCAAAAACAGTTGATCATGGACTCTGTTGCAAAAAAGCTCGATCCCGAGCTAAGGGAGCAGGTACAACCCCTCTTGGAGGCAATCTTGCAAGCACAACCCACAATCAAGATAAAAAGCTACGAGCAGACTACGATTTCAATTACGATGCCAAGAACCAGATACGAGCGAATGGGGCGCCCTCAGGTGGGCCAGATTCTCGAAGTTAATATCTCAGCCAAGTAGTGATTCTATTTCTTGCCTGGTTTTCAGTGGGAGTGAGCAGGTAAAGTTTTTGCAAACAAAAACGGTCGTCTCATCTGTAAACTCTTTTCCTGCAAAGAACGGATATTTTAACAGCCTGGCTAATTTGTCGGCAGTAGGCACTGTTACTACTATTGCCTCTGGGCGAAACTTTTTTGTGACAAAATCTGCTATCTCTTTGTTAACTGGGTTTAGTAGTGTTATTTCGGTTGGTTTTTCCAGATATAGATAGATGGTATTGAGCAGATAGCCAAAGCCAAATGGGTTTTCTGCCGCAGCAAGCGCAAATGCCTCCATTGTTTTTACAGAGATTTCCAAGAATCTTTGTTGCTGTGTTAGATGATACAGCTTCAGCAAGGCACTTGCAGCTACCGAGTTGCCAGAAGGCATTGATAAATCATAATTGTTTTTTGGCCTAATTATGAGGGATTCATGATTGTCTGCAGTAAAGTAAAAGCTGTTGTTCTTTTCATCCCAAAAGTGATCAATTGTGTGATTTGCAAGATTTGTTGCAAGATCTAGATACCTAGCTTCTGCTGTTGCTTCAAACACATCAATTAGTGCGTTGATCAAATATGAATAGTCCTCAAGGTAGCCGTTGAGTCTTGCGTGTCCGTTTTTGTAGGTGCGCATTACTTGCGTGCCAGACACCAAATTTTTTTCAATAAACTCAAGGCAATTTTGTGCGGCCTCAAGATATTTTTTTTCGTCTGTGACCTGATATCCTTTTGCAAATGCAGATACCATGAGTGCGTTCCAAGACGTAAGGACTTTGTCGTCCAGTCCAGGCCTGATCCTTTTTGAGCGGACCTCAAGCAGTTTTTTGGATCCTTCTTCAACTAGATGTCGCACCATGTCTTCTGAGATCCCAAAATGGAATGCTACGGTAGATGCTGCCAGATTATTGTTCAGAATGGTTTTTCCTTCAAAGTTTCCCCCATCGGTGACATCATAGTACAGGCAAAAGACGTCTGCTTCATTCCCAAGAATCTCTTGGATCTCTTTTTTGCTCCATACATAGTACTTGCCCTCTTCTCCTTCAGAATCGGCGTCAAGTGCAGAGTAAAATCCCCCTTGTGGCGAAGTCATCTCGCGCAGTACAAAGTCGAGTGTTTTTCTTATCACATCAAGATAGAATGTATCTTTTGTGAGCATGTATGCTTCAGCATATACAATTGGGAGCAAGGCGTTGTCGTAGAGCATCTTTTCAAAGTGTGGTACGAGCCACCTTGCATCCGTAGAATATCTGTGGAATCCACCTCCGATTTGGTCAAAGATTCCACCGCGTGCCATCTTGTTGAGTGTCTTTAACACAAACTCTGAGAATTTGGATATCTTTGAGACCTTGGAGTACCTGAGTAGAAACGACAGGTTTGCTGCGTTTGGAAATTTTGGCGCACTTCCAAATCCACCGTATGTATTGTCGGCAATCTGAAACAGATTTACTGCCGCCTCATCGAGAATTGATTTTTCCAGCTTGGCTGGAGTTGTGACCAGATCTGCACTTTGCAGGTTTGCCATAAAGTTCTCTGCTGCCTTTTTTACTTCCTGCGGTTTTTCCTTCCATGCCTGTGCAAGCTGAAGCAGGATACTCCCAAAGCCTGGCCTTCCATAACTGTCAAGTATTGGAAAGTAAGTTCCGACGTAGAACGGTTTTTGGTCCGGCGTCAAAAACACACTTAGCGGCCATCCACCCTGGCCTGTTGCCATTTGGCAGGCCTTTTGGTAAATGTCGTCCAGATCCGGCCTTTCCTCTCTGTCAACTTTGATGCTTACAAAATTCTCATTCATGATTTTTGCAATCTCTTCGTTTTCAAACGATTCGCGTTCCATTACGTGGCACCAGTGGCATGAGCTGTACCCTATGCTCAAAAAGATTGGTTTGTTTTCTTGTTTTGCCTTTTGTAATGCTTCGTCACACCAAGGATACCAGTCTACTGGATTGTGTGCGTGTTGCAAAAGATATGGACTAGTTTCCTTAATGAGGTGATTTTGTGTCACATTATTTTTCCAAATTCAGAGTATTTGTGTCTTAATTTACCAACCTTTTTTTTCTTCTAGATCATATATTCTGGCATTGATTTGTGCCAAAAGTCTCATCTTGGATTTTTGCGCTTTTTTGTTGTGCGAATAGTCTTTTTTCTCAACTAGTAGCATCAGCTCTTTGAGATCATCAAGCCCCAATATCTTGAGGCCCTTCTTTGAGACTATTTCTAAGAGCTCAACTCTCCTTCGATCGTCTGAGGTTACCTCATCCACAAAATTAAATCAGAGTTCACAGGTTTAATTTTTGTGAAAGGTGCGGTTTTATAGATGACAAAAATGCAAGCAATGGTTCTCGAAAAACTTGGCCCAATTGAGACAAAGCCGCTCAAGTTAACTGAGGTTGCAAGACACCAGATCAAAAAGCCAAACGAAGTACTGCTAAAGATCGAGGCATGTGGCGTATGCCACTCGCAGCTGCATAGCATCGAAGGAGACTGGGTAAAATACGGCCTACCGCCTACTTTACCCACCATTCCCGGACACGAAATAGTTGGCACCATAGTTGAAACGGGAAGCAAAGTAACCAAGCTCAAAGTAGGACAAAGAGCTGGAATCTCGCCGTTACTTGAATCATGCATGAGTTGTAGTTACTGCAAACAAGGAAAGGAACACTTGTGCGACCTAGCAGAGATCACGGGGGAATCATTACGAGGAGGGTACGCAGAATACATTACGGTATCTGAGGACTTTGCCACGCCGATTCCAGATTCTATGAAATCAGAATATGCCGCTCCTTTGTTTTGTGCCGGTATAACAGCATACAAAGCAGTAGTTGCCGCCGAGCCTGCCAAAGGAAAGAAAGTTGGCATCTTTGGCATAGGTGGAGTCGGCCATCTTGCGGTAGAGTTTGCCAGGCTGAACGGTTGCAGAGTCATTGGAATTGCAAGAAACCAAAACCACCTAGATGTCGCAAAAAAAGTTGGCGCAGACAACGTCGTCAAATATACTGAGAACCAATCAGAGTTTCTTGCCGCACTAAAAAAAGAAGAAGGTCTGCTTGATTGCGCAATTGTCTTTGCACCATCGGATTCTGTCACAGAAGCTGCACTCAACTCCATCAAAAAAGGCGGCATGATGGTCCTAGGAGTCTTGGTGAATCTTCCAAGCTTTGATGCGTTTTCAGAAAAGACAATTCGCGGCTCTGTGATTGGCTCAAGAGCAGACATGAATCAGGTGGTAAAAATTGCAGAGCAAAACCAACTCAAAATTGTCTACAAGACATTTCCCCTGCATAGTGCAAACGAGGTGTTAACAGACCTCAAATATTCAAAAATAGATGCAAGGGCCGTACTAACGCCATAAGAGAATGTGATTTCTATAAAGATAGGTGTCACTATGAGCCGATTGATAAATGTGATTGAAGATGATAATGGGTTTTAAGCAGTCAATAAAGGATCTTGAGACGGTATTGAAAGAAATGAAGAGACAAATTCATTTCACAATGATGTAAAACGAAGACTTGGGAAATAAAATAGCTGCCAAACTAGAACACGAACATTAGATATTGCCAATAAACACAACTCAGCTTAAATAAAAGAAATTTGTCAGCAAACCATTGAACTGCAAACGCTGTCATCATGCATCATATGCACACAAACCATCAAAGGACAGCAGCTCGCTAGTCAAGCTCGGTAAATGTTCAATTCCCCATTGCACCTGCAAGCAGTATGTAGAGTTTGAGCAGCTCGACGAAGAACTCCTCTGAATTTTAGATTCATATATCAAGGTGTGATGGTTCATGTAAATGGAGCACCGCTCATCAGACGAGTTAAAAAAAGAGCTCGATGTTCTTTTGTCAAAGCTCAACGCACTTGAAATAATAGCAAACGACGAATTTCAAAAAGGCACAGTCAAGGTGCTCCGAAGGCTAGTTGAAGGCCAAATCCACTCCATAAACGAATTTGAGCATCTAAAAAAGGCTCTAGATTTGCTCACCTTACAGATATTTGAGCTAAAAAACAAGACATCATGATTTTAAAACGGTGTCAGAGATGCCGCAGCCAGTACACTTCATCAGTACGCTTTGCCCCAAGTCCTCTTTCTTTTCCATCTTGGAGCCACAGCACGGACATTTCATGGTTTTTCTCGCATCATATGTTATTTGAGGCTTCAATGTTGCATCGTGGTTGATACCTTTGGATTATTTTGTCCAGTATTCTCTTTCGGTCTTCTTGTGATGAGCCCCACATTGGATAAATTGATAGGTATAAGTTTTCCTCATAACCGGCGTTTTGAATCCAGCACTTGAATTTGTCATTTTTTGTGAAAAAATCGGCCTCTTCTGTTTTTTCAGACTCAGCTGCATAAATTATCTCAAATATTTCCTTTGTCCGCCTCAAAACCAGATAGATGACTTCGGCCATTGGAGGGCCCCACTCTGAGAGCTTGATTGGTCCCAAAAACTCGTATTGGAGGATCTGAATTGCCACGTAACTTGTATGACAGGTTTTTGATTTATGTGTGATCGTCAGAATACACAATGATTTTAAAGGCATAAATTTCCCTCAAAAGCTAAGCATACCATGTCAGAGGTAAACCCGCACAATTACCGCAAAGTAGGATACTCGATGATTCTAGTGGCTGCCTCGCTTGTAGTTATTGCCCTGCTCTATCTTGCAATCGGCGATGATGTGTTGTACTCTGACCGAGTCGGAAAACAAAAACAGCTGGAATACAAGCAGTCGTTAGAGGCAGAAAAAGAAAATATGGAACAGGCTGCCGCTCAAGGTAAAAACCTCTCACTCAACTTAGAAGAACGCGTCAACATGCAGAATCCCTGATTCTACCTGTAGCCGTTGTTAAAGTCCTCCCAAAAATTTAGATTCGATGTCAGCTTGTTCATTTTGTACAGGGCGCCACCGATTATTCCTGCATGGTAAAACGTGTACAACAACACTTGTGACGGCGAGGGTTCGGTGTGCGAAAGGCTCAGCGCAATCATCGAAAAGAAAATGAATGTGCCAACAAAGGTAGCAATGCTGTTGACCACACCTGTGAGGCCGATTATTCTCTTTGTTGCAACCGCCATAAGCGAGATGCTGGACACAATAAGGAATGTGAGGCCGCCGTTTTGAGAGGTAAACTGTGTCATCCAGTCTGCAAGACCCATCTCAAGGAGTGACTTTTGTGGCAGATGGATGCCCCCGTTTAGTGCAAAGCTTACCGAGCTAAACAAGCCACCTATAATAAAAAAGTACAACAGTATTTTGATCATGCCGCGCTTAATCGGACTGCGTGTCTCGGCCGGGCTGATTGCGCGCTCTGTGATTTTTAGCCCAAAGATGAATCCCACAAAGATTGTAGGAAAATACATCAGTTCAGTAAGATAGGGCGACTCTGCAGTGAGTCTGTGGATTTGAGGTGCAAAGACCAAAAACAAAAGCACTGCAAGCAGTGCGGCGCTTCCAAAAAGTATCAGGTTAAGATACGAGGGGCGGCGCGACTCGTAGAGGTCTGCATTCCAGTTGTACACTTTGAAGAGTGCGCAAAATCAGATTAAAGAAAATGACGGAAAATGATTTGCCAAGTTAATCAACTTTCATTATCCAAGGGATGATCTGCTGCTTAATAATGCGCAATCCTTTACTTTTGATGTGTTTCCTCCTTGTATGTTTTGTAGTCATTTTCATTTCAGGTATAGGCGTTCCAGCACAAAGCTCCGATTTGCCAAGAAAGGAGGAATTCCAAGACTGGTATTTTGGGCAGGGCCTCACTGCAGGTGATGAGTTTGTTTTTGAGATATGCGATTATGCCCTGCGTATTCCGCAATCTTCATCCCCATGTTATGTGGCAATACTCAGCTATGTCACATTGCTTCCAAGTAACCAAGAAGAAGTCTGGATAGTCTCAGTACATGTAAACCACAGTGCAACAGACCACAACATGATCCTTCACCATACAAAAACAACGCACAAGATGAAAACTGATGTGGCAAACATTTCGTACGCCGATTCACTGCAAAGAACGCTTGGTTGGATAAACGGGTTTGCAAGCAAGTACAAGCCACAGATCTTGGATGTTGGCAAGTCGTGGGGGACGATTGCATCAAGCACAGGCCAAGTACACCTCATAGTCAGTCGAGTCGAACAAACAGACGACGAAAAAAAGCAGACATATGTAGTCGGTTACGAATTGACTAAGGACAGCTACTTGCAGATAAGGCCGGAGTTTCCGTTTCCACTCAAGGCCAAAGTGTACAAACCTGTCTTCTTGCAGGAGCAGCCTTTGTTGTTTGCATTCCAGTTACTGAGCTATCGCTCGACACTTGAAATGTGCAATGTTGGCCCTTCCAAGGTGGATGATTTTTCATACCACACAGTTGCCGAACAAGAATCCGAGGTCTTGATGCCAAACGACACGCAGGCTCTGGAAATTTCCGAGGACATGCAGAAAATAGACGAGGACATCATGAGATTGCTAAAGGAAAGGTATGGTCAAAGATACATGCAAGAAATTGAGCAGGTTGCACACAACTTTACCAGATTTATCGAAATGATTTCAGAAGTCATGGATTCGCCAGATCTCAACATGACTGAGCCAAATTAGAGCCAGTTTCTAAGGTGAGCAATAGCTTGCCTGCTCAGCTTGTATACCAGCCATCCTGCTGCCGCAACAAACAAAGTGGTTGCCACCAGATTCCACTCGTTTGCTGGCTCGGCTGATGCATCCTGTTTTTCGATTAGTGCTACTGCGCGACCTCCCCACAAATTCCATGCTTCAATTATCAAATCCTGGTTTGCAGAAATTGTGGTGGTACATCCACTGGTGCAGTCCTTATTGAGTGAGTGGCCGTTCACCGTCACGTTGACTATTTCACCAAAGTTCTCCTTTGGGAGAATCTTTACGAATCCAAGATTCGACACCACATCAAGCGAGTTGTCCTCATCAAGATTTACTACGTGCGTAAAAGGAGACAGAAAGTTCAGTATTTTGTGGATCGTTCTTGTTTTTTGGCCAACCTTGATGTCTATTTTGTATGGAGATGGGGCGCCGTAGCCAGTATTTAGCTCCAAGTCAAAGACATTCTCTGCAAGCATATTGTAAAACGGCGGAAACCATGTGGAGGTAAGTTTTGACCCCAAATTGACAAAGCCGTTGCCGCTTTGTTGGTTTTTCTTGTCGTACATGTCACCTACCACGATTGCTGCAAACTCTTTGCTGCCTGTATCGTAAAAGACTTTTTTGCACACATAATCATGCGTGTAGTTGGCACCTTTTGTTGTATCCGGAACCATACTTATCCATATTGGGAGCGTGGTTCTTGAGCCGTCTGAGTGGTAGCTCAAGATTTTGACTGGATTGCCGAATTTGATGTCCGGATACTGGTACTTGTAAGCAGTCAGATTTTTTGTCTCAAATCCAGCAAAGCTTGACGACTGGAGTGTGTTTTCTAGTGTGGCATTAGAGTATCTTTTAGAAAGCATTGTGTGCAAAATTGGATAGCTGAATGCGATTTTGCCAAACCCCTTTTTGACAAACATTGCTGAATCTGTTTTGCCGCTCCGAAGCGAATCAGACGCTACACCAAAGCAGCCAGATTCGGAGGCTTGGCCTAAGCTGCTCCACGACAGTTTCTGGCCAAGGCTTGTTTTCATAATGGGATCAAATGCATATCCTGCATACTCGTAATCATTTATCTTGCTCCTTCTTTTTTCATGGATGCCTACTGTGTCGTCTTTGCCTCCGCCTTCTGATCCAAGATAGTATAACGCAACTGCTGCTCGGTTGCCCCAGCTAAAGGCGTGGCCGTCTCTGAGGAAAAGATATGGGTAATTGGCGTATGCAGGATCATACTTTACGACGAGAACTTGAACCATCTCTTGTTGTTTGTGTATGAGTCGGCCAAGGTTGAACAATTCGATATCATACATGATGTGGTGCATACCAAGCTCGCTTTGTTTTGTGGCGTTTAGCAAGGTCATCCCTCCGCCGTATTGGTGCACCCTCTGCCATGGCTCGAATCCTTGATGTGTGAGGATTTGAACACATCTTTTGGCATCACATTGAAACTCCTGTTCCATCTTTAGGTCATATATTTTTGAAACCGCAACAGACAGCGTCCCAAATCGTTCTTGCTTCCAGAGATATTGCGGGTCGTGGACTAGATTTACTGCATCCCACAAGTAATACGTTCCATCAAGGTTGCCAGACTCAAAGCCGTCCTTGTCTGCGAGTGGTTCTTGTGTAATCACAAAATCAACGTTGGGTTTTACGATGGGTGGCACATAACTTCCAGTTGCAGTAATTTCAGTCCAGCCGCAGATGACTCTGGCTTTTTTCGGATAAAAGCAGGAATACCGCTCTGCTGCCACCGTAAGCTGGATATTTCCACCATCGCCAGAGCTAAGCTCTACTGTACCACTCGATGAGCCTTGTTTGGCAGATTTGGTTGGCCTGATCTTTGAGAGGTCACATCGCGTCGACTCGCCTCCCAAGCTAGATTCGACTGGGCAGACTTTGAAGTTCCTGCATCCTTTGTTGCCTTCCCACCCATAAGAAAACGAATACGAGAACCCATCTCCCTGATAGTAGGTGTTGTCTGGATTTATTCTAGGGAATCCGTTTGCAAACAGTTTTGATATTGTTGTCTGAACCCAGACCTGGCAATAAGCAAAGTAAGAGTCTTTTGTCCTCACCTCCCTTCCACCCGTCTGCGCGTAATGATTGTAGACTGTGTTTTTGTCGTCAGTAGCTAACTCGTAGCTGAGACGCTGTTCTGAGTCGTCGAGCTTGGATTGCTTGCTGGAATGGTTTGCGTATGCAAAATTTTGCGAGCATAACAGAATTAAAAAGATTGCAATTGCAGCTATGAGTTTTTTCACAACCTAAAATCATGACAGATTAAAAAGCATCACAAGATTTTGAGCTCGATGAGATTTTGCGTGTCGGTGATTAGCTGTACTGAGCCGCCAACGCCACCAATCTCTAGTACCATTATTTTTCCTTGAGGAATCGTGTTATTTGCAAATGCTTGCCCATTGTTGTCATGGAGCAAGTACGTTGTTTTTTTACCATCCACCAGCACCACTTCAAGCACTATATCCTTTAGTCCGTAGTTGAGTACCTCTAATCTGATCCTGTCTGGCTGGACGTCTTGCTGAATCACACTCAACAGTTCCTGAATCTGTGCTCCTTTGTCATGCAGTGCGTCTGCCACTGTTTTTTCACTGTCCAGTGTCTGCTTTGATGATGCACCGAGTGCCAAAATCGATGTTGTGGCAATCACTGCCATGAGTATGATTACTGCCACTACCTCGCCTACTCCGCGCCTTTTTTTCATGCCAGCTTGCAGTTTGAATCGCATCACCTGCCAGAGGATATTGTTTGGACCCACTCGTAGCTGGAGCCGTCTGCACCAAACGCTCTTGTATGTAGTGGATATTTGATGCCTACTTTCACATTTGCATCAACTATGACACTTGAGCCAAAGCTCTGTCCAGGAACCAGACTTGGAATTTCTACAGAATGAAATGACTCGTTTCTGTCATAAAAACCGACAACGCCGGACACAATCGTAACTGTTCCGGTATTTTTTAGATCTATTGCAAAAAATGTCTTGTTTGCGAAATTCATGTGGACGAGGTCTGCTTTGATTATTTCCAGCCTGGTTGACTTTGTGACGATCTCGTTTTGTTCATACATTGCAGTTCCGGCTGAGACGCCTCCAATCACTGCAACTCCTATCAAAAACAGAGTAGTGATTGCAGAGGAGATGCCACGGTGTATCATACCAACAATAACACCGAAGATTTTAAGGATCTTAGATGTGCCGCAGATCTTTACTGGAGAACAGCCCAAAAGGAATAATTAGCTCACTTTTGGCATCAAGCACAAATGAGTAATTGGGATCTCATGATGCCCGGCATGGGCCTTACTGCCATAGGTTTGGCGGGGGTGACCATCTCGTATGCAGGAATCGCGCACACCTTCATAGACGGCATGCATGCGCTCACCGGACTTACAATGTTTATTGGACTTATCTTTTTGGCAGCTGGTATTCTCGAGGGCGGAGTCTCAACGAGCAACCGGGCAAAAGCTACGACTTTGGTAGTTTTGGGAATTTCGTTTTCGTTTGGCCTTGCGGCACTCAACTTTAACACAATCAGCACGATTCCTACATTTGCAGGAGTCATGCTCATAGTTGTAGTTCCTGCAATAGTCATGGCTTATGTTGCAATGAAGATGCCGCAGTATGCAAAACCGGTATCGATTATTTTCATAATAGCTGTTGGGGCAGCAGTAGCAGCCTATGTAGGCTTTGGATTATTTGGGCCTGCACCATACCTCGTGCCGCCTCCAGTAGTAGAGGAAGAAGTAGAAGAGCCGGCACCAACTGCGCCGATATTTGCTATTTCGATTTTGAAGGGCTCCGCAACGCAGGGGAACCCAGACTATGAGCCGGATGTAGCTGAGGTACCGCTAGGAAACATCATAGAGTGGACCAACAACGACGATGTAGCACATACAGTTACCAGTGCTGCAGATGGCGGAGCTACGTTTGACTCTAGCTTGATTGCAGCAGGTGCAACATACAGACTGGATACGTCTACGCTCCAAGCTGGGACGTATGATTACTTTTGCGTAGTGCATCCATGGATGGCTGCCTCGTTTGTCTTAGCTGAAGGCGGTGCGGCAAAGGCCCCAGTGTTTAACATTTCAATTCTTTTGGACTCGCAGATTCAAGGAAATCCGGACTATGATCCTGATGTAGCTGAGGTACCACTCGGTGCCGCCATCACGTGGACAAATAACGACAGTGCTGCACACACAGTTACCAGTGCTGCAGACGCGGGTGCGACGTTTGATTCCGGACTCATCTCTGCCGGCGCAACATATCAGCTTGACACATCAAAGCTTGGAGTCGGCAAATATGACTACATGTGTATAGTGCACCCCTGGATGCAAGCATCCTTTGAGATAGTAGAATCCGGAGAAAGACTTGCAGGGGGCGCAACCGTAACTGAACCCAGTTCACCCCCAGAGACTCCAGAAGAATCAGAAGAGACAGTTACAGAGATGCCAGTTCCTGGCGAGTCCCCAGTGGAAGAATCAATTGTTGAGGAACCAGTCATTGAAGAGCCCGTTGTCGAGGAACCAATAACAGAACCAGTACAACAATCAAACACAATATCCATTCCTCTTGGCGTATCGACACCCGGATGTGAGGCTACAAACGAGTGCTTTGCTCCAAGCTCACTCACAGTACCAGTAGGCACCACCGTGACTTGGACAAACGACGACACTGCTGCACACACAATCACAAGCGGTAGTGATGCCACACCAGACGGCAACTTTGATAGCGGCCTTTTCATGGCAGGCAAGACCTTTTCGCACACATTTGATTCCGCAGGCGAATACCCATACTACTGCCTTGTTCATCCATGGATGACAGGAAAGGTAACAGTAGAATAAGCTTGCAAAGATCAATTACAATAACAAAGAGCCAAAGACAACTCCTAATTGAGCACGCAAAAAAACATGCGCCAAACGAATCCTGCGCCCTTTTGTTTGGCAAAGTCAGCCAAGAAGATTACACAGTGCAAGAGGTCTTTCTCACCAAGAATATAGACGGCTCGCCGATCAACTTTACCATCTCAAACGAGGAACTACTAAGAGGATACACATTAGCTGAACAGAAAGGCCTCGAAGTGATCGGGATCTTTCACTCGCACCCACATTCAGAAGCTGTCCCTTCCGCAACCGACAAAAAATTCATGGAGATAAACCCCGTAGTCTGGATAATATTTTCTAATTCTACTGATCGTCTTGCTGCATACATTTTAGAATCCAATATAGAGCCGGTCGCAATCAGAATTGTCTAGGCCTCACGAAACGTAGCCTTGGTTCCGGCCGCAATTTTTGAGAGAATTGTTTTGTCTGGATTTTTTATCTTGCCAATCACATTTACTGGCGAATACGGTTTGATCTGAGTAGGGCTGAGCGGCGTAGGTCCAAAAAACAAACACAGCGCCTGACCGGGAGGCCAGAATGCAACATCGTACAATTCTACGACATCTTTTGCGTTTTCTTCTTCTGCCTTTACTGGGATTGGCTCCGTATAGATCTCCTTGCCCCAAACATTGATTTTTACAGTGAACGGGAGGCTTTGCAAAATCAGTCTTGATGTATCGGAGTCATCCAGTTCCAGAATTATGTTATCTACCTTTGGAATCTCCACTACTAATTGTTTCACACGAGCAATATTTTCTTGAATTAAATATCCCTTTTTTTTATCATGTAATATGGAAATACACGTCTACGATACTTATGTAGAAGCCAAAGACGGCCACACGATGCACTTTGATGTGATCACTGCAGAAAAAGACCACAGAAAGGCAATCGAGTACGCCAAGCAATGGCTCAAATCTATCGGCGAGGGCGAGGCACGAGTGACCACAGAAGAATGTCAGTTCTGTCACTCACAAGGCGCGCCAAAGCCAGTAGAGGACGCAATCAAGGCAAATGGATTCTTCATCCAAAAGATGGAAGGCTGTCCTTAACCCTTTTTTACTTTTTTTAGTGTCACATGTATTTTCAAATATAACATAGATTACATCGAATCATTGGCAAAAAAACCAACCTACAATAAACTCACAGTCGAAGGCGACAAGCAGACAGAGTGGATCTGCGGCTGCTTTGAAACAATTGATGGCTATTTCTGGTTCTGTGATGAACACAAGGACACTCTAAAAAAGACAATCGAGGCACAAATTGACGAGCTCGACATGACGCGCGTCATGGAATAAGTCAATTCGAAAGATCATCATGTCCAGCATCGCATATGCATCGTAAGGATTTGAGACTATTTTTGCCGGCTTGAGTCTCTGCAGCCTCTCAAAGTCTTGCTTTTTTGTATCTGCTGTGAGAACCGCTACCTTTGCACAAGTGCCTTCTCTTATTCTGCTCAAAGGCGTAAAATCCATCACATTCTGGCATGATGAGAACAACATTGCCATGTCTGGCTTGAACTGCCAGTATAATTCCAGTGCGTCTTTGCCGTTGATTGCAGCGGATTTGACATCTGTGTCACTTAACCTCAAAAACGCTGAAGATGTTTACGACGTCTTCGTCATCATCAATAACAATAACTGAGAACGTCTTATGAGAATGCAGTCGAACCTAGTTTTTTAGCTTGCCTAGTTTTTTTGGCGTAACGACCTTGAGTCCTTCATCAATTACAATTCCCAGAACCGATGAATAGCTCCAACCTTGGTTTGTAGATGAGATCAGACTGATTTGGAGCTGTCGTATTTTTTTATCAAGATCTTCGTCCAGTGTAAATGTGACACGTTTCTTTGCCATTTATTTCAAATTTAGTCTTTAGATAAATTATTTAAAATAATAACTTCGCTCAATCGAAGTACCTTTGTTAGTTAATTTTAAATTTACAGCCAAAAGAATGTCACGTGAGTGTTTTTGAGCAAACCCATTGGTGCACTGCGGTTTCGTACCAAACGTACAAACATGTCCTTTTCTTTGATTGTTTGCGAGCAACCAAGATGATAGATCACAATCCACACAAGCCAGTAGTCGCCATTTCCGTCGAAATAGTGCTGATGAGGAAGGGCGGCCCGCAGTACCAGTTGGTCTTGGCAAGACTGGAAAAGTACTATGACTGCAAGATCTTTGACTGCTTTGAGCATCCAGACTATCTCAAGTATGTATTGCGCGAAGTCTACGGAGACGAGTATGAAAAAATAATAGAGCAGATCGAGTGGGAGCTTGGGGAGAGTGTGTCTGATCCCGATGTCAAAAAATTCCTTGACGTACTAAAGCAAGGCTAGCTTTTTAAAAGAAAGCAACTTTTGCGAATTGTGGAAAGGCTGTTCAGAGATATTGATTATGTTAGCCCATTTCTTTTTGAGCTGAGTGATTTTGTTGGTAGGCGCTGGAACTTCAGAGTGCTCTGGGAGCTGCGAAACCACAAAGCCATGAGGTACGGCGAGCTGCAAGTTTCACTACGTGGGATCTCGCCATCTACGCTTGCAAGCGTCCTTAGGAACCTCCAAAATGAGGACCTCATAAAGCGAACCTCACACGGTAAAAGTCCCCCTTACCGCGTAGAGTACAAAATAACAAAGAAGGGCCTTGAGCTGATAATTGCTAGCTCATATCTTGTCAAGTGGGCAATAAAGAAGAGAAAGCGTTAGAGTACAAGTATTGCGATAAATGCAGAGACAAAGACGATTGCTACCGTGTTTAGGAGCTTGATTACCGTGTTGAGTGCAGGGCCTGCGGTGTCTTTGTACGGATCGCCGATTATGTCTCCGACCACAGCTACTTTGTGTTCTTCGCTTCCCTTTCTTCCTTGCATCTCAACTAGCTTTTTGGCATTGTCCCACGCACCGCCTGTGTTTGCAAGATGGAACGCCAAGAATATTCCAGTCACTACTGCACCCATCAAGAGTCCTGCGACTGCTGGTGGGCCAAGCAAGATTCCAAGAACGATCGGTGCAGCTATTGCAATGCTTGCAGACTTCCACAGCTCCTTTAATGAGGCAAGCGTTGCAATGTCCACACACTTTGCATAGTCGGGTTTTGATTTACCTGTAAGTATATCTGGGTCTTGCTTGAACTGTCTGCGCACCTCATCGACCATCTTTGAGGCCGCGCGCGAAACGCCGCTTATGAGCTGGCCTGTTATTATAAACGGAATCAATCCTCCCACGAGTAACCCCACGATGATTATCGGGTTTGTGAGGGTATAATCGGAAAGCTTGGCAAAGTTTTCAGGTGAAAGATGTGAAAATGAAGTAGTTGCGTGTTCTTCGAGAAACTTTCTTGCTTCGTACTGGAATGCCTGTATCATCGCCAAAGCAGCAAGTGCGGCGCTTGCTATGGCAAATCCTTTTGTGACTGCCTTTGTGGTGTTTCCGACTGCGTCGATTTGGTCTGTCACCTTGCGGTTGTCATCGCCCATCCCCGTCATCTCGACTATTCCGCCTGCATTGTCCGCAATTGGGCCGAAGGCGTCGATTGAGAGCACGATTCCAGCAAGACTCAGCATGGCCATCGCAGTAAGCGAGGTTCCAAATATTCCGTATAGTAATGCTTGTGATGGGTCTGGCGCTGCTGCAGATGAAATTGAAAATGAGAGAATTATTGCTGCGACAAGTGCAATCATGAACGGCCCAGTTGACTGCATTCCTTTTATGATGCCCATCAAAGTCAGAGATGCATATCCCCACTTGGCAGAATCGCTAATCTCTTGGACCGGCTTGAACTTGTAGTTGGTATAGTAATCTGTGATTCTCTGAATTACAGGGACCAAGATGACACCAATTACGGTGCTTGCAAACAAAGCGTACGAGAGGCTATCTTGGCCTATGAACAAATAAGTGAATGCAAAGTTGAGTGCGATTGCGATAGCTGCAGTGACATAAAATGATCGGTTGAGCGGCTTCATTACATCTGCGACGTTTTTTGAGCCGATTGTCGCAGAGCCGATAATTGACGCAATTAGTCCCGATGCGCCAATCAGAATTGGGTAAATTATAATTTTTGGTGCTCCAATCAGTGCGCCAATCAGAATGGATGCAAGTATTGTGACTATGTATGACTCGTAGACATCGGAGCCCATACCTGCTGCATCTCCGACGTTGTCGCCCACATTGTCTGCAATTGTTGCAGGGTTCCTTGGGTCGTCCTCTGGGATGTTTGCTTCGACTTTGCCTACCAAGTCTGCGCCCATATCTGCTGCCTTTGTAAATATCCCTCCACCAATTCTGATGAAGAGTGCGATGAGGCTTGCACCAATTCCCACGCCGGCTATTGTGATTGGGTCCGGGAATGCCAAGTACAGAAGCGCAAGCGCCAGGAGCGCCATTGCCGGTACTGCAAGGCCCACCGTTGCTCCCCCACGGAATGCTAGTGCAAACGTCCTTCCAATTCCGCTCCCCGTTGCGTTTGCGGCCCTGACTGCGGCCTTGACTGTGATTTTAAGTGAGATCAGTCCTGCAACTGCAGAAAGTGCCGCACCAACTGCGAATGCAATTCCGTTTGAAAAACCGATGAAATAACCAATAATTACTGAAAGGCCTATTGCAATTGGGATGATTATCTTCATCTCACGTCTCAAAAACGCCGATGCGCCTATTCTGACTGCGTCTGAGATCTCCATCATTTGTTTTGTGCCTGGATTTTGTCTGCCAACCCAAGCGGCATAACCTGCGGCCACAGCAAAAGATGCAACAGCTGCACCTATTGGAATTATTTGTTGCAGCTCCATTTTACAACTGGTTGCCGATTTGTGGGAAATATAAATGATTGAGGGGATCAGTGTTTTCTTTTTTGGTACGGAGCAAAGGTTTTGCCTTTGAGAACCTGTCTTACCAGTTTGTTGAATCGGCGGCCGTGACTAAGATATGGAAATCTGAGATGGACTAGCTCGTGGGCTATTGTGTCATCGAGTGCCTTTTCGTCTGGAATTTTTTTTACGTTGATGAAGACCAAGTTGTGTTGCATGTAGGAGACTCCGTAATACTTGTAGGCAGTAGTCCTTCTTCCGGCAGTCATCTCTTTTGGCATTTCTAGAACCTCTTTTGATGTAAGTAGCGTCGTTGGTTCCCGGATTGATAAGCGGTTTGAGTATATTCCGACTTTTTCTAGTATGTTGAGCCTCAGGTCGTCATCAAGATGCATGTAGTTGACTTGGAATATTTTGTATTATGTCATAAAGTCAATTCTTGTGCAAAAATTTGTTGAAAATCAATTGCAAAGTAAGGGTTGGCAAGTAAGGCATGCCGAAAGTTAAAAAAACTCTGATTTGAGCATTCAGATTCATGGATTCAAGTCCATCCCTTACGGGTTATACTATCATGTAACTTGCGAATAATTTTTTGAAAACTGACAAAAAGGGTCAGAGTTTAGTGTGTAATCATTAATCATACAGCCACCGTCTCATCATACCCCTATTTCATCAGATTGAGAATTGCTTTTGTTTTATTTCTAATTTCGTCTGTTACCGGTACCACGACTAGGCCTTCGTTTGGCTGGCCGTAAAAGACGACGGTGTTTTGAGGTGCATACAGGCACACCGGGATGACGAGCAGATCTTCTTCGCCGTTTACAATTATCTGGTTTGGTGGAGGATGGGCGAGGGCCTTTCTTATCGTCTCGATGCTTTCGTTTGTTATTTCGCCTGCAGGGTTATTGCAGTAGAATTTTTTTGCAGTGCTTTGTGGTGGCTTGCGCTTTTGCCTTTTTTCAGTGCCGTCGACGATCTGCAGTGACGGTGCAAGGCCAAAGTGGACCAGTTTGTCAGTAGTTGCATCTCCGACCGTTACAATATACACGCTTGCCGGAAGAAAATGTAGGATGCGCGCCCTACTCACATCGCTTTCTTTTATGAGAATGCCTATCGGTTTTTTGAGTGCCTGTCGTAGATTTTCTGGCAGTTTCAAAGTTATGCCTGTGGCGTGGCTTGCATCTCTTCTCTAAGCTTTTCTGCCAAGATGCTGCACTGGGCCGCCACATTTTTTGCCGCCATGCGGATTGCTTCTGCGCTTTGAGATTTTGGATCAGTTATCATGACTGGCTTGCCCTTGTCTGAACCTTCCATTATTCCAGAGTTAAGTGGGATTTCCCCAATGAACGGTATGTTGTATTTTTCGCTGATTCTTTTTGCACCACCTTGGCCAAAGACGTAGTGCCTCTCAGTACACTTTGGACAAACAAAGTAGCTCATATTTTCTATAACGCCAATGAGTGGAACGTTTAGCTTGTTGAACATGCCAATTGCCTTTACTGCCACGTTGCTTGCGACATCTTGCGGCGTGGTGACAACTAAGATTCCAGTAATCGGAATTGTTTGCGCCAGTGTAAGTGGTATGTCACCTGTGCCAGGTGGCAGATCAACTATCAGATAATCAAGATTGGACCAGTTTGTGTCAACTAGGAACTGCTTTAGAATTCCAGATATGATCGGGCCCCTGTAAATTGCTGCTTGGTGTTCTTGCTCTGCAAAGAATCCAAATGACACCACTTTGATCCCGTGTGTATCCACAGGTTGCAGCTTGTTGTTGTCTACTTCCATGTAGGCCTTTTGCATCCCAAGCATGAGTGGGATGCTTGGGCCGTAAATGTCCGCATCTAGGAGGCCGACTTTGGCACCAGACTGTGACAACGCAAGAGCAAGGTTAAGTGACACCGTGGATTTTCCTACTCCTCCTTTTCCGCTTGCCACGCCGATGATGTTTTTCACTGTGGCCATCGCCTCGGCAGGATCAAGTGCCCTTCCCTCCATGACCTTGGCAGTCACATTGAGCTCAAAGTTTTTGATGCCTTCTAGCTGCGATACTGCGTTTCGCACGTCTTGCTCTATTTGATCATTGAATGGACATGCGGGAGTAGTAAGTTCCAATGTAAATTTGAGGTTGCCGTCGTTTAGCTCCAGATTTTTTATCATCCCCATAGAGACTATGTCTTTTTTGAGGTCAGGGTCAACTACGGTTGCAAGCTTTGAGAGGACCTGGTCTACGCCAACCATGCAAAAAAAAGTTCGCATACATTATTTAAAGATAGGTTGATTTTCAAAACGCCGAAATTTTTTTCACTCCAAGTTAGGTGCAACTAATCAGAATTCAGAGTTTGATTTTTCACCTTAAATTTAGTTCTGTCTTATCACACAATGCTAAACACACAAGAGCTAGACATCCAAGACCGCTCAAGGTACATCAACATCATAGTGGGCGCAATGATTGGCGCAGCAATAATGTTTCTTGCACAGGATGTAATCGAGTGGTTCATGGGAGTGGATTTTGAAAACCCTGGTGCAAATAGTATCGTGCCAGCAAGCATAATAGAATTGCTTGGAAAGGTGCTGCCGTTCTCCAAGTGGATTGGTGGCGTCATGGTAGTTTTTGCAATAATTGTTGGAGTCGGAAAACTGCAACTTTGCGCTGTGCAGACTTGCAAATAATTTGCATGCCCCCAAAATCCTTTTTTTATGAACACTGCACATCATTTGCCTTTGCAGTTCTCGTTGGCACATATTTTTTCTTCCAGCCAAGGCTCGAGCCGCTGGTTTCTCTTGCGTTTTTTGCATTTTGGGTGTTTGATTACTTTTGTGATGCGTGGATCACGATTAGAAACTCGCCATACATACTAAGACATGAAGTCAATGTCATCTTTGCTGCACTGTACTCCAGATTTGGGAGGGGGAGCTGTCTTGTGCAGTTCTTAGTCGAAGCGGCTTTGGTCGCCATAGTGCCGGTATTTTTTGCCGGAGTTCCAGGTGTTTCTGCAAGCTCGGCAGTTGCCGCAGTATTTGGCGCATCACATCTTGTTGCGTTTTATTCCAACAAAAAATTCATGCGCAGCAGACAGTGAAGAGTGGTTGCAAACCGCCACTAGTCATCCCTTGTCTTCATAGTCTCCTTTTATCTCATTGAAGCATAATTTTTGTGAGGGTCTTTAAGAAAAGACGTGGCATAATCGATGCAGGGGTCATAATACTTGGCGGAATCGTAGTCATAATAGCTGTGATTGCTGCCACCCTGGCATGGAGCGACATCATGCAACTGACTTACGTGGGCCTAATTACGACGATGCCAAAATTTGGGTACACCGTAGACGGTGGCTCTGAGCTTGGAAACAGGAATTTTGAGATATACCTTCTTTTGCGCACAGTTTCGTTTTTGTTGATGGTATTTGTGCTCATGTTTGCTGGAATGTCGCTTGTATTTGAAAAGATCAGCTTGGTTCCACCGGAGACTGGCTTTAGGATCATCTCAAAGAGCGTCTACTTTGTCTTCTTTTTCTTTTTCTTTCCTCCGCTGTGGGACGTTCTTGCAGCGTCAGTTGAGCAGTTCTCTGTTTGGATATTAAACCCAGAACAGCCACAAGACGCTGCAAAGAACGTAGAGATCCTCCTAAAGAAAATTGCAAGCATCGAGTGTGCAGATCCAAACGACCCGGAGGGCCAGTGTCAGTTCACGCTGGACAAGCTTGTGGAAGGCCTCACCGATCCCTTTGGCACGCTCAAAAATATCTTTCAGACATCTTTTCTTGGAGTCGTCAAGGCGCTTGCATTTCTTAGTTTCATGTTCATGGCTTTTTTGATTGGCACAATAAGACAGGTGCTTACCGCAATCATCATAATTGGACTGCCTGTCCTGATGATACTTTCTTTGCTTCCATTTTTTAGGAAAATAGTAAACAAGTTCATCGACGCAATGTTTGGGCTTTTGATTGCGCCAATATTTTCTGCTTTAGTTATAGTTACCGGCACGGCCTATCTTGGCACGCTGAGCAGCCCAGAGCCCATAATAGAATGGTTTGCCGCACTCGCAATCATGATACTTGCTACTTCGATTCCTGCCATGTTGGTGCCGATGATGGGCCCAATACTTGGGACGATGCAAGGCATGATCACTTCGGCAATGATTGGCGGTGCCGCAATCAGCAGATTTGCAGGCAGTGGAGCCACACAGGCTGCGATGTCAACTGGCAGTCTCATTGAACGAGTGAGATTTCTTGGCACATCTGCATATCTTGACAAGACAAGGCCACATTCTGCTGGATTTACAAGCGTCATAAATGGAGTTGGTCCGCAGTCTGTGCCAAGGATGCCTGCATCTGCAAGCCAAGCACCGCGGAGTATTGGTGCGGCACCATACCAGATCGCTACACATGATGAGACATCCAAGGAAATTTCGAGGGCGTCATTGGGAAGTGGAATAAAATCGCTTATCAGCAAGGCACCAGATCTTGACGATGTACCCAGGTCTGCGTTTACACTACCCAAGTCTCTTTTTGATTCTCTTGAAAAATCAGATGATGGCTAAGTAGCTTTGCCAAGTTTTTTTCCAGTCTGATTTTTAATGCATCATGTTCGGAAATAGAGATGGCATAGTCTTTGTTTGCAGAGGAATAAATGTTGTAGGCCTCCCTTGCCGAGTCTACGCCAAATAGATACGATGCCCTCTTTCCTTGCGGTGTGTCCCATACTAGTTGCAGTTTGTTGCTTTTTTTCGCGTCGTAACTTTGCATCCATTCAAAAGACACATCCAAGACGAGCCCATATTTTTGTGATTCAAACGCAATTCCAAGGGTGGTTACATAGAGTATGCCTTTTCCGTGTGGGCTGGACTTTACCTCAAAGGCCTTTCTGACTTTTTCGTTTGGCTCAAGCGGTATCATGCACGCTCAGTATTTTCTCAAGCGGGTTTGTTACCGTGATGTTTTGCGGCCTTTGCTGCATGATGCCAAGGCTTTG
>JBFLWI010000006.1:0-30873 GCA_040757675.1 Thermoproteota archaeon | reverse complement strand
TGTGGAAGGAAGAAAAAAAATTATTTTCAAAGGGAAGAGAGTGTATGTTCTTTCTTACTAACAAACACATCATGTTTGTAACAAAAACTGAAGCAAATCCAAATTGGTGGAAGGCCGCAGTTCAAAGGCAGATCCTCACCTTAATGAAGTCAAGCAACACCATGCTTACACATGATGGTTATGATGAAAAAGATTTGATGGTTGATTTGGAAAATGAAAAGAATGAAGAATATTCACTTGACCAAGTAGTTGATGTAGAGTCACAGGAAAAAACATGGGGCACGGTTTTGATATTAAAGCTCAAAACTCCTGAAAAAGAAAAAAGGTTTCAGTTATCGATTGTAAGAGATTGGGTAACTTATCCCGTCAAAGATGCTGTAAAGTTTCTCAAAGTGGATTGGACGCCGGTAGTCACATACATCAAAGACAGGATTGCAAAGTAAGTTGGGAAAAGTATACGCAGTCGGTGTAGGCCCTGGATCGAGCAAATATGTCACAGACATTGTAAAGGAGGCCATACGTAGTTCCGATGTCATAATTGGCTACAAGTACACACTGAACACAATTGAGCCCTTCCTTGTGGGAAAAGAGGTTCATGAAGTAACCATGAAGAATCAAGAAGAGGCTTATCAAAAAGTTGCAAAAACTCTGGGTGACAAAAAACTGTTAATCCCGTTCACAGGCGATGTTAACTTCTCTGAGTCTGAAGTAGTTGACAGACTAATTGAGATCTTCGGAGACGTCGAGATCATACCTGGCATATCCTCGATTCAAGTAGCTGCAGCAAAGGCAAGGGTTCCACTAGACAAGTCCAAGGTGATTACTATGCATGTGACCACCCCAATCGAAGACAAAAAACTCGAGCTGCAAAAAGCTCTGCTTGATGGTTTTAGTGTGATACTGGTTCCAAGGCCGTGGCCAAGGGAGCCCAAAAAACATTTTATGCAGTCTGAGATTGCGGCTTACCTAAAAACAAACGGATTTGATACGTCTACATTGAAGGTGCACGTGTTTGAGTTCCTTACCACTGACAAAGAAACAGAGTTCGTAGGAACTGTAAAGGATTTGGAAGGTAAAGAATTTTCTGATCTTTCAGTTATGGTGATTAACCAATCCAAATTGGAGTCGTATGTTAACTTTGAAGACTAGTTTCGTGGTGTTTTCGTTTTTTGAATTTTTGAGGAGTCTATGACAAATATAGTCATATCCATCCACTGATAATCTTCGTCAAACAGTCTGTAAAATCCCGGCTCATCAAATGTAACGCTCCAAGACTTGCCAGGAAGTATCTCTCCACTAGAGATCTTGTTATCTGGAGTAAACGTCTTGTGTCGTGAGACATAGTTTGCCGTACCACTCTTAAGACTGTGTGATGCAGTATCCTCGTTTACAAAAGTCAGCGTACTGCCAGGGTGTATTGTGATCCTGTCTTCAGAAAAATACTTGAAGCTAAATCCCGCTGTTTGGTCTATGTAAGTTCTCTCCCCCGGGTTTGCTGCACCTTTTAGAATTTTTATGATGGTGGTGGTCTTACTAGTGGTCTGAGCTTGTTGTGTTGTTATCTCTGAGATTTTTGCGGTGTAGATAAGCTTTGTTGCGGCTTTGTTGGCATCAATTATAGTGCCACTGATGGTGTAAATGGATTCAGTGGCTGTTTTGTCTACTAGTCTGCCCAAAACCCTTACGCTAAACTCGTTTGTAGAATCTGACGCAGTGGAAGTGACCCTGAAAATCTTACCGTCGCCTACGATGATGCCATTAAGATCTGAGAGGTTGAGCTCCACATCATCAATTACTATCATACCGCTTTGCAAGTCAAAACCTGAAGTGGTTTTTGTTTTAGTGGTAAGAAACAGAAGATCAATGCTTGCGTCGGAGATCTGTGTCTTTGTTATTGCAAAACCGCTGCCAGTAAGTGAGAATGCCTTGTTTGTAGCAAGTTGAGCGTTGGCGTCCTCAAATAAAAACCAGCCTGCACCTAACAAAATTGCGGCTAAAATTACCACATATCTCATAATATAATCAAGAGTTGATTTTGTTTATAATTTGTGAATGAATTATTTTTGTCAAAGCTCGTAAATTTTCTCATTTAACGTTTATCTCCGAGAGTATGTCCTCTGAGCCAGAGAAAGTCTCAATCATATATGCTTCAATTATACCTCCCGCAAGTAACAAAGCTACAACAATGCCAATCTCTATTGCAATATGCTTCCACTGCGGCAAAATTGGCAGTTTCTTGAAGAGGGCCATAACTAGTATGAAGCTTCGTGACATGGCAATAGAGTATGCTGCTAGCTCCATCAGTCCGAAGGGTGTTGCAAAGATCATCGCAATTGGTGGAATTTGTGCCAAAAGTGGCTCACTCGTAGCTAATGCTGCAAAAGCAAAGCCAGTAGAGAATGCAGAAAATATTCCCCACCCAACACCAAATCCAGGCACGAACATCGGCAAGGCAATCTGTGTGTTGTGTAAAAAGATCTCTACGCCAAAATTTTCACCACGAAGCGCTTCGAGAAGCTTGTTGAATTCATCAAGAAATATCTTGGCCTCTTCTTCTGGAATCTCCATTTGAGCTCCAAGAGAAAAAGTGGCAGAAAAAACGGCCAAAAATACAAAGAAGAGTATTATTCTCTTTTTCAATACTGGCAGTTTTTGTGTTGATTATTTGAGCTGTTGCATTTGCGGAGATTTAATTAAATCGTAATTTGTTGGAAGTTTGTCATGATAAGAGATTTGGGTGCTGCATTAGATTTTGCTTTAAATCGCGGCTTTCAAATCCACCCCGACGCTCTAAAGCTGCTTGAGCAGGTTGATGTAGAGGAGCTTGAGCGCATAATCAAGCAAGTAGTCAGGGAAAAAGAAAAGCAGCGGCTCTATCTGATCTCGCAAAAGGATCTAGAGTCGTTTCTTGGCATAAAAGAAGATGAGGAGCTTGATGACCATCATGAAATCCTCTTTGATCCTACTACAAAGATAGCCTCTTCTGAAGGAGTGGAGGGATTTACTGCGCTTTTTACAAGTAGATACACAAAGCTCAAAAAAATAATGTCCAACCGACCTGAAGCAAAAATGCTCAAGCAAATATCTACGGCAATCACCATCAAATCAAAAGACGAGGTCTACATTTGTGGACTCGTTTCTGAACGCAGAACGGATCGAAATGTCACAAGGGTGACTATTGATGATCCAACCGGCTCAATTGAGACGATCGTAATAGATGAAGATCTCCAAAAAACAGCAGCCATGTTGCTAATGGATCAGTTCGTGATGTTGAAAATAGTTGCAAGTAAAAATGGTGGTTTTATTGTCAAAGACATCATACTGCCGGACATTCCGGATCATGCAGCAAACCGTTCAAGAACCGAGACGTATGCCTTGTTTGTCTCTGATCTGCATATTGGTAGCAAGTTCTTTATGGAAAAGGAGTTTTTGGAGCTGATTTCTTGGTTGTCTAGCCCTGATCCTATAGCCCGCAAAGTCAGGTTTCTTGTGATTGGTGGTGATGTGGTGGATGGAATCGGCATCTACCCAAATCAGGACAAGGAATTGGTTGCCCTTGATTCTGTTGAACAGTTACGATTGGTCTTTGAGATTTTAAACAAGATTCCAAAACACATCAAAGTCTTCATCTCTCCTGGGAACCATGATCCTGGAAGACGGGCGCTGCCACAGCCGGCGATGCCTGCAAAATACAATCCTGATTTGTGGGGGCGAAAGAACTTCTTTATGATTGGTAACCCCGCAATGATCTCGTTAAATGGTGTCAAGGTTCTCATATTTCATGGACAAAGCGTCGACGATATTGTAAAGACGACACCTGGGCTTAGCTATGACCACCCCGCCAAAGTGATGCAGTACCTCCTAAAGGCAAGACACCTAAGTCCCATTTATGGAGCCCAGACACCAATGGCGCCTGAGTTGGAGGATCATTTGGTGATTGATGATGTTCCCGACATATTCCACACAGGTCATGTGCACTATGTGGAACTTGATTTGTACAAGAATATTTTGCTTGTAAATTCTGGCTCCTGGCAACAACAGACGCCGTTTCAGGCAGGTGTTGGAATTGTGCCTACTTGTGGTGTGGCGGTCCTAGTTAATTTGAAGACGTTTAAAGTCTATACCAAAGACTTCACAAGATAAAACTACAAAACGTCTGCCAAAATTATATCATTTTGGAACGCTTTTTTGACAGTTTCAGGCTGAACTGTCAAGTTGAATTTCTTTGTCCTTCCGTGCATGCCTTGATGAATTATTTTTCCAGTGATAAGGCCTGAAAGCTCAATGTCGCTGAGAATCTGTGTCGCTCTTCTTTGTGTGACCTCCTTTTGGCGGATGGTCTTACATAGCTCTTTGTATGCATGATAAACCTCTCCTGTCGCGCCGCCATTAGTTCGCATCACTGCTACAATGAGTAATTTCTCATGAAGTGGGTAGGCATTTAGTGATGTAATTTCTTTGTCTTCTTCCATTTTTTGTGCAGCTCGTCTTATGTGGTCTTCGGTTACCGTTGTTGCTTGCTCTCTTTCTGCCAGCTCTCCTGCCACACGCAGAAGGTCGATTGCCCTTCTTGCGTCGCCGTGTTCTTGCCCAGCCATTGCGGCGCAGAGGTTAAGCGCAGAAGAGTCTACCGTGTTGGTCACAAAGGCTTCTTTGATTCTGTCTGAAAGTATCTCTTTTATTTGGTCGACGGAGTAGTTTGTAAAAACAATTTCTTCCTCACTCAGACTGCTAATAACTCTGGGGTCTAGTTTTTCTTTGAAGTTGAGCTGGTTTGAGATCCCAATTAGTGTTAAGGATCCTCCAGTCTTTAGCCTCTCGTTTGCTCTAGTAAGATTGTAAAGTATGTCTTTTCCCGTTTTGGAGGCGAGTTCTGCCAAATAGTCAATTTCGTCGATTACAAAGATAGCGTTTATGGAGTTCTCCTTTATGGTTTCTATGATTTTTGTGAATACTATGCTTATGGAAAGACCTGTAGTCGGAAGTTCTAGGCCTAGTTTTGAGCCCAAGTTCACTAACAAACCGTAAATGGTCGTTTCATCTTTGGCATTAGCATAGAATAATCTGATGGGAAAATCGCTGTCTTTGACCCGTTTTTCGATTTTTGAGAGCACTCTTGAGACGACCAGTGTTTTCCCCGTTCCAGGTTTGCCATAAACTAGAAGGTTTGATGGTCTAGCTTTTTTTAGTATGGGTAAAAGGGCTTGGGTAATCTTGGCAAGCTCTTGATCCCTATGTAGGATTGTCTCTGGTTCGAATTTTGTTTGTAGAACCTGTCGGTTTTTGAATAAAGAAGTTCCTTTAATTGCATTTTCTAATAATTTGTCAACTGGGTCGTCCTGAGTCATGGTGCCACCTTATTTGTAAAAGCCAAAGATAACATCATCGAACATATCATAATTTGACCTTTTGCTAGCAAGTGTAAAACCACCGGCAAAACTCCATTTGAATTTGCCTTTCTTTTTTGCCAAGTCTGGGTTTTTTCTTTCGGTTTTTATTTTTCTTAATATCTCAATTGCGACAATTCTTCCATCTTTAATGGCTATTGCGTCAGGCGACTTGCCTTGTAGGTCGACTACGCGCCAACCTTGTAACTCTAATTCTTTGGTTTTTTCTTTCAAAGCAGCCATATGTTTTTCTTTACTAACCTTTCGCATCATCTATGATCACACACCCCTCATTATAAAATAGAGAGACACCATAATTTCCAATCATTCTGTAAGTTAATCATAATAGTAATCCTATCATTCATACTCATTTTAAAAAAATTTGAAAAGAAAAAGAGTGGAAGAAAAGGTGTGTCTCTAGGTGGAGATGATGGGTGGGTGTAAACCGTTCACAATCAGTTAATGTGATGTTAAGGAGAGTAGAAAAGGAGCAAATTTTGACCCCTTTATTTCCACTCCAGGCGTGAAGATGGTCATTAACAATGTTAACAGGGTAATTTTGACCCCTTTATTTCCACTCCAGGCGTGAAATCAACCGGTTCTGGGCTGGAAAGATGAATTGAATTGTTAACATAACGAAATCAGCCAGGCGTGGGTTACGCAGTCAACGTTAACAACTCTATTAGTTAACAATTCTCAGCGGATCTGTTCAATTGTTAACCTGTTATCACGATCGATCACAATGGCTAGAAAAAGGATACGAATAGACCTTGAGGACTCTGACGGCGCAAAATACAACTTTAACATAGAAGGAAACATCACCAGAGACAAAGTCCTAAAGATATTCGAATTGATGAACCTCATGAATATAGAGGATCAGGAAGATGCCCCACAACTGGATTCGGTAGGGGCAAAAATATGGCATATTGTGGACAAACACTTTCCAATAGGCAGCTTTACCTCAAATGAGCTCCTAGAAAAGTATGAGGATGAGTTCAACGAACCCATTAAACTAAGCGTAATTTCGACCTATTTGGCACGCTTTAACACCAAAGGAAGGATAAACCGCCTCCGTAACGGCAGAGAGTGGGTATACCAACTGGTCAAAGTCCCCCAGAGGACGAATTAAGAGATTGATGCCCTCTTTAGAACCAAAGAATCTCCTTCCAGGCTTATCTTTACATAATCACCTTTCTGAATGCCTAGATATTGCCTGAATTGCTTTGGTATGGAGATTGTGCCCACAGCGGTGATCTTTACCAACTCCTCATTATCAGATAACATATCTTAAATTAATAATTCAAGATATTTAGGTTTTCTTAATATATTAATATTATACAAAAATCAACAGAAATGCGCCAAAAAACACTCACAATGATAGATCTGACCCTAGAAAATCATGCAGTAATAGTCTTTTCGAGGCCTCCCAACATGGACTTACCTTTTTCGGTAATCCTATAAGTGAAGGGCTTTGTTTTGGTGTTCCTTTCCACCAAACCCTCCTCGAAAAGTCTCTTCATGAGTCTTGAAGTGTGCTCCCTACTCCGCCCTATTGTGACCTGGATATCACGTGACGTCATCTCACGCGTTGTGATTAATCCTAATACGTGTTCTGCTACACCATTGAAGTCCATATTCGGCATTCTTTGCCTTGGGGCGGGCTTTGGAGGCTCTTTTTTGATCTCGGGGCTCTCCTTTTTGGGCTCAACTTCGACCTTTTTTTCCAAAATGGGCTCTGACGCGTCTACAATCTCCCTCGGAACCTCTTTTTCCTCCAAACCTAGTGCATCTAGACGTATTTTCATATCTATTAACTGTCTTTCATAGTACTCTAGGCGTGACAGGTAAGCAGGATCTGCGGCTTTATGGCTCGAAAAGGCCCTGATTTTATTGTAAATAACCATGCCAAAGACGCCCACAACAAAGGCAATCATCACACCTGCAATCACCTGGGGGTCAGGAATCTCTATTATCATCACTTTGAAAGCAAAAAGATGTGATTTATTGTGATAGGCCAACATAATTTCACATTTTACATCATTGACAATATCATCTATAATCACGTCATTAGAAACTCAGGTGTTTGATGCTCGTGATGTATCACATTCCGGATGCCTGACGCACCAGTTTATCAATAACATTTACCACTTGTTCTTCCCTTTCTGGAAAAACATCACTATCTTTTATCACAGAAACCTGCTCAGCAAGCCTAGACATCACATCAATATCATCGGGAAGCAGAATGCCAAGGCTACGAAGCAGGACTATGGTATAGTAGAAGCTCATCAACTTGTCGCGAGACTGTGCCACCTGCCTGAAATAAGCGCCTTTTGAGATCCCAAAATCAAATTCGGAGAGATTTTTTCGATTTAGAATAATTTGAATTTGCCTTTCAGTAAATAATGATTTTTTTATAATTTGCCTCATAATATTATTAAAATTGGAATCTGTGAACTCCGCCATAGCTATACAAATTTGTATACCACATCCCAATTAAACTTTAAAACAGTTCAGGTAAACCACACTCATGGCAAAAGTAGAACAATACCTTACTATGCGACGAAAAAAATCACCACTACTCTTTGTCCTGATTGATTCTGAGGTCTCAAAACTAGCAGAATCTGCCAAACTTGCAAAAAGCGTAGAAAAGCTAGGCGCTGCGGCCATACTTGTGGGTGGTTCCTCAGCAACCGACCAATTAGAGATGACCCAAGTTGTAAAAAATCTAAAAAAATCTGTAAAAATTCCAATAATTCTATTTCCAGGTAATGTGACAGGTGTAGTGCCCAACGCAGATGCTATTTTGTTTAGCTCGTTATTGAATTCGGAAAACCCATACTACATAACTCAGGCACAGGCATTGGGTGCCCCAAACGTCCTCAAATTCGGTCTAGAACCCCTGCCCACCGCATATATCATAGTCGGTGAAGGAACAACAGCTTGGTTTGTAGGTTCTGCAAGAGGCATCCCATTTGAGAAAGCAGGAATCGCAGCCGCTTATGCTCTGGCAGCACAGTTCCTCGGAATGAGGTTTGTCTATCTTGAAGCTGGCTCTGGCGCAAAACAAAGCGTCCATCCTAAAATGGTTCAGGCAGTCAGGAGGGTCTACAAAGGCTTTCTGATCGTAGGGGGCGGGATTCGCGACTCTGCCACCGCCAAGGAACTTGTAAAAGCTGGAGCAGACGCCCTAGTCATTGGTACGATGCTTGAGCAAGAAAAAGACAGCCTAAAGAAACTAGCCGAAATAGCAAATAGCATCAAGAGTTTAAGGAAATAACATGTCAGAAAACACGGCAATCTCCCGCATCAAGGGGGTGGCAATGCCTGATTACTATCTAAATTATTACTCCCAACTCTCCGAGCAGACCTATCGGATTTTTGAGAAGGCTGCAGAAGCCAAGTCGACACTTGTCGACTCTTCTGGAATAATTGAGCCGAAAATCGCATTTGATCTTGCGGATCGCGTTGCAAAGATGCACGATATTGATATTGCAGAACCACTCAGACAACTGCTCAAAATCAAGGGAAAAGAGCTAGCAGCACTTGAACTCTCAAAAGACATAGCTCTTGGGAAATACCACCCACCTGAGACTCCACTGGAGGAAAAACTGGACAACGCAGTACGGGTTGGGTTGGCAATAGTCACCGAAGGAGTTACTATTGCACCACTACAAGGAATCTCTAGTGTGACAATAAAGAAAAACAAGGACGGCTCCGATTACCTCTCGGTATCAATCGCGGGCCCAATGCGATCGGCTGGAGGAACCGAGTCTGCAGTAACCATGCTCATTGCGGATCATGTCAGAAGGGTGGCCGGCCTCTCAAAATACCAAGCAAATTCCTTTGATGATGAAACAGGCAGGTTTGTTGAAGAATTACGAGTCTATGAAAGAGACATTGGGAATTTTCAATATCACGTCCAAGACGAAGACATTGTGACCGTAATCTCGAATCTGCCAGTAGAGCTAGATGGAGTCGATACAGATCCAAACGAGGTCGTGAACCACAAAAACATGGTCAGGATCAAAACCGATCGTGTTCGTGGTGGTGCCCTACGAGTACTAAACGACGGCCTAATAGGGCGCGCAAAAAAACTTCTCAAAAGAATCGAGTTGTACCAACTCGACGGATGGGAATGGCTGAACCAGCTAAAGGGAGGCATTCAAAAAGGTGATGAGGAGGACTCGGCCGCAAAAAGGCTCAAAGAGGTCATAGCGGGAAGATCGGTTCTATCAACACCAAATCGACTCGGTGGTTTTAGGCTCAGATATGGGAGAGCGTGCAACACCGGCTTTGCGGCAGTTGGAATTCATCCGGTTGTAGCCGAGATACTTAATCACACAATTGCCGTTGGTACCCAGATAAAACTTGACATTCCAGGAAAAGGAGCAACGGTTGCCTTTGTCGACTCTGTTGAGACTCCAACAGTACGGCTCAAAAATGGTGATGTCGTTAAAATCCAGAATGTAGAGCATGGCATCAGAATCAAAGACGACATTGAAAAAATACTCTACCTTGGCGATATACTGATCTCATTTGGTGATTTTCTGGAGAACAATGCACAACTGATTCCATCAGGGTATGTAGAGGAATTCTGGGCCGAAGAGCTCGCACAAAAAGCCAAAAAATACCCCGAACTGAAAGAGTTTGCCAACAAGACACCATCCCTTGATGAGGCACTTGAGATCTCATTGAACTTCCAAATCCCACTGCACCCAAAATATCTATTCTACTGGGAGCAGATAACAACCCAAGAGCTAGACCAGCTCCTTCACCCACTCACAATCGAGCAATCCACAATCAAATATCAAAAAACAGTCAAACCCATTTTAGAAAAACTTGGGGTCCCACACCAAGTCTTAGGTGAAGAATTGATGCTGGGCTCAGAAGAGTCCCAGATCTTCTACCAACTTTTGTTTTCAAACCCAATAAAGCTGGATGAATCTGTCCCGCAAACCATTACAAAATCCACTGGCATTATAGTTAGGCCCAAGTTCTCCACCTCAATAGGAGTAAGAATAGGAAGGCCGGAAAAAGCGGCCCCGCGACTCATGAAACCACCAGTCCACACACTGTTTCCAGTCGGCGACAAAGGAGGCAGCACACGCGATCTGCTCAAAGCGAGCTCAGCTCCAGACTTTTACTGCAATATCTACAACAGGGCCTGCAAAAACTGCAACGAACCATCAGTTAGCATCAAGTGCCAAAAATGCGGCAACAAAACTGCAACCGAATACATCTGTCCGCTCTGCAGATCCACACTTGATTCCAACTTTTGCCAAAAATGCAAAAAAAAGGCACTGACTCATTCATTCAAACCATTCCCCCTCAAAGACAGAATAATAGCTGCGCAACAACGCACAGGAATCAGAGTACAAGAACCATTCAAAGGAGTAATGGAGCTCATCAACCAGGACAGAATTGCAGAACCGTTGGAAAAAGGCCTCATCAGACAACACTATGATCTTACAGTCTTCAAGGATGGCACAGTACGATTTGACGCAACAAACTCCCCACTAACTCATTTCAAGCCAGCCTGGATTGGCACACCAATTGAAAAGCTCTATGAGCTTGGATACACGCATGATATGGACGGAAGACCCCTAACCAGCCAAGACCAGATTCTTGAAATCAAGATGCAAGATGTAATAATCCCCCATGAAAGTGCCAAATACTTGGTGCAGGTCTGCAAGTACATCGATGCCGAACTCGAAAAGTTCTACGGCAGGACACCTTTTTACAATGTCAAAAACACCGACGAGCTCATAGGACACCTAGTCATCGGCCTTGCCCCCCACACGTCTGTCGGAATTGTGGGAAGAATCATTGGATATACAGACACCCACGTCTGTTTTGCAACCCCAAACTGGCATTCAGCAAAACGACGAGACGCCGACGGCGATGCTGACTCGATAATGTTACTCATGGATGCATTGCTGAATTTTTCAAGGCAGTTCCTCTCAGACAAAATTGGGGGCCTTATGGATGCACCACTTTTGATCCAACCGATAGTCCTACCGCACGAATCGCAACCCCAAGCCCACAACTTTGAAGTGACAAAGAAGCTACCGCTCGAATTCTTTGAGAATACACTGCAGAGAAAAAAGGCCTCCGAAGTATCATGCGTTGAGATCATAAAATCACGACTTGAGACAGAGTCGCAGTTTTACGGATATTACTTTACACATCCCACAACAACACTCACTACGTCAAGGTCACGTAGTGCATACTCGACTCTTGGCTCAATGCTCGACAAGTTCGACATGCAGATAAAAAATGCCGAACTGATAAACGCAGTAGACGCAAACGAGATCGTCACAAACGTCATTACCACACATCTGGTGCCGGACATAATCGGAAACTTGCGCGCATACGGCAGGCAGAAATTCAGGTGCACATCGTGCGGCAGAAAATACAGGCGAACACCACTGCTCCAGCACTGCATCTGCGGCAACGGATTGATACAGACAATTACGCGCCCATCAATTGAAAAATACCTACGACTCGCCAAAAGATTGGTTGAAAAATACGAAGTTGGGCCATACGTCAAAGGACGAATAGCCACACTCGCAGACGAAATAGATCTAGTATTTGGCAAAAGAAAGGGCGACCAGCTGCTTCTGACAGACTATAACTAGCGGAGCTTTACATACTCGTAAGCGCCAAGCTTGTTGTCAAAACAATAGCGTACCTTCTGGTAGTCTTTTCTGAATGACTTGACTTTGGCCGCAAGCTTCTTTGGATCCTTTTTATCAATGACTACTTTTTTTATCAGGTCTGCAATTTCTCTCATCTCGGATTCTTTCATGCCGAGTCTTGTTATCTCAGAGACCCCAAGCCTTATGCCACCTGGATGGAAATAGTTTCGTCCAGCCTTGATGTCTCCTGGGATTAGCTGCCTGTTTACAATTATGTTTGCTTTTTCAAGGTCGGCCTCGACTTTGCCGCCATCGGAATAATCCAACACATTGACTGCTATCTGGTGTGATTGGGTGAATCCACGTTTTTCACCAAGTACTTTGAAACCTTTCTCACTTAATGCAACTGCAAGCGTTTTTGCATTTTTGATCACCTGATTTGCATAATCTTTGCCAAACTCCAAAGCTTCAGCAAATGTGATTGCCTTTGCCGCCATGTGGTGGATGTGATGACTCGAAGTAAGGCCTGGAAAAGTTGCCTTTTTTATTGCCTCTCCATATTTTTCATACGCCAGCACAAGGCCACCTTGGGGGCCAAACAATGTCTTATGTGTACTCATAGTCATAGTGTCTGCTCCCTCTCTTAGCGGGTCTTGGAACTGGCCACCCGCAATGAGGCCTGCAACATGGGCAGCATCATAGTTGATGTGGATGTTGTGGCTTTTCAGAAAATCTGATAACTCCTTTACGGGGTGTGGGAACAAAAACAGTGAGCCACCAAACATTGCCATCTTGGGAAGTCGGTTTGCTTTTTTGAGCTCTTCTATCTTTTGTTTTGTCTTGTCCACATCTATTGTCATCTCGTCTGCATCAAACGGATAAAACTCGACGTCAAGTCCGTGCACAAGACCTGCTGTGCCAGAATGCTCCTTTTTACCATGAGATATGTGGCCGCCAGCAGGGATGGACGGGGCAATCATGACATCGCCTGGATTTGTAAAAGCTGAATATACTGCCAAATTTGCCACAACACCTGAAATCGGCCTCACATCTGCAAACTCGGCCTTGTAGAGTTTTTTTGCCAATTCCATGCACTGGATCTCTACTTTATCGATGTAGATACAACCCGCATAGACACGCTCACCAGGCCAGCCTTCTGCATACCTGTTACCAAAATCTGAAAGTAATGCCTCACGAACAGCGGGACTAGGGACATTTTCACTTGCAATTAGAGGAATCGAGTTTTCAAACCACTTGTTGTGCTTGACCAGATCTACGAGAATTTTTTTGTACGAGTTTTTGTATGCGGATTTAGCCATGTCTTCCCAACTTTTCGTCCCAATTTAAAACAATATTCCGAAAAAGATCGCATTTTACTTGTTTTGGTATGACGCTCCAAAAATTTGCAAAGTATAAAAAGGGAAAAGAAAAATTTCCTTCGTTATGAGTATCCAAGGACCAAAAGGCACACTACCTATAGTTTTGCTCAAAGAGGGCGCAACAGAAAGCAAGGGCCGAGAAGCGCAGAAAAACAACATCGCGGCGGCCAAAATAATTGCAGAAATAGTGCACACCAGCCTCGGTCCTCGCGGCATGGACAAAATGCTAGTTGACACACTAGGCGACGTCACTATTACAAACGACGGAGCAACAATTCTCAAAGAAATAGATGTCCAGCACCCAGCAGCAAAGATGCTAGTTGAGATCTCAAAAACCACAGACACTGAGGTCGGAGATGGTACCACATCTGCAGTTGTTCTAGCAGGATCTCTATTGGAAAACGCCGAGTCTCTTTTGAACCAAAACGTACATCCAACAATAATTGTAGACGGTTACAGAAAGGCTTCAAAGAAAGCATTACACTATCTAAAAGAAATCGCAGAGGAGGTTTCTGCAAACGACAAATCAATCCTGCTCAAAATTGCAAAAACATCCATGCAGACAAAACTAGTAAGAAAGGAATCAGAACACCTGGCAGAACTTATTGTAAAGGCAGTAGTTGCAGTTGCAGATAAAGAGACAGGCAAATTCACAGTAGACCAAGACGACGTCAAAGTAGAAAAGAAGGCAGGCGGCTCGATGAAAGACTCGATTCTTGTTGAGGGTATTGTCTTAGACAAAGAAGTGGTTCACAGCGGAATGCCAAAAAAGAGCTCAGAAGCAAAAATTGCTTTGATTAACACTGCGCTTGAAATTGACAAGACCGAGTTTGATGCAAAAATCAACATCTCAAACCCGCAACAAATGAAGACCTTTCTTGACGAAGAAAACAGAATGCTAAAAAACATGGTGGACAAAATCGTTGCCTCTGGCGCAAATGTGCTTTTATGTCAAAAAGGAATCGACGACATGGCACAACATTATCTAGCTAAAGCAGGAATCCTCTCAGTAAGACGAGTAAAGGAAAGTGACATGGCAAAACTTGCAAAAGCAACAGGAGCGAGAATCGTCACAAACTTAGACGACCTCTTTGAAAAAGATCTTGGCTCTGCACAGCTAGTTGAAGAAAGAAAGATCGAAGAAGACAGATGGGTCTTCATAGAGGGCTGCAAGAATCCAAAATCTGTGACTCTCCTTCTTAGAGGTGGCTCGCAACGAGTTGTAGACGAAGTGGAAAGATCAGTACACGACGCAATTATGGTTGTAAAAGATGTTATGGAAAACCCCTCAATCGTTGCAGGTGGTGGTGCACCAGAGACATATGCTGCCACCAAGCTTCGAAGCTGGGCAAAATCACTTGAAGGCCGAGAACAACTAGCAGCAGAAAAATTTGCTGACGCACTTGAATCCATACCACTCACGCTTTCGGAAAACGCAGGAATGGATCCAATTGACACGTTAACTAACCTTCGCTCAAAGCAGCTAAAGGGAGAAAAATGGACAGGCATTGATGTCATGAAAGGCAAGGTAGGTAACATGAAAACAAGTGACATCATAGAACCACTAGCAGTCAAAAACCAGATCGTTTCTGCTGCAACGGAAGCAGCATGCATGATCTTGCGCATCGATGATGTCATCGCAATTGCCAAATCCGCAGCACCCCCAGGAGGCCCAGAAGGCGGCATGCCCGGCATGGGCGGCATGGGAGGTATGGGCGGCATGCCCGGCATGGGCGATATGGGCATGGGCGAGATGTAGCCGGCCGCATCAAACGTTTATTTGCCAACAATTTTTACAAAAATCATTGAGTGGAACAACTAAGATCCTCAACGGAGTCAAGTACGGCTACCTCGTAGCGTTTTTTGCACTCTTATCTGGCATCTTTTACCCATTCATTCAGGGAGGCACACTTGACTATACGATTATCGGAATCATAATCCTCTTTGTAGGCCTTGCAGGCGCAATTCTGGTTTACAAAGCATCGACATCAGACAAAAAGAGAGGCATATACCTAGGAATCGGATTCGGTCTGATTGCAGTTTCGCTTTTCTACATACTACAGCTTACAGGCAGACCACTAGCTTAGACGTCAAAATACAAGTAGAATTCATGCGGGTGAGGCCTAATTGAGATCTCACGGTGATCTTTTCTACCAAGCTCAATTAATTTGTCAATTACCTCGTTAGAGAAGATTGGGTTGAGGAACTTACGGTCGCTTTCAAGCTCATCTAGTGCCTCGCCAAGATTGGCAGGAACCGTCTTGATTCCGCGTTTTATGCGTTCCTCCTTTGTCATTTTGTAAATGTCCTCAAGGATTGGATCGCCTGGATCTATCTTCTTTTTCAACCCATCAAGGCCAGCTGCAAGAACGGCCGAAAACACCAAGTAAGGATTTGACGACGGATCAGGTGCTCTGTACTCAAATCTCTTCAAGTAAGAATATTTTTCGCCCCTAAAGTGTTCTGGAACCCTTATTGCAGCAGACCTGTTGCTTGGACTCCATGCAATATAGACAGGTGCTTCATAGCCTGGAACCAACCTGTGATACGAGTTGGTAGTGGGGTTGGTGATTGCACATAAAGCTCTTGCATGACTCATAATGCCTCCACAAAAGTAACGGGCCGTTTGACTTATCTCGTCTTTGTCATCCTTGTCAAAAAAGGCGTTTTTACCATTTTTCCACAAACTAACGTTTGTATGCATACCGGATCCGGCATCCATCGAAATTGGTTTTGGCATCATGGTGGCGACCTTGCCAAACTTTTGAGCTATGTTTCTTGCCACGTATTTGTAAGTCTGAGCGCCGTCTGCTGCGTTTGTTAGGTAATCGTATTTGATGTCTATCTCGCACTGCCCAGCTGTTGCGACTTCGTGGTGGTGATTGTCGCACAAAATCCCAAAATACTCGTTTAGTACATCGACGCACTCATTCCTAAATTCGGTTAGCGTGTCAGAAGGCGTACTTGGATAGTATCCTTCTTGTAGGCCCATCGGATATCCGGTCCCTTCTTGGTTCCAGGGTGCTTCCTTGGAGTCTATAGAATATGATTGGCCTTTGTATGGGGTGAGGACATCCCAATGTACTTTGTCAAATACAAAAAACTCTACTTCGGGACCCCAGTAGCTAAAATCAAATCCTTGCGTCTTTAGATATTCTTCTGCCTTTTGCGCTATGCCTCTTGGATCTCGCTCAAGGCGTCCCCGCCCGCGGCCCCAGTATATGTCACAAATGAGTCTGGCAGTCTTTTTCTCAGTCATCCATGGTATGATTGCAAATGTGTTTGGGTCAGGTTTGAGTACCAGATCAGAGTCGTCAACACTTGTGAATCCTACAATCGAGGAACCGTCAAGCTTCGGCAGTCCGTCCTGCATTTGGTCCGGCGTAAAGGTCGCAGCTGAGATGGTGGTGTGGTGATACCTTCCAGGCAGGCTTGAAAACTGTAGATCGATGAATCTTATGTCCTCATGTTTTATTTTTGCGAAGACCTCGTCAGGAGAATATTTGATCTGAGTTGTTTCACCATGAATCACTTTGTATGGCAAGTCAGTACCTTCATGTTTACACGAAAAATCCCAGCATTTAAGGATTAATGTTCGTTTTTGGCGGTTAGAATTCATCGAGATCCGGCATTTCCATACTCACAGAAGGAAGAATTATCAATCTCTGACATTCTAACAGAATCAGGACAAAGAGCTTTGATGTCGGAAACAAAAAAAATTGATCTAACTTCGTTGTATTCTGTACTAGTCCGAGAAATCGAAAACGATCAGGTACAAGAAATAGATAGGGCGTTTTATACATCACTTTCGGAATATCTTGGTAAGCTAAAAAGCGAAGGCTACGACGGTATAGAAAACAAGATAAAAAACAGGCTGATTGAGCTTATAACTCAAATAACTTCGCTTCTCCTCAAAACACGAATAGAAAAAAGCCAAAACGAGATGGACTTTACAAACCTCCTTGATGAGGAAAAATACATTCTCGAATCCCAGCAGGATCTCCTAGAAAGAAGGGAGATGATTCTCTCTGCTACGCTAAACGGCAGGACCAAGCTTCTCGAATCGGTCTCAAAAAAACACAAGATAAAACCAATCACCGTCCGCTTTCTGAGAGACTTTGATCAGTTTGTTGGCGCGGATTTCACAAAATACGGTCCCTTCAAGGCAGAGGACGTAGCCACAATACCAAACGAAAACGCCCAAGCGCTAATCTCAAAAAATATCACAGTAAAGCTGAATCTACAAGAATAATTATTAGACTACCTGATACAATGAAAAAATATGTCACATCTAGATGTGGACGTAATTGATTTTCTTTTGCTTACGATATATCCCGTAGCAGCGCTTTTCATCGTGGAACTAATCGGCCGTGCAATCAAACTTGCAAACTGGCTTAAATTGTGCATACAGGGAGCAGCCTCCATCGGATTTGCAGTTGCATATGTTACCCTAATTACTGCACATTGGATTACATCGCTGGTGCTCGTAGCGTTGGCTATTGCACTGTTCTATCAAGCAAGACTTTCAAAAATAAAACCGGGCAAATCAGTCTACTAATCTTTGAATTTGCCAAACATTTTGCCCAAAAAGCCACTCTTTTGTTGTCGAATTACCTTTTTTTCTCCAAATCGCTTTGCGCGAATCGATGTGAGCTTGACACAACGGTGCTCTTCTGGCAGTCTGTGTTCTGAACAAAACTGATCTTTACAATAATTGCATTCAAAAGGAAGATCAGTTTTGTTGCCGCAGTACGTACAGTCTACTATTTTCACTAATTACATTGCATTTTCACCAGTAATAAATTGTTAAACTGTTAGCAAAACATAAAACCACTTTCAAATCAGAAACCGTAATGCTCAACGGCAAAGTCGCCATAGTTACGGGTGCAAGCAGTGGAATAGGTTATGCCACAGCCCAAGCACTCTCAAAGGCAGGCGCAAAAGTAGCAATCGGTGCAAGGCGCACAGACAAGCTTGATGAGCTCAAAAATGAGATAACAAAAACCGGAGGCGAAGTTCTGGTTCAAAAGCTAGATGTCACAAAAAAATCTGACTGTGACGCATTTGTTGACACCGTGATAAAAAAATGGGGCACGGTAGATATCTTGGTAAATAATGCTGGCTTGATGCCCCTGAGCTTTTTCAAAAATCTCAAAGTTGACGAATGGAACCAGATGATTGACGTCAACATAAAAGGCGTTTTGTATTGCACGGCTGCAGCCATCCCTTACATGCTTGCGAAGAAATCAGGTCATATAGTGAACATATCGTCCGTTGCAGGACGCATTGTCTTTCCAGCTGGCTCTGTATATTGCGCAACAAAACATGCTATTACTGCCCTCAGTGAAGGCTTAAGACAAGAGTTCAGCCAGCGGGCAAACATTCGCGTCACCTGCATTGAACCAGGAGTGGTTGCAACGGAGCTTACAAACACCATAACAGACGAATCGCTCAAATCGTTTGTAGAGATGTCAAAAAAGATGGAATCCCTCAGATCCGAAGACATTGCAAACGCAATAATATACGCCGTTGAATCACCACCACATGTCAACGTAAATGAGATCCTAATTAGGCCAACAACACAAGAACGATAAATTGCAACAAATTCTCATCCTCGGTGGCGGCTTTGGTGGCCTTGCGGCAGGAAACGAGCTTAGAGCAAATCTACCAGACGATGTCAAGATAACAATCATCGACAAAAAAGACTATTTCATGATGGACTTGGTGAAACTGTGGATCATAAAGGGCACAAGGCAGTTTGAGACCTCAAAGAGGTCGCTGCAATCGGTGACAAAAAAAGGCATAGAGTTTGTCAACGAGCAAGTAATCTTAATTGATCCAAATAATAAAAAAGTCAAGACGACAAGCAGAGATTTTCACTATGATTATCTGATAATTGCACTGGGAGTCGAGCTCGACCCACAAAAGATCCCAGGCCTTCAAGAAAACGGAATGATTCTGTACGACATCGAAGATGTTCCCAAGATTCGCCAAAAAATACTACAAATGAAGTCAGGCCGTCTTGCCTTTGCCATAACTGGCATGCCATACAAGTGTCCACCTGCTCCGTTTGAAGCAGCACTCATCATCAACTCCATGTTAAAGACTCTGGAGGTGCGTGACTCGATAAATGTCGACTTTTATAGTTTAGGCCCAATCACACTACCTGCGGCAGGCCCCGAAGTAAGCAAGCAACTGTTAGACATTTTGGAATCAGAAAAGATCGCATTCCATGGAAACTGCAAAACGGTCTCTGTCGAACCCCGAACAATCAAGTTTGAGGATGGCAGAGAAGAAAAATTCGACTTGCTGATTGCAGTTCCACCACACAAAGCACCAAAGGTGATCCATGATGCAGGGCTTGCACCCCAAGGCCAGTTCATTTCAGTAAAGCGCGACTGCAAGACTTCATTTGAAGGTGTATACGCAATAGGTGATGTGACAAACATGATGGTCACAGACAAGCTAGCGGTACCAAAGGCCGGAATATTTGCCGAAGGTGAAGGTATTGCAGTAGCTCATGACATAATTGCACAAATAAAAAAGCAACAAACAAGCTCAGTCTTTGAAGGCAGGGGCGGCTGCTTTGTGGAGATGGGAAACACAGCAGGCTATGTTTATGTCGACATGTTTGCACAGCCAAACCCGATAACTCGACTCGACAAACCTGCAGAAGAACACATGCAGGAAAAAGAGGCCTTTGAGAAAGAAAGATTGCAAAAATGGTTATGAGTCTTTTTTCTTTTCTTTTGAGATATGTTCTAACAACGCTTTGAGATCCGGTTGCAAGTCGTTTGCATTTTTTGTCATGTCCAATTTTTCTGGAATGCTTTTTTTGAAATCTTCTGCTTCCATTTCTATTCTCAGCTTTTCTTTGCAATCAGTGTGGTCGTCATCAGTTCCAGAAATCTTGTGACAAATCGAGCAGATCTTCAACGATTCTTTATGTATCAGACGATTTAATAATTTCACGATTTTCCCACCTTGTGAGGGGCCGTCGTCTAGTTTGGCTATGATGCTAGCCTGGGGTGCTAGAGGTCGTGGGTTCAAATCCCACCGGTCCCACCTTTAATTCCTAATTGGAACCAAAATCTGATAAATAATTCCAGCCTCCTTTAATTACTCGCCTGTAAACCGCGCACATGAAAATACAACTAACATTGATTGCCTTGCTAATCGTCTCCTTTTTAGCAGTAGCCGATGCAGATACCACAAGATTTGACGAAAAGGCTCCAGAGGAGCAGCCAAACTTCAAACCCACAGTAACACAAGATACAGTAAACGGAAAAAACGTCGAGATTGTAGAATTCAAATGCAAACTCAAGTAGCTTGATTTCTTCCGAGTGTGTGTAATTTGAACAACACATTGCATAATATCTGTGTGGGAAAAAGATAGTCAGGCGTTCGAGGTTGTCGCCAAACAACAACCGTTGTTGGCCTTAAGCCTCACGTCCACTAAATCAAAGAACCTGTCTGATTTTTAGCGTGTCCGTGTATTGCCTGAACTTTGTTATCAAATTGTTTTCTATAAAATAGAAATGTGCAAAAGGAACCGCAATCATTTTGCCTGACTTTGATACTATCTCGTATCTCCCAGTCACCACAACGGTGTCACCGGCGTCAAAAAACTGCTCAGTTATTGCATGAAACTCGGCAAAGCTTGAGAAAAGCTTTGGGAAATAATCCTCAAAGACTGCCCTTTTACCTGTGTACTTGCCTCCATATGGCATACCATCCATAACGGCCCATTCTATACTGTCATCACACATCTGCAGGTATTGTCTGTCCTCCTTTTTGAAAAGCTCATAGAACTTTTTTATGAACTCCACATTTTGCCCCATCAGTTACGACACCTGCAGTTTGGTTCCCCGCAAAGGCAGTACACCTGAAAAGAAAACAGCTTCGTCTTTGAGGAAATCCCGTCGGTAACGTCGACAAACACAAGGAATGTCTCAACATCGTCAAAGTCCTTGCTGAGCTCCCAAGATATGTTGTATATGCCATTGGAGTTCGTGACGCCTTCAAACTCTTCTAAAACATCCTCACCATAATCTTCAACTCTAACAGATACCGTAGCGCCTTCAATTGCACCTGATGCATTACTCACGTAGACGGTGATGTCTTGAGCGGTCCCACGTCTGACTGCTTTGTGGCCGTTCACAGTCACATCAAGATCTGATCTAATCTTTGATGCAACTGATTCTAACTTGATTACTTTTTGGTTCAGCAAATATTGCATCGCAAAAAGAAAATCCCTCTCTGAGGTCTTTCCGTCGATCCACAGCCTTGCAGAGTTTTTTATCCAAAGTGGAATCTTGGTCTCTCTTTTTGCGTAAAAAAATGTCTCGGGAAGCTCTTTTCCGTTGTGATACGCAATTATTTTGTAGGTTCCAGGCATTGAGGAAAAGTATAGCGGTATTAAGGTAGAATACGCCCCACTCTGAAGAACGGGAACGGTGTACTCCGTTCTTAGTCCGTCAGGCGCAATAATTATCAAAGAAACGGGGCTGGTCAGGCCGTAGTCGTTTACCCGTCCCGTAATCTTGACAAAAGTGGTTTTGCCATATTCTGGCAGGTTGTATGTGTTTTGCACTGTGGTTTGTTTTATTTTGAGGAGGCCGCGCTGGCCAAGCTCGTCCAATGTATTTGCAAAACTCTCGTCTGACATCTTGTCTAGTGCCCACAGCTTGATCTTATTTTTTAAGTAATTTGGTATCTCGGCCTGTTGCGCCTCTGCATACTGTAATCCAAAAATTACTGAGACGGCAAGCAAACCAAATAGAATTATCTGCAAGACAGGATCTATGATGTCGCTTATCTGTATATAAGATTCTTACAATTTATCCGATCTTGTCAAACTGGTTGAGGCTTTTCCAAATGTACCATGTAGCCACCGTCCTGTACGGCCTCCACTTTTCAGCTAGTCTTTCTATTTGGTCCTTTTGTGGCAGCTCAGAAAGAGAATAGAGTTTCTGCACACCTTTTCTTAAACCCAAATCACCAACTGGCAGAACATCTAATCTGCCAAGAGAAAAAATAAGAAACATCTCCGCAGTCCACCTACCTATACCCTTCACTTGGGTGAGATATTCAATTACTTCTTGGTCACTCATATCTTTTAGCGAGCCTAGTCTGAGCTCATTTGCTTCTATTTTTTTTGAGAGATCCTTTATGTAGGCCACCTTCATGCTGGACAGCCCAGCTTTTCTAAGCTTCGAATGTGGTGTTTTGACCACCTCTCTTGGTTTTGGAAATCCACCGTATATCTCCCTGAATCTTTTTGAGATCGAATCAGCCACTTTTCCTGAGAGCTGCTGTGTTATGATCGCCTCAACTAGAGACTCATAGGGATCTCGTACTAGGCTCAGTTTGTATTTGCCAACCACATCAATTATCTTTGCCAGCTTTGGGTCTTTGCGGAGGAACATTATCGCATCATTTGACACCGACTCTTAGCACCTCTAGAATTTTCTTAAAACTATCCTGAGATCTGCTTTGCTTGTATTCTCTTAGTGCTGAAATTATCTTCTGTTTTGGTGGTACTTTGTAGATTCGACCCACCATCTTTGCGAGACCGGATCCAATGAAGATTGCCTGCGTAGCTGATGTCACATTTGAGACCTTCCTTTCAAGACTTGAGCTCTCAAAATCGATTATTTTGACTGATCTCCCAACAATGACGTGTTTTGTGATATTGCTCAGTTCCCCATGGTCTAGACCAGCCCTGTCCAAGTTGTAACAATCTTCAAGAATTTTTTTTATCACTTTTTTTAACCTGGCGGCTCTCCCCCTCCCTCTCAATTCTGATACCCACTCGACGATTTTTTTGCCATCCAAGTATTCCATTATTATAAAATTCTTGCTGCTTTTGAGGATCTTTGGTCCAACGCCTGCCTTGTTTGCGGCCGCAAGAAGAGCTGCTTCACCATCCATGGCAAGTCGCGGCGAGTCTGTTCGGCGAATCTTGAGTGCGACTTTTTTTGAGCCTAATTTTGCCAAAACTACTATGCCTGTGTATCCTTTACCAAGGACATTCTGCTTGCCAATCTGCATCGGCCCACTATATGAGACACCTTGCACCCCAAGCAGTTTGAGTTCTTTGAGCCTTGATTTGAGTTGGGACTTTGTCGCCTTGGGGTATCCAAGGATCAAAGAGTATGGTTCATCAGATAAACTGTCAACTGGAAAAAATCGTCTCATCCGTTGAGACAAGCTCCAAGGCGGCCTCTTTAATTGATTTGCTTGTCGACTTGTTGCCTAAAGTGATCTTGAATTTTCTAATGTCGTATCTGAGGCCTTGTGGGACTCCGGCTCTTTCCAAGTTCTTTTTCATTAAATTCTTTACAAATGAAATCGCATCAACATGACACCTTTTTTGCAGTGAATGGATCTTGCCTTCCTCGCTTATCCACATCATAGTGCTTTTTTTCTTATTTGACCTGACAAACTTTTCTACATGTTCTGCTGTGAAAAAATCAGGCCCTACTCTTACACGATGGTAATCAAGTTTAGTCGATTTTAATAAGAAAAGCAAAGATGCCATATTGTTATCGGAAATTACTACGGACTTTCTTAGTACGGAAAACCCCTCTTGTTCTATTTGTGTTGCAAGCGATGTGGCAGCTCTTTTTAGTTGGCCCCATATTATGTCAGGGCTTCTGGGCCTGTACCTAAATGAAATCACAACCACGTTACTGAATGCAGTTTTTGATTTCATCTGAAACTTTTTCTTTTTGAAAAACGACAAGGAGGGTTTTTTGAGAAATGCGCGTGCTGCAAGTACAAATTTGCCTACATTTTCAATTGATATTGCAGCACCTAGGTTTCGATTCTCATCGATCGGGTCAATTATCACTATTGGCGTATCGAAAGTTTTTGTCGTTTTACCAATTACCTGTCCTGGTTTTAGTTCAGCTATTGCTTTGATGACTCCCTCAAAGGAGCCAAAATTGAGCACAAGTACCTCTGATACATAACCTGAAAATCCCTGCTTTGCTATCTCTGCACCGTAGATGTCGTTTGCCTTCAAAAATGCCTTGAGGAGTCTCACCTCGTTTTTCATCTGCCCTGAAAGTGACTTGATCATATAGCGAGTGTGAAAAGGTGATCTGTCGGCAGAACTCTTCCAGTTGCCTTGCATTACATCATAACAAGGAACAAGGTTCACCTTTGTGTCATTTACATGTGCTTCAACGAAGGGATGCTCTGCATATCTCACATAAGGATCAAAGTCTTTGAGTGCCGCAAAACCGATATTTTTTCCAAACTCTGTAAAATCTTTTTCTGACACGTCAGTGTGGAATTTGATGAAGATATCAACGTCTGCCTTTTGTGGCAACCAAGTTCCCTTTGCATAAGAGCCAACTATCTCTATGCCGGATATCTGGGGATAGTTCACAATCTGTTTTTCTACAAGTTTGATAACTTTTTCAACTACGGCCTCCTTTTGTTTTTGTAGTTTTTCAGAAGGTATGATGAGTTTTTCTGCCTGTTTTAGAATCTTGTTCATTTTGCACTGATCACTCCTAAATCGGAATAAATAGGGCCTGTTGGGGTAAGAAGACTCTGTTTGAATTTAATCTGAGATACTTTTTGCACTCCAAACTTGACACCAGCAAACTTTGACAACTCAGACGTGATATCTCCGATTTTGTTTTTAACTCTAAATATCGTAGCGTGTGGCTTGAACGGCTTGTCTGGCTTGAAGCCTAGTGGAGCAAGCTTGTCTTCTACTGCTTTTGCCAGTTCCACAAGATGTTTTGCTCCCTCGCCATCAATTCCAACCCATACGACACGGGGGAATTTTGGTTTAGGAAATACACCAACTCCCTCGAAGCCGATCTCAAAGGAAGAAAACTCTATTGTTTTTAGCTGGGCAAGAACCTTCTGCGACATATCTTCGGATATCTCTCCTAAAAACAACAATGTAAAATGCATGTTTTGCACCTCTACAGGTTTTGCGGCGATCTTAAGTGACGACTGAAGTTTTTTTATCGAATCTATAACCGATTTTTCTGTTATCTCTACGGCAACAAAGGCTCGCATTACAAAAATCAGTTTTCGGCTTTTTAATGCATTGCGGTAACTTCATAGAATAGACACAAAAAAACAAGCATGATTGCCAAAGCTGATTGTCTGTCTTACTGGAATGCCCGGAGCTGGCAAATCTACCATAGCCGCAGGGCTGCAAAAAAAGGGATTCACGAGCATCAACATGGGAGACGCAGTTCGCGCAGAAGCAAAAAAAAGAAACCTAGAGCCCACGGCTAAAAACCTAGGCAAACTCATGCTTGAGCTTCGTGAAAAAAACGGACAGGGTGCAGTTGCAGAACTCATCAAAGATCAAATACTGAACTCAAAATCCGACGTAGTAGTCATTGATGGAGTCCGCTCAAATGCAGAAATCGAAGTACTCAAAAAAATTGCTACCGTAAAGCTTTTGTCGATTCATGCATCAACTGATACGCGTTTTAGCTTCCTTAGTGCACGAAAGAGATCCGATGATCCTCAGGATCGAAAAATGTTTGATGAGCGCGACAATAGAGAGATAAGCGTTGGCATCAGTACATCTATTGCACTTGCAGATGAGACGATCTCAAACAACAACCTCACCATAGACCAGTTAATTGAAACCGCGTACAGTATAATCAAAAAGTGGCTTGCATGATCCCAGACATTGACTGCAAAATAGAAGCGTACTGCGAGGTAAATCCATCTGAGGATCCACAAAAAATACAACAGTTAATTTCAAACGTGCTTGATAGCGTCGAATTCAAGATCACAGAAAATTCGATTAAGGCAAGCTCAAACCAAATCGAATCACTCTCCAAAATACATCAGTCAATTCAAAAGCATGCCTCAAGTCGTATCTACTGGAGGTTCCTAAACAACAACCTGGAGGGAAACGAGACATGGTTTTATCTAAACAAGCAAGCAGCATTCGTCAACTCTATTGCCATATGTGAGCATGCAAACGAGTCACCAATGGGCCCAATCAAAATTATAATACGCTCAAAAAACATAGAACGCATAATAGAATGGCTAACGTCTGAGGACTAGTCAGCTTTTTTTCTTATTTGCTCAGCTAGAATGAATTTTCGTTCTTTTATGACTTTTACAAAATCATACCAAGTTGATACTAAAACTTGCCATAATAGGTGCCATCATAATAGCAGGAGGCGTAATACTGTATCCGCACCTGATCAGTCTTTCTTCTGAACATCCAAAGATTGAGGCAGTCGCAGAAGACATTGGTGATCTAAAAGACACGACAGTCAAACGAGTAAGCCATGAGCTTGACAGCACAATAGACAAAGTAGAAGACAAAATAGACCAGATAACCCCAAGCCCAGAAAAACTAAACCCAATTGACAAAATCCAAGAAAAAATAGCGGGACCCCCAACTCAGGAGATCTTCTATGGTCAAGTGTATGAAAAAGATGAAAGCACAAAGACCTGCAAGATCTCAGTCCCCAAAATGGCAAAGACGATAAACGGAGTAAAGGAGCTAACACATACCATTACAGTACCAGACTGCGAATATGAAAAACACAAATCAGTTCAAGTCACACAAACAACGGATCCAGTTACAAATCAGCAGACAATATCTGTAGAACCAATCCAACAAACTCAAGTATTTGAAACCCTCAAACTAGTAACTACAAAGAATCAAGACAACACAGTTTCAATAAGCTACGAAGACACGTCTGGCAAGACACTCAAAGTCACAGTCACACTGAAAAATTCAGAAAAACAGCTTTTCTCAGGTGAATTCTTTGCATCGAAATTCGACACTAGCGTAAACGATGTCTCGTCAAGCCCTCACATAGTAGAAATGGTAGTAGAACACGCAGAATACGGCACAGTAACGTCTTCTGTATTCAATCCACAAGGAAATGATGACACAATCATTTATGGGGTCTTTACAAAATAACTCATAGAAGTGAAACAAGCTCAGGAAGCGCATTAGCCGAAGTTTCTCTTATTGATAAATCCATTTCAGAAGACATTACAGTCCTTTCCGGATTTACCTCAACTAATACAGCACCATTCTGCTTTGCATAGACTGGAAGATAATTTGCAGGTGAGACAACAAGCGATGTGCCCACAATTACCATTACATCACAGTTTTGTGCATGTCTGATTGCCTCCAGCCACACATCTTGGGGTAGTGGTTCACCAAACCAGACAACATCTGGTCTCAATATGCTACCGCATCTGCATTTTGGTGGAAGTACATCAAAACTTGAGGTGATGTTATCTTTGTAATCACACACCGTACACTTTATCCTAATTATGCTACCGTGAAGCTCGTAGACACTCTTATTGCCTGCACGCTGATGTAACCCATCTATATTCTGCGTTAATACAACTACGTCCTTGCACTTGGCAAGGTCGGCTATAGCATAATGGCCTTTGTTTGGCTGGGCAGCCAGTATGTTTTTTCGTCGATCCTCATACCACTCCCACACAAGCTTCGGGTTTTCATAGAATGCGTCTATTGTAGCAAGCTGCATGGGGTCATACTTTCTCCAGTGGCCGTCTTTGCCCCTAAAAGTTGGAATACCACTTTCCTGCGATATGCCTGCACCTGTAACAAAAACTATCTTCTGCGCATCTTTTATCTGCCTTGCAAGAGATTCGAACATCTTACTTGATCTCTATTTCCAGAAGATCTCTTGCAGCAGTGACGGAACCGTGTATCTGCCTTGCTTCTTGTAACAACTCAGCTTCATCTTTGTATCTTGCAGAAAAATGCGTAAGGATTAGATTTGAAACATTTGCATTCTTTGCCAAGGTTGCAGCTTCTTTTGCGGTAGAATGATAGGATTCCAACGCTTTGTCTTTTAGCTTATCAGAAAAAGTACAATCAAACGAAAGATAATCACAATTTTTGAAAAACTCTTCAAGTTTCTTTGTAGGCCTAGTATCTCCAGAAATACCGATCTTCTTGCCTGCCCGTTTTTGGCCAAGCACATCGGACGGTTTAATTATTTTATTTCCTACTTTGACCTCTTTTCCAAGCTGTAGGTCGTGCCACAAGCTGCCCTCAGGAATGCCAAGACTCTTTGCTCGCTCTACGTCGAATTTGCCAGGCTTGTCCTTTTCTACGAATAGAAATGAATATGCCGATACAGAGTGTTCAGCCTCCTCTGCATGCACAGAATATGTCTTTTCCTCGCAAACCAATCCCGGTTTTATGGCAGAAATCATCACAGGAAACGAGAGGCCGAAATTCAAAATCCTGATGTTCTCCCCAATGAACTCTTCGATTCCGTCGGGACCGTAAATCTCAATCGGTTCGGCCCTGTGTTGCAAAGTCATTGTCTGCAAAAGCCCCAAAATCCCTATACAATGATCACCGTGAAGGTGGGTAACAAAGATCTTCATCTTCTTATTCCAGCCAAGGCCAGATTTGAGGTACGATACCTGAGCTCCTTCCCCTGCATCGAACATGAGAATCTCGCCTTCCTTTTCAAGGCAGATACACGACATTGCCCGATGCTCAGTCGGCTGCGCAGCAGAAGTTCCCAAGAACACCAATTTCATTTGACCAAAATCACCCGTGTTAGACTCTTGTGCCTGTAGATTTCATATTTCTTTGTTGGTTTTATCTTGAGATTCTTCTCTAGTCCCTTTTTACACATGATGGCGTATTTTGCCTTCCGCGGAATCTTCGAAGCAAAATTCTGCAGAAGCTTTTCCAGAGGCTCAGAAATTTTGGAGGCCGTCCCGTATGGCAAATCAGTCACAATACCATCAAACCTAGGTTTTAACTGCAACATGTAGTCATAATTTTCGTTGAAGATGTGTGTGTCGTCAAAACCATTTTCCTTTAGATTCATCTTTGCTATCTGACACATCTTTTTGTCAAAATCAATACCGATTGACCTGATTCCCATGGAACTTGCTTCCAAAAGTGTGCTTCCCGTACCACAGAAAGGATCGCAGACTGTTTCATCGTCACCTATCTTTGCTAAATTGATCATGGCCCGTGTCAGCTTCCAATCGAGTTCATGGTGATGCTTGGCCATCTTTTTTGGACGTATGGGAGCTTGCATTTTTGTGGAAAAACCAAAGAAATTCTCTTCATCCGTAAAAATAAGGTAAATTATCATGTCAGGATCTTCTAGTGAGACCTTTGCGTTACAAAATGTGGAAACCATGCTACCAAGTGAACGCTCTATTTCTGGAACGTCCACCTGTTTTTCTGATAGGTTGATTGCCTTGCACATAAACGATTTGGCACCAAAAAGAAGCGAATAGTTTTTTTCATCGAAAAACACGTTTGACATTTTCCTGATCAGCTGGCCTGCCGTTCTTACAAACGTGGCCCTTCGAGCAATCTTTTCCCACGGCGTGGTAGTTTGTATGATGATTAGATTTGAGACAACCTTGATCTTCGAAAACCTGTCATACATTTTTGCCAAAGTTACGATTTCATCTACTGCCAGCTCAGGATATTCTTTTGAAACTATGAAAAAACTCTCTGGCATCTAGACTGCCTTTGCAATTACCCCAGACACGTCAACGACGGAGGTGCGGCCAGGAATGGTATTTGCAGACACAATCTTCGAGACACCAGCCTTCCTGATCTTCTTCTCCGCACTATCAATTAAAAGCGCGTGCGTACACGCAACAAACACCCTTCCACATCTCTGTTTTTTTAGAAACTCTGTAGCCTTGATTATGCTGCCTCCAGTACTGATCATATCGTCTACTAAAATCAAGTCGCGTCCTTTGACCTGACTCAAGTTTGCTGTCTTAATTTCTACCTTGCCTGTCTTTCTATCCCTCTGCTTTTGTAGTGCGATAAAAGATGTACCAAAAAATCGTGCAAACTCTTTTGCCCGGCTGGCACCACCCGAATCAGGCGAAACGACCAACGGCTCCTTGAGGTGCATTTTTCTGAAATATCTTGCAAGCTCACTTACTGCAGAGACATTGGTAATTGGAATTCGAAAAAGTCTCAGACCAAGCTTGCTGTGAATATCAACAACTATGACTTTTGACGCACCGGCAGCCTGAAGGAGCTTTGCAATGACTGACAGCGTTACTACCTCACCTGGCAAAAACTCCCGGTCCTGTCTTGCGTAACCCAGGTACGGAACGACGCAGATCACCTGTCTTGAAAATTCTCTTGCCTTTGAAACAAGTGAAAGCGTCTGCACGAGATTTGAATCAACAGGTGGATGAGTTGAGTTTACGACTACGATCTTTCCATTTCTCGGTTTTGCAGAAATCGTTATCTTGCCTTCGCCGTCTGGGAAAACTCGCAACTCAGATGAAACATATCTAGCTTTTAGCTTTTTTGCAAGCTTTTTTGCCAGACCTTCTGACGACTTTCCCCCAATCACCGTAACCGCTGACAACAATTCAACGATCTAAAGGGGGCTCTTAAATTTTGATGAAGATGTCATTCTGCCTTATTATTATGAATGTGTCTCTTTTGGTTTTTCAGATTTTTTG
>JBFLWI010000005.1:0-31159 GCA_040757675.1 Thermoproteota archaeon | reverse complement strand
TTGTATCTACATTTTTGGGCAAGTTGGTTCTATCCTACGTGATTGTCTTGCTGTCGCATTTTTTTGGCGAGACATACGTCGCTCCGCTCTTAGAAGAGGTAAAGGATCCAACCGCAGTATATGTTGGATTCGGAGTATTCGTTGCAATCATGATAGTGGCAATAGTGCTGCTTTTGAGGCTAAATTGGGAGAAAATCCTAGGACGTGTGGCACCTTGGACACTGCAAAAAGACGATGATCAAAACTAGATCTCAGCTTTAAAGTTCCACAACCTATCTGTAGCTTCCTTTATTCCAATGCGCGGGCCGTATGTTATCTTTTCAACTTTGATGCCGTTTGTAATATATAGCGAATTCGAATTAATCAAATCTTCACCATACTGTTTTTTTGTTATCTTCAATGCCATCGTCAGCTTGGCAGGTCCGTTTGTAAGATTTGAAATGTCGTCAATTCCTCTGTTTTTTATCATGATGTCTATGCCTTCTTGTGGTTTGAGTGCACGAATTAAAACTGCGCCAGCTTTGTAGTTTTTACTTTTTGCTACCACATTCATGCAATAATGCATTCCGTAAGTGAAATAGACATATGCAAAACCTACGTCGCCAAACATGGCCTTGTTTCTGTCAGTCATGTCGCGGAACGCATGACTCGCTGGATCGTCTTTGTACCTGTATGCCTCAGTTTCAGTTATTATTCCAGAAACAACATGCCTGCCAATCCTGCGAACCAGTATTTTTCCTAACAACTGGCGGGCAACCCTGACTGTATCCTGTGCGTAAAACTCTCTGTCTAATCTTGAATCAAAAGTCATTGTGTCTCTACTAACTTTTTGAGCACCTGTATGTCTTGTTCCATCAGTGAGTATAGTTGTTGGTTGTATATCGTGGCAGCAGGATGAAAGGTAAGAAAATACAATCTATCATTTTTTTTGATGGTCTTTCCGTGGTTCCTTGTGATGTCCCCTTGTCCTAAAATTGAATTACTTGCAGTATTTCCTAAAATGCAAATTATTTTGGGGTTTACGGCCTTGATTTCGGCTTCAAGGTATTTGCTGCAGGCATCACGCTCTTCCTGTGTGGGCACACGATTGTCTGGCGGCCTGCACTTTACGACGTTTGTGATGTAGACGGATTTGCGCAAAATGCCGTTTTTTTCCAGTATGGCGTCGAGTTTTTTTCCGGCAGAGCCCACAAACGGTTCACCCCTTAAATCTTCAGTCCGCCCTGGCGCCTCCCCAATAAACATTATTTCTGCGTTAGAGTTACCAACACCTGGAACCGCATTTGTTCGAGTCTTGCATAACTGGCAATCTGTGCAGACAGTTACGCGTTTCCTGATGTCTTGCAAATCGCTCATTTTATGTGCTCTTTATTGTGGCAATTCCACGTATGGTTGGGCCTCCATTTCCCATCCTCATTATCTGCATAGGATCCCCTTTCCCACAGTTTGTTATTGGTCTTACCGTAAAATCATTTCCACAGGCATCGATTGAGCTGAAAAATTCTGGGGACGTGCCAACTATGATGACATCGCGCAATAACTCTCCAATTTCGCCATTTTCTATTTTGTTTGCATACTGACAAGATATGCTCCAATTATATCTCAGCATGTCGATTGATGGCACCTTCATGTTTGAAACAAGATAGCCATGTTTTACGTCTTTTATCATTTCTTGTGGATCCCAATCTCCTCCCTCTATGCACGTACAGGCCATCCTAATCAGCGGCATAAATGAATACGAAGTTGCCCTCATGCTGGAATTTGGCTCTGCGTCAAAAATGCTTGCGGTCTCTCTACTGTGCATGTGGTTTACCAGAACACCGTCCTTTACGAGCTGCTTTCTTTGTGATTTCGTTCCCTCATCGTCGTATTCATACCAACCAAGGCTTCCTTGAACAGTAGGATCATCTATTACATTGAGTGCAATTGAGCCAATCTTCTGCCCAAGCTTGCCAGCCCACCATGCGCCACCTGCCCATGCCATCTCCTTTCCAAGAACTCTGTCTGCTTCAGAGGGGTGTCCTAAAATCTCATGGGTCAGCAACGCCACAAAGTCTGGATTCATGACCAGTGTTGTCTTTTCTTCTCTTACAGGCTTTGCATCAAGTAGCTTTACTGCCCTGTCCGATATCTCCTTTGAGACGGCATACACATCTGTATCGTCAAGTATCTTTTCTATGCCTCCTCTGCCTCCTTCCGTTGTGTTTATTGATTGAGTCAGACCTCCACGGTGTGCCGTCGCAATAAGATCCATGGTGATATCAGAGTAAGACTGGTGAATCTTCATTCCCTCACTACTTGCAAAATATTTTGAGTTGTTGACATTTGACGCACTGATGGTGCTTTTTGAGATCTCACTATTGCTTTTTATTATCTTGTCACACTCTAGTGAGATTTTGTTCAACTCGTCTCTATGAACTTGTTTTTTTACTTTGTAGGTGATCTTTTTTTGATTGCTTGGGACATCTGCCAACTTTATCTTGGTTTTCTTTGTTGACGCATAATGTTTTGCGGCCTTTATTGCATCAATTATCCCTTGATTGACCTTGGTGTGATCTGATGTGGAGAAAAATCCCCACGCCCCATCGCAGAGAACCCTGATGCCAATACCAGATTCGTATTTATTCACAGTATGCTCGATTTGGCCGTTTTCTACTACCACACAGTATCTTTCAATAACTTCAGACCTTGCGTCGCAGTAAGTACAGCCTAATTCTTGCCCAAGTCTGACTGCTTTTTCAGTGACGTCTTGCAACACACTAAACATTGAAAATCGCATTATTAGTTTTAATGTCTAGTTGAGTTTTTCCCGCTAATTACTTGCCGAGCCCTGAAATCACGGGCATCGTGTAGTAAAACTCGTCTTCGAAGGCGTCGTCACTTTTCCCGTTTCTTCTCAACGCCGCAAAATACTCTGTACATATCGCATAAAACTCAGCATTCTTTGTATCTGACATATTTTACTGTCTTGGAGTTTTGGTTATCTATGCCGATGTGAGCAAATTTCACATTCTTTGTGTGATTTGCTTTAGCTTGATGAGGCAGGATCGGTTTTTGGCAGCGAGAAAGTTATGGTGGTTCCAACGTCAGGTGTGCTTTTGAGGCTAATCTTCCCACCATGGGCTTCTATGATTCCCTTGCATATTGAGAGTCCTAAACCACTCCCGCCTTTCTCTCTCGTGAGTGACGCATCGACCTGATAGAACTTTGTAAAGATTTTGGATTGTTTTTCATATGGAATGCCAACGCCGTTGTCAGTCACGTGAATTCGGACCTCACTTGAGTCTTCTTCTGAGGTGATTGTGATCTTGCCAGTGTTAGGCTTTACTGCCTTCAAGCTGTTTTTAATTAAATTAGTCAGGACTTGGTTGATTCGCTCTGCATCATGTGGAACCTGTAATCCTTTTTCCACTTTGTTTTCTACGGTTATTTTGTCTTCGTCTATTTGGGGAAGAAGTGTTTCGATTGATTTTGCTACTGTGTCGTGTATGTCGACGGTAAGTTTCTTCATTTTTAGCTGACCAAGCTCGAGTTTTTGCACATCAAGCAAATCTGATATGAGCTGGAGCAAAGAAGTGGCACTAGACTTTATTATTCCAATTCTTTCGCGCTGTTTGTCAGTGAGGTTGCCAAGGTGACCGCTGAGCAATATGTCTGCATATCCCTGAATCGGAACAAGCGGAGTCTTTAATTCATGTGTAATCATTGCCAAAAATTCATCCTTTGCAATGTCGGTTTTTTTTGCCTCTTCTTCTTTGATCATGATCGTTTCAGTCATGGTGTTAAACGATGATGCAAGCTCGCCTATTTCGTCCTGTGCATTGTATTCTATTTTTTCACCATAGATGCCCTCCTTGACGCGAGACAGCGCCTTTGTAATTCTGTCTAGTGGCATTAGCGACTTTCTAATGACAACAAGCACAATTACAAAAATCGCAATATCTGCACCTATGATTGATTGAGTGACAAGTTGGCTTTCATTGCGTCTTTCAAGTCTATTTTCATTCCACTTGTCCAAAAGCGAATCAATCGAATCCATCAACGACTGTCTTTCCACATTAAGGTTGGAAAAAGACTTGGTAAATTCGTCTGAGTAGAGAGACTTAGTCTCAAGCGTCTTTACTCTTAACTCTACGGCTTCCCACAACAAATCAAGTTCGTCTAGCGCACGCGAGTTTTGGCGTGGGATGGGAGCGAGTGTTTCGGTTCTTATGTTTAGCCCTGTCAAATCCATGTCGTCAATTGGTACCCCTAGCAGCTTTCTGAGGTCTGCGTCAAAAGTGAGACGAGCTTTTCTTAGGTTTTCCTTTGTGATGTCGGTGTCCTGTCCTATGGAAATCAAAAGTGCGTTTTGGCCGACGCTTTTTGCAGTCTCGTGCAGCTCAGCAGCAATCTCTTTGTGTCTGTTGTAGTTCCTATCGAGCACTTCTAGCTCTCTTACCAACGAGTCAGTGGCAAGAGTCATTTCTGTATTCTTTCCCAAGACGTAATTTAATGCGCTGACCACCTCGTTATCGTAAATCGATGAGACTTGAATTTGAGTTGCTTCCTTTTTGTATGCACTCCAAAATTTCTTTACGGTATCATACTCGGAAACTAGCTCGTCTGGTATCGGGGTGATCATCTGGCCTCTGACGGTGCCTCCACTCTTTAATGTCTCAAGAATGGTGTCGAACTCTCTGATCTCTTTTTCTAAGACACTACGATCGCTCTCACTACCACTTGCAATCGAAGTAGCAAGACTTGCGATGGTTTCCACCTTTGCCTTGAGGTCGCCTGCACGCAAAATAGAATATGACTCACCAACAGTCATTACCTGCGTGTTATACAACACAAATAGGTTAAAGACAGCAACTGATATCAGAATTCCGATGAGCAAATACGTCTTGATAATAATTTTCAATTTTAGTTACAATGTGCCTAATAGAGTATAAAAAGCTCGATCAAAATAATGTTAGTAATTGTCAGAGGAATTCTTACGTGTAGCCAAACAAGAGGTAACTGACGACATTTTAGCAATTGGAAATCTATTGAATGTGTGTTCTGATGATAATTCCATACACAGACAAGCATCAGAGATCGAAAAACACATCCACAAAATTAAGGGCTTGGCGCCAATGATGAACCAAGAACGAATTGGCCGCATTGCTGAAATGCTTGACAAATTGCTCAAAGCGGTAATATCTGGAAAAACGGTACCTGGGCTCTACCAGACCGTAAAAAAATCGTGCGAATTTATGCGCACTGAAATCAATGGAGTGCAGACTGATTTTGAGCAAATCAAAGCATACATTGAAAAAAACCATGCGAGCTTTCTTTGATGATAGAAATTTTGATAAGATATGCGGTTTTCATGTGGCTATGGCACGAGTTATGATTGCGGATGATTCCGATGCCATCAGATTGGTCTTGCAAGATATCCTTTCCATTGGAAATCACGAAGTAGTAGCAGAAGCTGTAAACGGCGAAGAAGCAATTGCCAAATTTTCTGAATCTACTCCAGATGTGTTACTCTTGGACCTAGCAATGCCAAAAAAAGATGGGCTGACGGTTCTAAAAGAAATAATGTCAAAACACCCTGATGCCAAAGTGATTCTAATTACTGCAAGCGACAACCAGAACGTAATAAACGAGTGTCTCAAAATAGGTGCCTCATCCTTTATATCAAAACCATTTGACTTTGATCATGTCTTAAAGACAATTAGTGAAACTGTGGCCAAATAATTACATATGCGAGCGGCAAAGCTCTAAACCTTTTAGGGTGGGGAGTATGTCATTTCATCCACGTGTAACCAGAACTTGTCAAGAGTCTTGCATGCTCTAATGTGAACCTGTTGTTGCATTTCAAACACAGATAGTTTGTCAGAATTTCACCAAAAATCTCGCCGCAGTCATTACATAAATAATAGTTTTCCTGCACTCTATAGTCGACACCAAACACCTTTATGATTTCGTGACATTTTGGACACTTGTCATCAAGATATGATGAAGCCGATGAAACGTTGCCGCACTTGTAATGCTCAATTATCTTGTCCTGCTTGAAGTTAGTACCACGGCATTTAGGACAATGGAACGTCTGCGTGACGCGCACAGAACTACACCTTGGGCAGCCTACTTCCTTTATGTCGTTTATCTGTGTGATTTTCTTGTCCGATATAAGACGTTTAATGTAAGGCAATATTTCGGCTTCCGTTTTGTTCAGATACTCTGAAATCCTCAAAAGACTGATCTGCGTTGAACCAGATACTAGTTTTTCAACACTTTTGCTTGTGTCCTCGTCTGCAAGATGCGACTCTTCAAGCTTTAGTGTCTCGATTATTTCTTTGAGGTTTTCAAGTCTGATGGGCTTTCCCAAATATTGGTAAGCGCCTTGGGCAATTACATCCTTTATAGAGTTGTCGGTTTTGTCCCGAGCCGTTTCAATGATTACCTTTACGTCTGGCCGGATGCTCAACATCTGAGTCATGATCGAATATGCAGTCATGTCGGGCAGATTATAATCCAAAAAAACCAAGGGCAATTTGCCAGATGCTGTAAGGGCGTTGAATACTTCAATTCCGGTCTTACCGTTTTGACAGTAGTGTATTTTTTTGAGGCCTAGTTTACCAAGAAACTCTTTTAAAATAATGCCGACAGCCGGACTGTCTTCTATTACTAGCACATCCTTTTCCTCAATATCGGACAACAGTCTTTTAACTTTTAATCTAGTATGAAAAGTTTAGTTTCTCATTAGTTATGATTAATAGTCCGACGACAAGTTTGCAATTATGTCAAAAATAGTTGTGGACACAAGCGTGATAATTAGCGGGTACTTGACAAAACAAATTGAATCAAAAAGCCTCCAAAACATCGAGGTTATCATACCTGTGGCAGTACTTGACGAATTACAGTCGCAGGCCTCTCAAGGAAAAGAACAAGGATTTGTGGGCTTGGAAGAAATTAAAAAAATCAACAAAATCTGTCACGAAAACAACATAACACTGCAGTTTGTAGGTCAAAGACCAAGCCTTGAAGACATACGACTTGCAAAACACGGAAGAATTGATGCCATAATCAAGGATGTGGCAAAACAAAACGACGCCATTCTGTATACAGCAGACTATGTACAAGGACTCACTGCAGAAGCAGAAGGGCTCTCTGTAAACTATCAGAGATCAGAAAAACCTCCTACGACCTTGGAATTTTTGAGATTCTTTGACCAGATCACTATGAGTGTGCACCTCAAGGAAGGCAACTCACCGTTTGCAAAAAAGGGCAAACCAGGCTCATTCCAATTAGTCAAGCTAGAAGATAAGGTGCTAACTGAAAAATATCTCGAAATGATAACTACTGAGATCCTTGAAGCATCCAAGATCTCAAATGCGGGAACAATAGAGATCTCAAAGCCAGGTGCGCTCGTTGTACAATATCAAGATTACAGAATTGCCATTACACGGCCTCCGTTTTCTGAGGCACACGAAATAACCATCGTACACCCAATTACAAAAATGACCCTTGAGCAGTATGGACTTTCAGCCAAACTAATGGGTCGACTCTCAGGTCAAGCCGAAGGAATCATAATCTCTGGACCGCCAGGCTCCGGTAAAAGTACACTTGCATCAAGCATCGCAAACTTTTACTCTGAAAAAGGAAAGATTGTAAAAACATTCGAATCCCCAAGGGATCTCCAAGTAAACAACGAAGTAACACAATACACAAAACTTGATGGTAGCTTTGAAAACTCTGCAGACATTTTGTTGCTTGTTAGGCCAGATTATACCATATTTGACGAAGTGCGCCAGCGTGAGGACTTTAGGGTCTTTGCGGATCTTCGACTTGCCGGCGTCGGCATGGTGGGTGTAGTTCACGCAAACATGCCACTTGATGCAATACAACGATTCATTGGTAAAATAGAGCTTGGAATGATTCCAAGCGTAATAGACACAGTCGTATTTGTAAAGGACGGCACAATCTCCAAAATCTATGATCTTGAGCTCAAAGTGAAGGTGCCATCAGGCATGGTAGAACAAGACTTGGCACGCCCAGTAATTGAGATCCGTGACTTTGAAACCGCAGAACTGGAATACGAAATCTACACGTTTGGCGAAGAAAACGTTATCGTGCCTGTCGCCGCCTCAGAACAGACAAAATCGGGCATACAGCGACTTGCATCAGAAAAAATCAAAGAAACCATTCGCAGATTTGATCCAAATCCGCAAATCGAAATTCTGTCTGAAAACAGCATCAAAATCAAAGTCAAAAAAGAATCCATCCCGTCACTTATTGGCAAAGGCGGCACTACAATAAGCGACCTCGAAAAGATCTTACACGTCCACATTGACGTCGAGGCAAAAGAGGCAGACGATGATTATTCGTCTGACTATTCACGAGGTATCTCCTTTGATTTTTCAGAATCAAAGAACTCACTCTTGTTTGCAGTGAACAAAAGATATAGCGGTGCACTGGCAGAAATACACGTCAAGGGACAATACGTCACAAGTGCCAGAGTTGCAAGGCACGGAAAGATCAAAATTTCAAAGCGTTCGGACGCCGGCAAATTACTAATGCGTTCGGCCTTCTCCAAGAACGACATCGAAATATTCGTTAAAGACTCTTAAAGCCCTCAAGAAACTTTTGGTTCGATTTCAAGTAGGTTAGAAACTTTCTTAGCTGCTTTATTGTTCGCGGGTTGAGGTGGTGTTCTATGCCTTCTACATCTTGGTTTGCTGTTTCGTGCTCTATTCCCAATATCTCAAAAAACTCTAGCAGTATGCTGTGTTTTTGTCGTATGGCGTCTGCCAAGTTTGTCCCCTTGGTGGTCAAGTTGATGCCTCGGTATTTTTCATATTTGAGATAACCGCTCTCATCCAACTTCTGTAACATCTTTGTCACACTTGGGGCACTGACATTCATGTATCTTGATACGTCCAGTGTCGTCGCATATCCTTTTAGCTCTACCAACTCAGCAATCACTTCAAGATAATCCTCGATCCGCGCTAACTTTGGTTTTGCAGATTTGTGGGCCGCCTTTATGGACTCTAGTCTGATTTCGGCCTTTCTTTTCAAACTAGCTTGTTAAAACATGCGTGCTTTATATTCTAGTCTGAGGGCCTATGTCATTTGATCTTGACTTGAAAGTATTAGATCATTGTGTGCCCTTCTTAACTAATTTCGCCTCAAGATGTCTTGAATATGGATGCGATGTTTAGGCGTATCGAACAGATAAAACAAATCTCTGCTTCAATAAAAAGACGCCACACCATATACTCTGATATTGCCAAACTCGACGACACAAAAACGGCAGGCTCCATGAAGGCGTTAAGGAAGGCGCCAGATCCTGGCGGGAAAATCCAAAAGATAGGCTTTATCATATTCTGGATTCCGGAACCAACAGGTATCTCAAACGCAATAGGGGCCCCAATGATACTTGCAGGAAGGCTTCTTGAAAAAAAATACAATGGTGCCACAATCAAAGACATCGGCAAAGCCACCAAGGACAACCAGCAGATATTCTCACATTTCAAAGACACCGTAATGTAACGATGCGTTGGTTTTTAACGGCCAACAAAACTGGTATTTTTTGTGGCAACAAGAGCCCAAGTTCTAATCCCAATTGTAATAGCTGCTACAATAGTCGGTGTAGCGGGAATGCTGTCGATCCCAAAAGATGTCAAACTCGAACAAACAGAGTTCCCGATGGGCGTGATCAAAATTGACGGCGTAACACTCCAAGTCCAGATTGCAGACACAAAACCACTTCAGACAAGAGGCCTCATGTTCCAAGAAAAACTGCCATATGAGCAGGGGATGCTGTTTGTCTTCGAAGACGAAGGCATTCGTTCTATGTGGATGCTAAACATGCAGTTTGCCTTAGATGTAATATGGCTTGATGCGTCAGGCAAAGTCGTTCACATTGAAAAAGATGCACAACCATGCAAATCCGCACTTGAGACAATGGCGTGCACATTTACAAACGGCAACGACAAGCCAGCAAAATATGTTCTTGAAGTTACATCCGGCTTTGTGGACAAGTTCAACATCACAGAAAATTCTAAAATCGAAATCATCTCAATTTGATTCCAAGAAAGGCTTATCTGTAGTGATAAGAAACCAACAAAAATGATTAACAAAAAAATTCTTTATGGTGCAGCAGGTGCAGCAGCCATAATAATCTCATCTGTATTATTTTTGACCACTGAACAAACTCCATATGTTCAATACATTGAATACAACATGCTACTCAAAGAAAAACTAGCAGATAAGCAAATCTCAATGTCTTCTCCAATAAAGTTGCAAAAACAAGAAGACATAGAACAATATTGTGCATTCTTCACAAACCAAGAAATGCAAAAATTAACAGAGTATTGTACGTCAACTGAGATAACAGACAGTTCGGGAATCTTTCTTGGCAATATCCACATGGTCGGCTCACCGTATGAGCCCAAAATTATCATTACACTTGTCCAGACAGATCCTCAGATGACCCAAATCGAATCAGTCAAGACAATCTTTGATACTGTGATCCGAAATATGGTGTGCGATTGTTGGGAGGAAGTAAAGCCTGATGGTATGGATAATGTGTCACAATGGGTGGAAGGACTGCGCAGGTTCCACCAAAGTGACACACAACCTCACAGCAAATCAAAACAGCTCGTGCTGGAATCAAAGACTGTACAAATGGAGCTTACTACAAACAAAGACGGCTACTTGTGGCAGCTCTTTATATACGACTAGTCTGTCTGTTTTGAACAAACAGTCTGTTATTATCCAAATTGTATCATATTTGTTGGCTGTTGGGGGAATCATACTCATCATTAGATTTGGAAGAAAAGATGCCAAAAGAGATTCTAGATAGACTACGGTCATTGGAACATCAAAACAAACAACTCCTAGAACAAAACAGTGACAAGCAGAGAATGCTCATAATGCTTGAGCGGAAGCTAGCAAAGTTCAACGAGATAAAAGAACAAAGAGACTGGCTCCTCGATGAGATGACAAAAAAGATAAGCGAGCTGAGCCGTTTCCAATCGGAACTCTTCAAGGCAGAACGCCTCTCTGCCATAGGTGAAATGGCCGCACGACTTGCACACGACATACGAAACCCTCTTGCCATAATCAAAAACACCGTCGAAATTGTGAAGCTAAAACACTCGACAAACGCTTCTGCAGAACTAATGAATCTGTTTGCGTCGATTGATAATGCAACCTCAAGGATTGTCTTTCAGCTAGATGAAGTACTGAATTTTGTGCGCAGATCCCCTTTGAATTGTGACCTGTATTCACTTTATGAGATAATGGAATCGGCAATAAACAAAATCGTCATACCCGATCAAATACATATCCACAAGCCCGCTCAAGACATTTACGTTTTCTGCGATATGGAAAAAATTGAAGCAGTCTTTACCAATCTCATAATGAACGCAATTCAGGCAATAGGAAACAACGGTGACATCGTCATCAGATTCGATGAAACCGACGACGCAACAACTTTCAGCGTTCAGGATTCCGGCCCAGGAATCCCACCTAACCTTCTAGAGAAAATATTTGAGCCGTTGTTTACAACTAAATTGCGTGGCACAGGACTTGGACTGCCAGCAGTCAAGACTATCGTGCAACAACATCAAGGTACTATTAATGTGAGAAACAACCCGACAGTATTTTCTGTATCACTACCAAAAAATTTGACCTCCTAAAATAAGACAAGATTCAATACCTATCTGTCTGGTATCTTAAAGATGTTCGAAAACCTATGGCTCATTCCACTTGGTTTTGTGGCGGGAATTGTAGGCTCAATAATCGGCCTTGGCGGTGGTATAATTGTGGTCCCAACGCTGACTCTTCTTGGCGTTCCACCTGTTCTTGCATCAAGCAGCAGTCTTTATGCCGCATTTAGCAATTCTGTGGCATCCACTGCGTCTTATGCAAAACAACGACGAATAGACTACAAAACCGGCCTCAGACTAGGATTGATGTCAATTCCAGGAACAATTCTTGGGGCGTTTCTTACAGCCGAAGTTATGCCATCTACGTTCAAGATTCTATTTGGAATAGTACTTGTTGCATCATGCCTGTATCTCTTCTTGAAACGAAGCATCTCCCAAAAGGAAACAAACATAGCAAAGCAGACAATCGTACTATCGGCCGCAATAAGCTTCTTTGCTGGAATATTATCTAGCTTCTTTGGAATTGGTGGCGGAATAATTTTCGTACCGTTGATGATAATAGGCCTTGGCTTATTAGTAAAGAACGCAACGGCAACATCGCAGCTGATACTGTTGTTCTCCTCGGCCTCCGGTCTACTTGCTCACACATTTTTGGGGCATGTAGATTATACCTATGCACTACTTCTTTCTGCTGGTGCATTCTTTGGTGGGCTAGTGGGAGCCAGACTGTCAATCGAGATAAAAGAAAACAGCATCCGAATCATGATCAGCGCCGCAATGGTTGGAACAGCAATCAAATTGTTCTTAGATGGAATATGGCCGTCAAACACTGGTTAAGGATATAATCTGGCACGATAACTAATATCCATGGCAAAATTTGACGGAATCAGAATGCAGGAATTGATCAAAGTTGAAGACCCGGACAAAGATGGTGGAATAACTCTGATCTTCCAAGATAATCGCTACCTGCACATAAGAGTCAAAGACGGCAAATTAGAAACAATCTCAGTGCCCGAATAATTATTTCGGTGGCTCTTTTTTTATCCTGTATAGGTTGCGTTTTGCAACCACAACTAAGTCTCCATTTTCCTTCTTTCCCTCAAAATCAACTGAAATCATACCAAACTCATCATCAAGATCTTTTTTGTCGGATATAGTGAATTTTATTTTGAGAATCTCGTCCACATGTAGCGGCTTGAGAAAGCGTGTATGTCGATTCTCCCAACTGGGGTCGCCATCCATACCATACAGAAGGATCAAGTTGCCATAAATCTGGCTTAGCCTTGTAAACTCGCCTTCCATCCTCGCAATTATGGCACGGCCTGATACTATGTTACTGTATTCATCATCGTCAAAAATCGTGTTCTTTATCCTAGAAAATCCAAGGTATGACTCTAGCTCTTTTTTTGAGAAGGTGCATGTAGAAAAAAACTCCTCCCCTACTTTGAGATCTGCAAATTTTTTCATCTATTCTCTTGTCTCATCTACACAGAATGTGACTTCGGAGGAACTTCTTGACGCCTCTGTGACAAAGTAGTTGAGCGCACTTGCAATTTTGTTGTTGTCCGATTCCTTTCCATCTATGCTTCCAGGAAGCACTAGAAATGATCTTATCTTTGATTTTAATACGTCGCTGAGCTCTTGGTTCACCGTGGTTGCAAACGGCCTGAGTGCTCCCCTAAACACCTCGACGCGGGCCCTATCGGCACCAGATATCTTGGCACCGCTTGGCAGGTCGGGTCCTATTATCACTGCCGTACCTGTAGCATTCTTGTACAGACGGGGATCTTTTCTACCTCCGGGCACAAAGATCTCAAACGCAGTCTGAAGTACGGTCGCAGGCGTGTTTATGAATTTGTCAACTAGGTCATCCCATTCTTTTCTTGAGAGTTCTGTGATCTTGAAGTTGGCAGGAACCTTTCCAGTGATGTACACTAGGGTGGACAGCTTGCCCTGAGTCTTTGCTGCAGTAAGCCATCTCTGAACTTCTTGTGGGTTCTTCAAATCTACCACATGCGAGTGGAATTTTGAGCCAAGTGAATCTTGGTACTGCTTTGGAGTGCTTTGTGAAACAAGGCACACTACTTTGCCGCCATTTTTTTCCACATGTTGCGCAAGAAACTCTGCTCTTTGCGCGTCTGAGCCGTCTGTCGCATCAACTGCAAAGACGACTACCTCGGATGAAAAACTCGATTGAGCATTAACTGGAGTGGTACTGGCGATATGTGGTTTTACTGGATAAAACACTCTGTCGCCTGGAATCACTTTTCCATTGAGAATCTTTGCAATGTCGTCGTCTGCTAGCATGAGCACCGTTTGCGCAACTTGAAGCTGAGATAGAAACTGCCTGTCTGCAATCATAAATGAGGTGTTTTTTTGTACCTTTTCTGCAATTTCTTGTATCTTTGCCAGCAGTCTTCTTAGCGTCTCAGAAATTTTCTGTGCATCGTCACCCTTCATCTTTACGATGTTTTGAGTAGCCCTTCTTATGCCCTCGTTTACAGTCTGCTCATTTTCACCAAGTAGGCCAACTATGTCTTTGTTTGCAACTTCTACTTCGGCAGGACTTAGGTCTTCAAAACCGCTTACCCTCAAAAACTCTGCAGCGGCTTTTGGATATACCGTCTTGTAAATTCTGTCAGAGTGAACCGGTCCGGGGTTTGTTGCAATGGAAACAATTCCTTTTTCAGTAAGCTCCCAAGACATTGCCTCAGCAAGCCTGTTCTTTGCTCCTTGTGCAGCAGTGTACGGTGTCCTGAATCTGTAAGGTCTCTGTTCATATGGCCTTTCTTCTGTAAAAAATGTCGAAATCGTAACTATCTTTGCACCCGCCTTCATCACCTTGAGTGCTTGAACCGACGTCCAGAATGTGCCTGTCAAGTGAATTCCAACAGCACTTTTGAACTCATCAAGAGGTGCATTGGCAAAACACGTAACAGGTCCTGAGACACCTGCATTATTTACAACGACATCCACACTCACATTTGATTTTTTCAGCTCATCAAACATCTCAGAGACGCCTACCTCGTCGCTTACATCCACACCTGCAAACAACCAAACCTTGGCGTTACTCTTTACTTTTGCAATGATTTCTTCGAGGATCTTTTTTGTTTCTTCGAGCGGTTCCTTCCTTCTTCCCAAAATGATTATGCTTGCACCGTTTTCTGCAAATAACTTGGCAACTGTCTGCCCTATACCGGTGCCGCTACCAGTAACCAAGACAACCTTGTTTTGAAATTTTAACATAGAATTGCCATTTGGTTTGTATTATTTAATCGGATCAGTTGGGCTGTCAAAACTTTATTTGTGGGTGTCAAACCATCAAAAAACATGCATGATGCTGAGTCCGACACTTTTGTTTATGAAACGTGGCCGCAAAAGATCTCACGCATGCTCAAAGATATAGGAGTGGATGCCACACCAAAGGAGATTGGAACGGATCCTGTAGAAAAATCCAAGGACTACTACGGAAGAAACTTTTCTCAATCTCCAAGGATGATAACAAACAGAGGCTGCGTCGAACTACAAAACTCAAACATAGACGTAATCCAGATCATTCAAAAAGGGTAAGAAAACATGCAAGATGCTACAATATCTCACTGGGGGGCTCAGGACAGATTCCAAGCACATTATATCGTCAAACTTGATGCAGTACATCCATCAAAATATGTGGCAAAGACTGTGCTGGAAACCGAAGGACACTTTGCTGCAAAAAAAATCAAGTCAGTTAGATGGGTTGGCGGCCTTCTTGCAGATGAGCTAAACAAAGATACAGAACTAAACGAGCTTATCGCAAAACAATCAATCAAGGATGCGACAATCTTTGTAGATCCTACAATAAAGGAAATAAGAATTTACAGCAAGTGGAAAAATGCCCACGACTTTAAAATAACAAAAGACATGTATGCAATCTACAACAAGATTGCAGAGCACGTAAAAAGAATCTAGGCCCTCCACCAGTCAAGCGCCAAATAATTTACCTTATCGCCATGTGGTATTGCCAGAATGAAATTTTTCTTGACGCTGGTGGCAAGTCTGCCAGCAAGCACCACTCCTGTGGCTGAGATAGTGTCTGTCTTGTTGTATACCTGAACCAAGTATGGTGCATGGTCAATACCTGGCCCTCTCTGGTACACTGCAAAATCACACCCAAACTTTATTCCAGGATTCACAATGTATTTTTTATCTCTAAAATCCTTGTACACTTGGTATTTTTTGTCAAAGTTGTGATATTCTTTTCTGCAAATTTCCAGTAGTTGTTGCCGACTAATTTTCTTTTTTGATTTGTAGATTATGAGTTGTGATCTTTCTTGCAAGTAAAATCCTTCAATCAAATCCAGTATCAGCGGAACATCGATCTCTTCTGGTTTTGGTTTGGCAATGCCAATTGGCTTACCATAGTATGATTCTGCAAATATGGCCCTTGCGTCCTCGGCACTCCATATCACGATTCTGTTTTCCACAATCTCGCCGTGCATTATGTTGTCTCTATATCGGCACTACAAATTATTTTGCATTTGCGGTTCTAAAAATAATGAAAAATTGGATTAGAGGCTTAATGCAAGAAGAATAAACGAGTCAGATACTTGCTGGCATTTGTCTGCCATTTCCTCAATTCCTTGTATTACGTCTTTTACAAGCATGAGTTCCTTTGTGTTGCTGATCTCGTCTAATGCCTTGATCACAGCCATGCGATACTTTATGTCTATTTCACGCTCTATTTTCTGGGTCTCTTGAGCAAGCTCGATTGCATTTGCGGTGTTTGTATTTAGGCCTCGCACTATCTCATTTAGCTTGTAGACTTCATCCACCAGCAATTCGATTAGTGCAGAAATATCCTCGTCAAGTTTTGCGGCTTTTAGTGTGGACGGCTTGATGTTTGAAAGCTTGAACGCAATTCCTGTGATGTATCCCGCAATCTCGTCCATCGTGTAGGCAGTGTTGAGCAGGTTTTCCCTGTTCATGATGAGTCCGCCAACGTCAGCGACTTCACGAGTTATCTTTCTTCTTAGGTTTTCCACTTCTTCTTCAATACTTGAGATCTGCTCATTTACTGCCTTGATGCCTGCCTTGTCTTTTTTCATGATCAAGTTAGGCAGTGTCGCAAGCTCTCTTGCCGCGTTGAGGATTCGATTTATCTCGTCTTGTAAAACTGCAATCGCTTTTCGCTTTGCTTGGACCTCTAGTTCTCCACTATACATCCTTCTGTATAACTTGGGGAGGTATTAATTAAGGTTCTATTGTCTTGTCAAGACTATGTCTCTGAAACAGTCTGAGTTACCTTTTTTTGACTTCGATACAAAGCTACGACTTCGTCGTTTGTGGTGGCATCCTCCGGTGCTTTCTCCATTCTTATCTTTCCTGTGAACTTTGGGAATCTCAAAGCAAGGCCACTTCCTTTCCGAACTATGTCTTTTGCTGCGGTGTGAACTGGGCTGAGGGTGATCTCTGAGGCAACTATTTCGATGACTAATTCTGGCTCAAACCAAACATCGGCCTCCATTCCGGAATTTATCCTGGGATTTTTCTTTATCGTTACTTTGCTTGATAAAATCTGGTAGAATTGATCTAAATGTTCATCAGTAAATCCCGTCCCAACCTTGCAAATGCTGTCAAACGTATCTTGATCTTGGTTGTATGATGCCAAAAGCAAAGTCCCGTACTTGCCAGTTCTCTTACCTCTACCAAAAAATGCACCAATAACTACTAGGTCCAAGCTGTCTCCAAGCTCGTTTCTGTATTCTCTTTTTAGTTTGAGCCAGTTGCTGCCACGCGCCCCTGCTCTGTATGGTGCATCCAAGACCTTGAGCATGAGGCCTTCACATCCTGCGTTTATGGCGTTTTCCAAAAAATCCTCGATCTCATTTTCAGAGTGGACCAGCGTCTTTTGAATCACCTTGACAAAATCGTCTTCGATTACGATTTCTTCCAGCTTCTTCCTTCTCACCTGGTAGGACTCATTCAGCAACTCTTTGCCATTAAGATATAAAACATCAAACAAATTGACCGTGATTGGATATTTTGCAACCATCTTGTCTATGTCGTACTTTCTTCGTCTGTGCATCAGCTCCTGAAAAGGCAAAAACTCACCTGTATTTTCATTAATTGCAACTGCCTCTGCCTCCAAGATGGCCTCAGTCGTCCTCAGCGCCTTTGGAACTTTTTCCACAATGTCTGGATAGTAGCTTGTGATGTTTTCGAGTCGCCTTGAGAACAACATCACTTGATTGTCTTTGAGGTGAATCTGTACCCGTTCACCATCGAGCTTGTACTCTGCTGCAAACTCTTTTCCAAGTTTCTCGATTGCCTCTTCTTCGCTTTTTACTCGCTCCGCAAGCATTGGCCGTATAGGATTGAACACGTTTACGCGAAACTCTTTGAGCCCATCAAGGCCGTTTTTTGCAAGAATCTCCGACACCTTACCAAGATCCGAAGATACATTGTATGCTTCTTCAAGCTTGGCCCTGTTTTCTTTTGAATCAGTAAACGCAATTGCAAGGGCGTCCATTACTGTGTTGTCTGCAATACCGAGTCGCAACGTTCCCATCAATATCTTGAGGATAAACTTTGCCTCTTGTGGCGTAGCGTCGTTGAGAAGACTCGAAACATACTTCATCTTTAGATCCTGTGATCTTGCCCCTTCCAACTTTGCAATCTTGTAGAGTGTTTCATAGACGCGCTCAACTGTGATGTCTTGTGCCAAAAACGTAGTTTGCTTTTTTTGCTCCAAAATCTTTGCGGCGGCTCTCCCCAAATCACCATCCTCAGAATACACCTCGTTTATCTTCCTGATTGGAATCCCAGATGATTTTGAGATTGCGTGTATTGCAAGTTTTTCTGCAAGTCCTAGTTCTACTCCCTCAAAGTCTGGCCTAAGTTTTCCCTGAATCAAATAAACTATTTTTGAGATGCTGTCTTTTGGAGTCGCCTTGAACAAATCCACCAAGTACTGAGTAAGCTCCAGCCTCTTGGTGGTGGACTCCATCTTCTCAAATGTGTCGGAGATTAAAGAAAACTGCACACTTGAATTCTAAGCTGCTCTAAAATAAAAGTAAGCCGCACAAAGTCATGCCAACTTTAGATGCGTTTTGATCTTTAGCATGATCTCGTCGTTCCTTGCAGCTAATTTGGAGTAAAAATCGGACAACTCTTCGTCATTGAGGAATCTTTTGTTTTCCAAAAGAAATTTGTCAAAAAACAGTCCAGAGATGTATCCGACATACAGGCCATACGCAAAGTCTGCAGTTTGTTGTTGCAGCCTGCTTTTTGTTGCAGAAAGAACCACACGTGGGTATTCCAGCGCATAATTGATGATTTCGTTTAGATTTTTTTCTTGAACTACGTCTAGTGGCACTTTGTTCGTTGTTCTTGTTTATTATTTAGAATTTGTGTTGTGTTAGATGTATCTGAAAATAGTCTTCTTCTCAGACCTAGGCGAATCTGAGACCATGGCAAAGTTGTGGAGTGGATAGTCTTTTTTGTACTGTTTCATGAAACTCCACGCAACATCGTGGTTTTTGAAGTCGGTGCGAAGGCCCTCTATCGATATCTGGTTTCCAAAGACATCAAATATGATTACAGAGTAGTTCTTTGGCTTGTTGTGCGGCCTTGCCCTCAGAAACCAAGTAAACGCAAATACAAAGACTAACACAAGCATCAAGACTCCGCCGATCTCCTTGAAGAATCCCGTTACTGCCTGTGGTATTGTCTCGCTGAATATTGTGACAATTATCTGCGAGAGTGATGCGCTGCCGATCCCAATCAAAGATAGCTGTGCAAAAATCCACTCTGAATCTATTTTCATTAATGAAATCTCTCAATCCTTACTCTTAACTCTATTGTTGTTTAGTTCAGAACCTCTAGTCGGGATCTTCGTATTTCTTGCTGCCGCCTACCTGTTTTGTTTCAAGCGGCTTCATCTTTTTATGTAACCCATCAATCACTGCCTTGTAACCTTCAGCATATTCAAGTTCTGCTGGTACGAGTGTGGCAGGGTGTATGAATCCCTGGCTGCGCATAGCTAATGCTTTTTGCGTAGCTATGTGTCTTACGTAATCCCAGTCGGGAGTCGAAAATCCATCAAACGGCCCCGTGAACTTGCCGTTGTGCATTGAAAACACGAGTGCTTCCACAATCGGAATGCAAAAATCGATCGAAGCAGCAGTGTTTATCTTGACTGGCATGAGCGGCATGTGGTGTGAGCCGCGTGTGTTGCCTGCAACATAGTGCGGGTTGTTAAAGACGCTGCCAAGCTCTTCTGTAGCTGGAAAGTTCTTCTGGGTTCTCACAACCGCGATTGGATCGTCCTTTCCTACATAAGTGCCTGCAATGTTGTGTAGTCTGTCAGTCGACGAAGCAACGATTGGCTCTCCGCTCTTTGTGTACACAGCAGACACTACATACCTACCAGGATACATCAGGGCTGCTTCTAAGATCGGCTTGTCTTGCCATAATTCTAACTCTGCTACCTTGCCTTCCTCGACATCCATTATGTTGAACTTTACTCCTGCCGCAAGTGATTTGTTGACAATGAGTCCCGTGTTACTTAGTGCGTCGACAAACAGTCTGTAAAACGGATAATTGAATGCGCCAGGTTCTGTCTTGTCAGCTGCCAGTACTGTGAATGCTTCGTTGGGTCTTTCCTCAAACTCCATCTCGGCAACGCCGGGGCCCATCCCTTTGACGTTTCCTGAAAAAGAATCCTTTAACAGGTCTTGGCCTGCCCCATAGAGTCCCTCTGACTTGGCAACTTTGGTGCCTTCTTCAAAGGCCTTCCATGCAAGGCCATGTATCTCCGCATTATCAGTCCCTTTTGTGTGAGACATTACAATATGGACATCGTCACCGGCGTAACCTACATAGTAGTCAAGCAAAAGATTCGACGCACCCTTCACAGTTCTTCTGACAGCATCGAGCAGTGCGTCACTCGGCCTTGTGTGACCACCAATCCCTCCAACATCAGCTTTGATTGCAGAAACTGTGATCTTCATGGTTTTTTTGGCTGTCTACTTTGATTTATGTCTTTGATAAGTGATCTGGTTTTGTAGACGAGCAAACCGAGTCCCAAACCCTGCAAACCCACAGACTCGACTCTGATCAAAAAAATCTAAAAAATGAGAAAAAGTCTTGAAAAAATCGTAACTCTAATAAACCCCTCACAGCACGAAAAGCCTATGGCAACTAAACCACACTTGAATTTGATCGTAACCGGTCACATCGATAACGGCAAGTCAACAACTATGGGTCACTTCCTCATGGACATGGGACTTGTGGACGAAAGGACGATCGCAGCACACGCAGCCGAGTCAGAAAAGACCGGAAAAGGTGACACTTTCAAATATGCGTGGGTCATGGATAACATTAAAGATGAAAGAGAAAGAGGTATTACAATCGATTTAGCTTTTCAGAAATTTGAGACTCCAAAGTACTTTTTCACATTAATCGATGCACCAGGTCACCGAGACTTTATCAAAAACATGATTACTGGCGCATCTGAGGCAGACTGCGCACTCTTGGTCATTTCAGCAAAAGAAGGCGAAACAGATACAGCAATAGCGCCAGGCGGACAAGCAAGAGAACACGCATTCCTGCTCAAGACACTGGGCGTAAACCAACTAATTGTTGCAATTAACAAGATGGACGACAGCAACTACTCCGAAGCAGCGTTCAAGGCTGCAAAGGAAAAGGCAGAAAAGCTGATCAAGTCCGTCGGTTACAAACTAGAAAACGTACCAATCATCCCAGTTTCAGGATGGAAAGGAGACAACCTAGTAAAGAAATCAGAGAACATGCCATGGTGGAACGGCAAGACACTGCTTCAAGCATTTGACGATTTCCAAGTACCAGAAAAACCAGTCGGCAAACCACTCAGACTGCCAATCCAAGATGTCTACTCTATTACCGGTGTTGGAACGGTGCCAGTAGGTAGAGTCGAGACCGGCAAATTCAAAGCAGGCGACAAAATCATTATTATGCCATCTGGTGCAATAGGCGAAGTCAAATCAATTGAAACCCATCACACTCAAATGGAATCTGCAGAAGCAGGAGACAACATCGGCTTTAACCTAAGGGGTGTTGAAAAGAAAGATATCAAAAGAGGCGACGTAGTCGGACACCCAGACAATCCACCAAAGGTAGCAAAAGAATTCAGAGCACAAATCATAGTTATTCATCACCCAACAGCTATTGCACCTGGTTACACACCAGTCATGCATGCTCACACCACACAGGTTGCCGCAACAATCACCGAATTTGAAGCAAAAATAAATCCAGCAACAGGTGCAGTTGACGAGCAAAATCCAAAATTCCTCAAAGTTGGTGACTCGGCGATTGTAAAAATCAGACCAGTCAGACCAACCTGCATTGAGACATTCAAAGACTTTCCGGAGTTGGGAAGATTTGCACTCAGAGACATGGGTGCCACCATTGCAGCAGGAATTGTAAAAGAAATTACTGAAGAATACAAACCCTAAAACTGGTCTTTATCTTGACTCAATCCGCCCGCATCAAACTTACAAGCACCAGCCTCCCCAAATTGGACGGTGTGTGCACTGAGATCATGGGCATCGGCAAAAAAACCGGAGTCAAAGTAAAGGGGCCAACACCACTCCCAGTAAAAAGATTGAACGTTGTAACGAGGAAATCGCCTTGTGGCAACGGAACCGAGACATATGAAAAATGGGAGATGAGAATGCACAGAAGAATAATCGACCTTAGCGCAGACGACAAAGCAATCAGACAATTAATGCGCCTCAAGATCCCAGACGACGTCTACATTGAGCTATCACTAAAGTAGCCTTAAATTACAGAGTCAAGACAAAACCTACATGTCAGAGCAACCAACAGAATCCGCGCCGGCAACCGAAAAATTCGACGTAATTTACAAGTGCCTCCGATGCGGAACAAGCGTAACAAATTCTGAGCTAAGCAGGCTGCCTGAAATAAAATGCATATGTGGTTTTAGGGTCTTTACCAAAGTAAGACCACCAGTAGTCAAAACTCTGCAAGCAGTCTAAGCTTTGTAGTTGTGGTGTCTTTGCAGATGTGCCCTCATGTCTTGCATGTTTGAAAAATTCTTGTTGCACACCTTGCAGTCGTACGGCAGATCTTTTCCATGAATTATCTGCTTGTGCTGCATGAGTTCTTCGTCTGACGAAAAGCTGTTACCACACTGCTCACATTTGGCCTTCTTGAAGAGTTTCATTTGTGGGCCGCCTTTTGTTCATCCCAGCATTTTCTGCAAAGCTGGCCTTCTATCTTCCAGCTTGCCTTTGGATTATATCTGAAAAAACTAAGCCTCGTGCCACACACGCCACAAAATTCTTTTTTCTGGTTGAACGCGATTTCTTTTTTATCAAAGCACGATTTGCAGAGCAGGCCTTCCATTTCCCATTGCCACCTTGGCTCCCAAAGATCTGTTATCTTTTGTTCCGTGCCACAGCTGACACATTTTTGTTTGTACGTTCCAGAATAATACTGTTCAAGTGTTTTCATGTAGCAGTCCGTACAAAGCGGGTACTGCAGATTCCACTCCTTTTTTGGTTTGTGCTTATGTGTTGTTTCTTTATTGCATACGGTGCACGCTGCAGGTTTTTTGCTAAATAGGCCCACAAATCTAATTGAGGGTATCGGCTAAAAAATGTAATTAAAAACAAAAATTTAGATCTCTTTTAGGATCTTCTCAATTGCTTGGCTTGCATTAACCATGCCGTTCAGCTTTGCAATCTCAGCAATCTTTTCATATTGCGTCGGTGTCATGCATACCGGCATTGTTCTTTTCGTCATGAGCGAACTTGGATGTCTACTGTTATATCCTTTGCGTTGATTCACACGATCACATGAATAAAATATTTCAGAGAATACCGGTGAGTCACTGATGCCAAAACTACCCCAGATCCTAGTAATAGGCAACAACGAAAACGGATGTACGCCTGAGCTTGAAAAACTCGCATACGAGGTAGGTCGTGAAGTGGCAAAATCAAATTCCGTACTGATCTCAGGTGGCCTAGGTGGTGTAATGAAGGCAGCATGCCATGGTGCCAAGGACGCACACGGGCTCACAGTGGGAATAATCCCTCAAGACAGCCCATCTTTTGCAAACGAGTACTGCGACATTGTCATTCCAAGCGGCCTTGGCCTTGCAAGGGACTTTCTTACGGCACTTTCCGCAGATGGCGTGATAGTCGTGGGAGGTGGCTCTGGAACACTCTCTGAGATGTGTGCTGCATACATGCACAAAAGGCCCATTGTAGCGCTAAAGAATTCTGGTGGGATGGCCACAAAGTTTGCAGACCAGTTCATTGATCACAGACAAAACGTCAAAATTGTCGGAGTCGATACACCGCAGGAGGCAGTAGCGTACCTTCTAAGGCAGATTACTGCATAGATAGTAGTAAGGGATCTGGCTCGTAAAAGCTGCCGTACTTTTTTGCAAGCTCGTTTAACTCATTTACGATGTTTTTTATTCCAAACTCTTTTGCAGTCTCAAAAATAGGTTTTTTTAGGCCGAGTCCGAGCTGTGCGGCTTTTTCAATTTCAACAACATCGCTTGCCTGATTTGTGACAAGCCACGCAGCGTTGTTGAGGATGTTTGCCACAAGCTGGATTGGGTTGCATTTTTTCGCCAAATTTTCGTCGAGTTGGATGCGCTCGTACTTGTCATCTGAGTACTTGTAGAACCCCTGGCCTGATTTCTGTCCAAGCTTTTTCTCGTTGTAAAGCTGCTCTACTTGTGGATGCGGAAAGATCACTTTTTTGTCCCTGATTTGAAGCTCAACTGTCGCCTTGTGAATCACGTCCATGCCAGTAAAGTCCGCAAGCTCAAAAATTCCCATCGGAAATCCCATCTTGAATTTTACTGCAGAGTCTATCTCCTCAAATGTGTATCCTTGCCTTTCCTTTAACCAGCACGCCTCGTGGACAAGTGGAATGAAGAGTCGATTCACTATAAAGCCGGGCACGTCTTTTTTGCAGATGACTGGCTCTTTTTTTACAGACCTGACATAATTCACTGTAAGGTCGACTATATCTTTTGCAGTCTTTTGGCCTGGGATTACTTCTACTAACTTCATGAGTTGCGGCGGATTAAAGAAATGAATCCCGATAAACTTGTCAGGCCTACTTGTAGTGTTGGCAATCTCCGTGATTGGGAGCGTGCTTGTGTTTGACGCAAATATCACTCTTTTGTCTGCTACTCTGTCTAGCTCAGAATAGACCTTTTTTTTAAGGTCCATTATTTCTGGGACTGCCTCAATTACCAAATCCGCTGAGCTCACAGCCTCTGCAAGGTCTACCTTCGTCTTGATTCTTGAGAGAATCGCATCTGATTCTGATTGTGTGATCTTTTCTTTTGAGACGAGCTTTTCAAGGCTCCACTTGATCTTTTCCATTGCTTTATCGAGGAACTGCTGATCAATGTCACGCAAGACAACATTGTAGCCTGACATTGCGCTGACTTGGGCTATTCCGTGGCCCATGACACCTGACCCAAGAACGGTGATGTTTTTAATCGACAACATCATGCCAACTAAATTATCCTTTATATTTTGTGTCAATTTTTTTGATGCCAATCATTGCAAAATATATGCGAGATTGTGGCCACCAAAGTAAGATGGATTGCATATTTTGCAAAATCGTCCGAGGCGACATAAAGGCCAGAGTCGTCATGGAAACAGAGAATTCACTGGCGTTCCTTGACGCCTTTCCACTGACAAAAGGCCACACACTCGTGATTCCAAAAAAACACTATGAGAAAATTCAAGACATGAAATCAGACGACAACAAAGACCTCTTTGAAACAGTGCACAAAGTAATCGCAAAGGTGGACTCACTTACCGGTGCTACCCTGCTTGCTGTACACAACGGAAGGGCTGCAGGACAAGAGATACCTCATGTTCATGTACACTTAATACCGCGTAGTCAAGAAGACTCTGCCTTTGCAGTTCACCACATGTTTACAAACAGGCCCAAGCTTTCCGATTCGGAGTTTGATCAGATTCTCTCCAAGCTGAAAGCCTAGTAGGGATATAGGCGCTTTCCAGTATCTTCTTCGTCTACGTTTATTGCCTTTGTGGGGCATGTCTGTGCCGCATCCATTATCTTGTCTTGTTTTGCACCCTTTTGGTTTACGACGTGTGACTTGGGATTCATCTTTGAATGCTTGTCGACCCAAAATACTTGAGGTGCTATTGTTTCGCAGCTGCAGCATCCAATACATTTGCTGTGATCTACATCAACTAGGATGTCTGGTTCATTTTTTGCCTCTTGGATTATCTCAAAGTCATACGGATCGTCCTTTCTGGTAGTCCGTGACTCATATTCTCGCCAAAATTCTGCAACATAGCTCTTCCAAAAGAACGGATCGTTTTGCTCTGTCTGTCTTGTGTATCTCTCCCAGTCTTCCTGTGGTGGAGAGTCGCCAGGCCGTGCGCCCCAGTTGGTGCGAGAAAACGTCTCATCTTTTTTTGTCTTGGGGTTTGTGTACTTTGCTTCTCTTGCCTTTGAGTTTGCAATCTTTGCGCTGTTCTTTAAGAAGTGGTATGCTTCAGTGACCTGCTTGAATCTAAGGCCGTCTCTTTCTGCGTTATTTTTATCTGGGTGCAGCTCTAATGCGAGCTTTCTGTATGCATACTTGATTTCATTAAATGACGAGCCTGGCTCTAATTGCAAAACTTGGAAAGCTTGTACCTTGTCCAATGCATCAGTATACACAAACTGTTTTAAAAATATGCTAGTTTGAGACTATATGCCTTCCCTCATTTACGTCGCTGATCGTCTTTACAATCAGGCTGGAGTTGAGGATCTCCTTTGGAACCAAAATCTTTGTGATAACGTCGTTTTTGTTGATGTAGATTTGCACCTTTTGAATTATTGACCTGTAAAGCAGCGTGCGCCTTCCCTCAAAGGTCTCTGCCATGCCAGTGGGTATGACAAAGCCGTCGTCAATAAGCTGTTTGACCTTTCTATATCCAGACGTGTTTGGCAGATTGCACAGACTCAAAATCTTTGGTATTGTCTCAGAATTGTTTCTTGTAAAATCCAAAATCAGCTTCTTGTCTTCGTCTGCAAACGTCTTCAAGATAAGCTCAGTTAAGACCTTGTTAGTTATCACAAGCCAGATCTCAGAGGAATGCTCTTCTGTGGTAAGAAAGTCCCTGAGTATTCTGTCTTCAATTTTCTTAAAGTCCTGCCCAAATTCAAATAGCTTCCTTCTCAGCTGTCCGAACCTGCTTAGCATTTCAGATATCTCAAAGCCTTGTTCGTGTAACTGCAGCTCAATGCGCCTGAGTTTTTCTTTGTCTATGGCGTTCTGGATGGACTGCAGTATTGCTTTGTTTAGAAGTATGTCTAAACTATTCACAGCGTACCACTATGACCTCATCCCATTTAAATTAAGAGCGGATTATTCAGTTATTGTTTCGTCTTCCTGCCTCCAAGCAGGATCCACTATGCACAAAAACTCGAGTGGTACATCTCCAGTATTTTCGACAAACTGCTCTGAGTGGGGCGGCACATACACAGCATGTCCTGCTTTCAGCTCACAGGCTTTGTCATCCACATGCAGGATGCCTGTACCACTTGTGATGTAATAGACCTCAGCTGATTTGAGTGTGTGCTTTTTTGATTTTGTATTCTTTTGCATGGTACATCTTGCCATGCTGAACCTGATACCAAGCATCGTGTTGTGAGGGTGAAATATTTGCTTAATTTGCGTCCCCTCTCCACCCTCAACTGGGCTTATCGCGTTCACATCGACACATAACATGATGTTCGTTTTTCACACAACTATTTTTCTATATCTATAGTGATTCTGAGAACCTTGCAGCAGCCTCAACAAGTGCCTTAACATCGGATTCAGAATGCGCACTAGAGTATGCGCCAAGCTTACCAGGCAGGAAAAATATTCCGTCTCTTGCAATCATCTCAAAGTGAAATCGCCGCAGCATTTTGGTGTCACACCTTGCAGCATCTGAGGCACTCTGCACCTGGCTTACCCCTTTTGTCACAAAATGCGTCATAAACAGCGAACCAAGGCCAGTGGTGATCACTCTGCCATCAAAAACTCTGTCTAGTTTTTCTCGACTCTGCTGTCCGAGCTTTCCGATCTTTGCGTAAATCAAATTGTTTTTTCGCAACACGCTCAATGTTGCAGAGCCGGCACACATAGTCATCGGATTTGCAGAAAATGTACCGCCCCCGATGTATGCCCTCTTTGTTTTTGCATAATGCCGCGTGTTTGCATGATCCATTATCTCATTTTTTCCACAAATTACGCCAACTGGGAATCCACCGCCCACAATTTTGCCCAAAGTCACAATGTCTGGATCGAGCCTCATTGTCTCATACAGGCAGCCAAACCTAAACCTAAAGCCGGTGACTATCTCATCCAAAATGAATATGGTACCATTCTTTTTTGCAAATTCTTGTATCCCTTTTAGGTAGTCTCTGGTTGCAGGTATGCACCCTCCTCCCCCAAGAACTGGCTCAATTATAACTGCGGCAAGATCCTTTCCTACTTTTTTTAAAATCTGCAGAGATTTTTCCAAATCATTGTACGGAATAGAAACTATGTGCCGCTCATCTGTGAGGCCACGGCTTTCGGATTCTTTGAAAGGCCAGTTGACAGCCTTTAGCAAGTCGCTGGTGTATCCATGCCACCCACCGTCTATTTTCGCCACCGTCTTTCTTTCAGTCACTGCGCGAGCAAGCCTGACTGCGTACATGGTAGCCTCAGTGCCGCTTGTCACGTAGCGAATCTTTTGTGCAACTGGAACTGCACCTGAAATTATCTCTGAAAGCTCAACTGTGTTCTTGTTGACTGTTCCATGCATCCATCCGTCTTTTAGCTGCCCTCTTACTTTTGTGAGAATTGCGCTTGGAGCATGTCCTAAAATCAGACTCCAGTGACCCATCCAAAAATCTACATACTTGTTAGAGTCTACGTCAATTAGGTACTTACCACTTGCAGATTTTGTCACAAAAGGGTATGGCTCAAAAAACCTGATGTTGTGGCTTACGCCGTTGACATGCAGTTTTTTTGATTCTGCAAAGAGTCTTGCCGATCTTGGCGTCTTTTTTTGGTATAGTCTGCTAGCTTCCAATTGACACTTGCAACTTTATATTGCCGAATATATTTTTGATCGAATTTCGAAGCCGTTTTTACAAAAACTTCTGAATGGTTTATATTGCTTCTTTCATTCTTTTTCTTTTGCATACGCAACGCTATGGCGGCGCTTGTAATGAAGTATGGTAACATACCAGTTTGTGATTTACGGGCCTCCAGTTGCGCATACAAGATGAGGATTTGATCAAATGATCTAATCTGATATGTGAAGATTGTGCATTCCGTCCAATTCCAATAAAAAAATAAACCAAATTCAGAATCCCGTTGATCCTGCGGGACCTGACTGCTATCGGATTGGTACTAAGCCATGCGAGTCGTTGTAGCAATACAAGGCAGACTGCTCAGTAACACGTAGTTAATCTACCCTATGGACGGGGATAACCTCGGGAAACTGAGAATAATCCCCGATAGATCACAGTGCCTGGAATGGCCTGTGGTTCAAATGATTTATCGCCGTAGGATGAGACTGCGGCCTATCAGCTAGTTGGTGAGGTAATGGCCCACCAAGGCTATAACAGGTACGGGCTCTGAGAGGAGGGGCCCGGAGATGGGTACTGAGACACGGACCCAGGCCCTATGGGGCGCAGCAGGCGAGAAACCTTTGCAATGTGCGAAAGCACGACAAGGTTAATCCGAGTGTCTCCTGCTAAAGGAGTCTTTTGCCAGTCCTAGAAACACTGGTGAATAAGGGGTGGGCAAGTTCTGGTGTCAGCCGCCGCGGTAATACCAGCACCTCGAGTGGTCAGGAGGTTTATTGGGCCTAAAGCATCCGTAGCCGGCCGTCTAAGTTTTCGGTTAAATCTATGCGCTTAACGTATAGGCCGCCGAAAATACTGGACAGCTAGGGAGTGGGAGAGGTACACGGTACTCAATAGGAAGGGGTAAAATCCTTTGATCTATTGATGACCACCTGTGGCGAAGGCGGTGTACCAGAACACGTTCGACGGTGAGGGATGAAAGCTGGGGGAGCAAACCGGATTAGATACCCGGGTAGTCCCAGCTGTAAACGATGCAGACTCGGTGATGCATTGGCTTGTGGCCAATGCAGTGCCGCAGGGAAGCCGTTAAGTCTGCCGCCTGGGAAGTACGTACGCAAGTATGAAACTTAAAGGAATTGGCGGGGGAGCACCACAAGGGGTGAAGCCTGCGGTTCAATTGGAGTCAACGCCAGAAACCTTACCCGGGGCGACAGCAGAATGAAGGTCAAGCTGAAGACTTTACCAGACAAGCTGAGAGGTGGTGCATGGCCGTCGCCAGCTCGTGCCGTGAGATGTCCTGTTAAGTCAGGTAACGAGCGAGACCCCTGCGTCTAGTTGCTACCATTACTCTCTGGAGTAGTGGAGCGAATTAGACGGACCGCCACAGTTAATGTGGAGGAAGGAAGGGGCCACGGCAGGTCAGTATGCCCCGAAACCCTGGGGCCACACGCGGGCTGCAATGGTATTGACAATGTGTTCCGAATCCGAAAGGAGGAGGCAATCATCAAACGATACCTCAGTTATGACTGAGGGCTGTAACTCGCCCTCACGAATATGGAATCCCTAGTAACTGCGCGTCACTACCGCGCGGTGAATACGTCCCTGCTCCTTGCACACACCGCCCGTCGTTTCATCGGAGTTGGCCTTTAGTGAGGTAGTGTCTTGTTGGCATTATCGAGCTTGAGGTCAGTGACGAGGGAAAAGTCGTAACAAGGTGACCGTAGGGGAACCTGCGGTCGGATCACCTCCTTAGACATATAGACGAATGTGTGAAGGAATGCGCAACCAATCTTCACAAAAAACCATCGGATGCAATACGCCATGAAAGTGGCGTATGAAGGATGTAGCGGGGTACACCCAGTACCACGCAATGATCATCGTGCATAGTCGTGTAATATTGTGGCTAATCATACCAGTGCATAGACGCCAGTAGGAGGATTGCTAGGCTTGAGAAGAGAAGAAGGACGTGGCAAGCTGCGATAAGCCCGGGGTAGGCGCAAGCGTCCTATGATCCCGGGATCTCCGAATAGGAATCCTGTACTTTATGTACACACCGTACGCAAGTGCGGTGATCGAACCGTGGGAATTGAAGCATCTTAGTACCACGTGGAAGAGAAATCAATTGAGATCTCCCAAGTAGCGGCGAGCGAAAAGGAGACAGCCCAAACTGAATCTGTTGTGGCAACATAACAGAGATGTGGTGTTTGGATATGATATTACGATCCAAGAACGCAGCCGAAGTTTTCTGGAACGTTGCGGCATAGAGGGTGATACCCCCGTAGGCGAAACGGTATTGGATCTTATCATGTCCCGAGTACTTGTCCTTGGCAGTGGGCAAGGAAATTAGGTGAAAGTAGCATCTAAGGCTAAACATTCCTCAAGACCGATAGTGGACTAGTACCGTGAGGGAAAGCTGA
>JBFLWI010000004.1:0-33867 GCA_040757675.1 Thermoproteota archaeon | reverse complement strand
CATGCCAAACCCAGACAGCGCAAAAATAGAAAAGGTGCCAGTAATTCTGCCAGACGGCGGACAAGCAAACGTTAACACTTTTCCAGTAAATCACGCCGAGGTCGTCACCTACCCAAGGACAGGCGACCCGGTCTTGGACGAAGAGGCCTTCAGAAAGTGGCAGTTCATCAGGCTGCCAGAAGAACTGGGCGGCTCAAAAAACGATGTTTCAGCATTTAGAGTATACAGCATGGTATGTCTGCATCTGTGGTGTCTATGGAAGTACTGGCCCCAAGAAGGAAGAAAGAGGGGCGAGTGCCCATGCCACGGAAGCATGTACAATCCCCTGACAGGCACTGCATTTGCGGGCCCGGCCTCACTTCAAGCGCCGCCATCAAACACGCTTGCAAAGCTGGACTTGGAAGCAGACGCAAAAGGTGATCTGTGGATCTTGCCTGCCAAATGGGGACCAAACGACAATGGGGTAGTAGGGTATGGCCGTTTCATTAAGTAGGCGCACAGGCGCAGTCAACTTTTTCTACTGGCTGTGGGACGGCCTCGAGAGGACCATATTCACCGGAGTCAAGTTCTCTTTCCCATCAAGGTTTGTCAGCCCGTTTGGTTTTCTTGGGATGCTCACATTCATCGTGTTTGTCATACTTGGAATATCAGGCGCGCTTTTGATGTTCTATTATTTCCCGATTCTTGACAGGGCGTGGGACAGCGTACAAAAAATCAACGATGTGGTTCCATTTGGGTTCCACATACGCAACATCCACTATCATGGTTCCAACGCAATGGTGCTCTTGGCCATACTCCACATGTACTACCAGTACTTTTCTGGAAGATACAAGATAAGAAATGAGGTGCTCTGGGTGACAGGTGTCATACTGGGCACTGTTACCATCCTTGAGGCGTTCACAGGATACGACATCATATTCTCAGAGAGAGCAGAGCTTGCAATCAGCATTGCGGCATCGCTCACAAACTCTATCCCAATAGTTGGGCCCACCATACGCGACGCAATGTTCGGATCTGGGTTTACCGACTTTGTACTGAGGTTCTATGCGCAACACGTCTTCATTTTGCCACTGGTGATGCTAGGCCTCATGGCAGTCCACTTCCCAAGATTTCTGGTATTTGATGTGCCAATGGTCATGGCAATATCTGGCGCCATTCTAATTACTGGAGGGGTCTTCCCAATAGATATGGGCTTCAAGTTTGAGCCCACCGTGCCGCCTGGCATTACCGTGCCAGAGTGGTACCTCACAGGACTGTACGCATTTTTGAGGACCCAGTACGACAAGTTCGTAACGGGAGTGCTGTGGCCTGGACTGTTCATAGGAGCATTGCTTCTTACGCCGTTTATCGACAGGTACAAAAAGTTCTCTTGGAAGGATAGGCCAATAATCACCGCATTTGGAATAACTGGAATTGCGCAGATAATGGTGACCACATACTGGGGATTCTACATCCCGCCTGATACCACCATCCCGCTTGTGCAGAGGCTTGTAATCGATCCTATCTTTTTCTATCTGGTCATGATACTGCTTGTGCCGCTTGGGTTTGGCTTTAGCTACATGATGATCAAAATGGCGCAGGAAGCTGAACGCAAGGCAAAGCTCAGAAAAGAAAAAGGACCAAAGAAGGTAGCTGAGATAAACCTCTCGCAAAAATGGCTCAACTGGGTCATAGTGGGACTGATTGCCTTCCAAATCTACCTAAACATTGCAGCATACAACGCGGCAATAACAGGCCTCAACAATCTGTCGCTGTTCTTGACAGGACTCATACTGATCGTGTTTGCAGGCATGTTCCATGTGTACAGGTATGCGCTAAGTGAGGCAAAGAGGCCTCCACCACCTCCACCGGTACAGGAACCCCAAGTCGAGGCGCCACAGACAGCAGAGGTAAAAGAAGAGGCACCAAAGGAATTGCCTCCTGAAGCAAAGACCAAGGCTAGCTGAATTTAGCAAACAAGACGTCGCTTTCTACTTCTTTGTGCTGCTCGATTATTGAGGCGCGAAACTTGACATCATGTTTTTGCTGCGGCTCAAATGTGATCATTGCGGTAAACTCGGCCACATTTTGCGGCATGACCTCCTTTGAGATAAACAGCCTTGAGCTGCGGTTGTTGAGTTTTTTGCCGTTGCACGAAGTAAACAGCATAAGCTCATTTGAGTTTAGGATCTGCGTGTTTAGGACAACGCTGTCGTACCTTCCTGCATAATTGACCCGTATTATGCCCTTAAATTCGGCATTTGGCTTTATCTCGTTGCTCTCAAGTGTGATCTCAATGTCCTTCAATGATTTCGCAACAAACCCAGCCGATAAATAATTTTTGAAACAAACAAAAATCACATGACACACTATAACAGATAAAGCGGGCCAGAAGGGCTTCGATCCCTTGACCACTGGATTAGAAGTCCAGCACTCTATCCATGCTGAGCTACCGGCCCAACATCTGCAAAAATATTTGGCATTTTAAAGGTTCGTCAGCTACCATTTCTTGTTGCTGGACTCTCTGATCAGCTTAAAGAGATACTGCTGGCAATAACCGGCGTATCTTCCAAAATAATTCACAAGATTGTAGTGCAGCTGCTGGTATTTTTTGTCAGTCAGAGTCTTTCCCTCAAACAAGAATTTTTGTCCATAATACTGTTGCAGGCTTCTGAGAATCCATCTGTCGAGTGGAAATGCCTCAAGTTTTTCAAGTGAGAACAACAAGATGCAGTCTGCCACCTTGTTTCCTATTCCGTCTATTTGCAGCAAAGCAGATTTTGCAGAATCATAGTTTGCTTTTTTGAGTTCCTCCAAGTCGATTCGATTTTCTTTTACTGCAAGCGAAGCAGACTTGACAAACTTTGCCCGGTATCCAAGACCGCAAGAGAGAAGCTCCGAATTTGACGCAAGCGCAAGTTTTTTTGGCTCTGGAAAAAGGTAAAACTCTTTTTTCTCAAATGAGGCCTTTTTTCCAAATTTTTTTGAAATCCTCTGCAAAGTCAGCCTGATGTTTTGTATGTTAGAGTTTGCAGACACAATAAAAGAAATATAACACTGAAAGGGGTCTTGGCGCACCAGCCGCAGCCCTGGAAATCTGTGTACTGCGTCCCTTACCGTTTTGTCCTTTGAGATCTCCTTTCTTATCCTATCAAAATTGTCCCCCTTTCTGAATAAATCATACCCAGACCCAGAAAAGGTGCGTATTTGCTCTGGCTTGTCTTCGTCTATTGCAAGAATGTCGCCGCCGTTTACACCGTACCAGGTGTTTGCAAACCTCTGCCACAAAAAGACTTGGCCGGAGTTGATTGTCTGCCCCAGATCTATCCTAGATGGTGATGCTTTCTCCAATCTCTGGTGCATAGGCATCAAACCCAAACTTTTCGTGTATTTGCTGGGCGAATTTAGTGCATGATTCTCCATCACCATGTATTGCCAAGACCTTGGGGTTTCCTTTGATTCTTTTTATAAGCTCAAAGAGGCCGTTTCTGTCTGCATGTCCTGAAAACTCAAACTGTCTTACCTGGGCCTCTGCTTTTTGCTCGCGGCCCTGAATTGAGACCTTGCCTGTCTCTAGCAGTTTTCTTCCGGGCGTGCCCTCTCCCTGGTAAGAGACCAAGGCGATTCCATTTTTTTTATCAAATGCCAATTCTTGCAGATAAAACACAGCGTTTCCACCAACTAGCATCCCTGCAGGAGATATGATAACACATGGCTCTGTGAGTGCCTGCTTTCTTTCTTTGTGGTTTCTAATCCATGTGGTGTTTTCTATTGCGTCTACAAACACATCATAGTCACGCAGATAATCCGGATGTTGCAACAAAATCTCATTTACACTCAGTGCCATACCATCCATGATTATTCTGTGCTTGAACTTTGCATTTTTTAGCACGCACGCAATCTCTTGTGAGCGTTCAACTGAAAACGCAGGAACAAACAAGCTTCCTTTTTGGTCTAGGATCTCGTTTGCGTACTCGATGAACTTTTGCTCCGCTTCCTGCCTTGGCATCTGCTCAGTCTGCGAGTACGTGCTCTCTGTGATTAGAAGGTCGATCTCTCCAATGTCCAAGTCTGCTTCACGGATCATCCTTGAGCCGCGCACGTTGATGTCGCCTGTGTAAAACAGTTTCTTTCCTTCGGATTCTACAAGTACAGTGCTACCGCCAACGACGTGGCCGGATTCACGTAGCTCAAACGTAGAGTTGCCTCGCCTTACCTTTTCTTTAAATCCAAGCGTCTTTGCAAACTTGTACATCTTGCTGACTTCGGGCAACCCAAATGGATGTATGTCGCGCTCAAGCTTCAACATGTCTTCAATTAACAGCCTGCTAAGATCAAACGTAGGCGATGTAGCAAAGACGTCTGCGTTGCCACTGACATACATCAGCGGCACATACCCAGAGTGGTCCAGATGCGCATGTGAAATCACTATGGTGTCCACCTCTTTTGGCATCACATGGAGTGGTCCTTGCGGGTTTTTTCCCAGATTTACTCCGTAGTCCAAAAGATAGTTTGCCCCGTCACAGTTTACCAAAAATCCAGATCGCCCGACCTCTTTTCCGGCCCCTAAAACTTTTACTCTCAAGGATTCAACTTGAATCCAGTCTATGTTAAAAGGTTATTACGGATCCCAGATCATTCCGTAATTATTGCAATCTTCAAAAGCTTTAATTAGTCAAACCTAAGATCCCCTCATATGGGTAGAACTTTTGACCAATGGTGGAATTCAATTCCGGCCGACCTACGCAACAAAGTTCGCGCAGGTGACGAAGGAAACAAACCACTGTTAAACCAAATTAATTGGGTTTGGGTAAAGAATCTGATGGACAAAAGGGCTGACTTGAATCCAACCGCAGCAGAGCTGCTGGACTGGGTAACAAGCGGTCAAATCGATGCAATGCGAAAGTAAGCGCACCATCAAGTTACCTTTTTTATCTTTTGCAAATTTCATTCACATTTGATCAAACCGATCTAAAAATTCTATAACACTGTTAATTTTTTTGATCATGGTTTAAATAGTTACTTTGACTGATCAATTTCAGTGAAATAAATGCCAATAGCAATACTTCCAGACGTTGACGAACAAAGATGTATCGGCTGCGCTCTATGCGTAGAAATCTGTACATCTCTTGGCCCAGACGTACTTCGTGTCAAGCCAGTTGAAGGCTGGAAGAGAGGTAAAGCATTTGTATTTTATCCAGAAAGATGCATCTCTGACGGAGCATGCATCGGAGTTTGCCCAACAAAGGCAATCTTTTGGATGAGACCAATGAATTACACCGCTGGTCAACCAGTGCCTCTTCACAAGAACGGAGTATTCGTAAAAGGCTGGGCAGAAGACGCAGGTCTCTAAAAGACCGATCTAGTCTTTTTTTATTATTTTTATTCTAAATCTTGGTAGCTGATCTTTGAAAAATTCTGCAAACTTGTTTTCTACGTAGATTTTTTTGAACTTGTTTTTTGTCAGAAACACTCTGAGAATCCTTGCAAGCTCCTCGGATTTGGGAGCGACCGTATCGGCCATTACATAGTGTGCCGCAGGGTAAATATCGGAGATCTCAAGTGGAATCAAACCTAGAATGGGATTGAGCTGGCAGAACTGGACCTTGGAGTCATCGAATCTTTTTCTGAGCAGAGCGTAGCTTTTGGACAGATAGAACGGCTTGTCCTGCGAGTCCGATATTATGACGAGATCCTTTTTGTCGGATTTGAAGGACTTGACAATTCCCTGGTATGACAAGACCTCGGGCCTAAACATGTCTTCTGGGCCGTACAAGAACATAGCCCTTTCTTTGAATTTGGGGGTGGTCTTGGCAAGCCACGCCGAGTTTTTGGTAAACACCTCAAGTGTTTCGAAGAGCTTTGGATGTGCCCTCAGCTTTTTGATCACATATTCCCACAGCCTGCCCTCGTAGATTGCCTCCTTTGTGCGGTCGACTTCGGCCTTGATCGCATATAGGTTGTGCAGTGCCAGGGCCTGCACCTTTTGGTCTTGTGGCATCTCAAGGAGTGACTTGGGGGTGTTCTTTGAGCATATTTCACAGTTGCAGGCAAAATAGTGCATCTCAGGCAAATGGCTGGTTCTGTCTTCAGAGATGTACCTGTCATGCTTTGCATACAACATGTACGAAGCAGAGTCAAAGGTGTCGCAGCCAAGGGCTATGGCAACAGGTATTGTAAGTGGGTGCCCTGCGCCAAAGAGGTGGAGCGGAACGGAATCCGGCATCAGTTTTTTTGCTTCAACTACCATCTTTGCAAGCAGCCTGTACTCGTATGCCTCCATCACCTCGACTGGGCTACCAAAGGCAAGCATCTGGTATCCGTACTTTAGAAGCTCTGTAGTGGATTTTTTCACTAAATCGTGGTGTTCTGCTCCCTGGATCGGCCCAACCCAGATCTGGCCGTTGTCTTTTTTGTTTTGTATCGTCTCCTTTGAGACTTGGAGTGTGTGTTCAACATAGCTTTGGGCCTTTTTCTTTGGTAGGCCGTACCCTGTAGGTCTATCAAGCGGAATGGCAAAGTCTGTCATTATCTTTTGCTCAAAGTCGGCCATTTTTTGGTGCTCGACATTTACCTTGCCGTATTCAAGAACTTGGTATCCTCCAGAGTCTGTCATGACGGCGCCATCAAACTTGATGATGTCGTGGATCCCGCGTCTTATTGCATCCTCGCCATATCTGTTCATTGTGATGTACGCGTTTGTAATGACAAGATCAAATCCCATCTGTTTGATCTTGCTTGCAGGGATACTCTGGTTTACTGGGTGGACCACCGGCACAAATGCAGGGGTCTCTACTTTACCATGGTTGGTGTGTATGTACCCGATTCTACCTGCAAGATCGGTCTTAAGAATCTCAAACATGTGATCACTTAAAGAATCTGGCCAGATCGCCTTTTTTTGAAATCAGGCCAAGCCAGTCTACATCGTCTTGTTTTTTTGTTTTCATGGCACGAAGGATCTTTTTGAGTAGTTTTGAAACAGATAGGCCTGTCGCATCCACCTGCAGTGCCTTTTTGCCAAATTTTGATCTGGCGTCGTACGCAATGACACCTAAAACCTCGCTTCCTATATTCTCATAGAGTTTTTTTTGTGAGTATTTTCTTTTTTTGTAAATTGGAATCAACTTGTATGGGTTTTTTCTGAGTATTATGGCAAATTTAACCTGTGATCTTGGCACAACATATGGCGCCAAATGTCCAACTACAACCATGTTCGGCCTGATCATCTTTTTGATTATTTTCTCGAGTTTGCCTGTGTCCACATCCAGAGTCGAGCCGCTTTTTTGGTAGACACGATTCTTGATGGCTATTTGGTTTATGTCCAATATATCGTAGCCAAGCTTTTCGGCAAGAATCTTTGAAATTGTGTGTTTTCCAACACCGGGGTTCCCTGTTATGACTAACACAAAATCAATCAAAAGACTCGCTAAATGAAGATTTCATTTCTGAATCCTAATATGATGTGAAAAATTTCCAGACTTTGAATGCAAATAGGGTTACTGGGAAAAGCAAACGTAGGCAAGTCCACCTTTTTTTCCGCAGCTACAGAGACTTTGGTGCCAATTGGGAACTATCCATTTACCACGATAGAGCCAAACGTCGGAATCACCTATGTTAGGACAAAGTGCGCCTGCAAGCATTTTGGAATATCCCACCAAAACCCATTGTGCATTGACGGCACAAGGCTTGTGCCGGTAAAGATAATCGATGTAGCAGGCCTCGTCCCAGGAGCACACGAAGGGAAAGGCCTTGGCAACAAGTTCCTAGACGACGCACGACAGGCAGAAGTGCTGATTCACGTAGTGGATGTAGCAGGAACCACAGATATTCAGGGCCAACCGGTACCACCAGGAACCCACAACCCGCTTGAAGATGTGGAGTTTGTTGAAAACGAGTTTGACCAGTGGTTCAAGCAGATACTTGGGCGCGAGTGGGAAAAACTATTACGAGAAATAACACAGAAAACAACTACACTGGTAGAAGGAATCACAAAAAGATTCAGCGGCCTTGGAATCAAGGACTATATCATAGCTGATGTCATAAAAGAGATGCACCTTGACGCAAAAAAGCCTGCCGAGTGGACCGACTCTGACATCTTTGAGTTTATCAAAAAGATTCGAAAAAAGACAAAACCGCTTTTAATTGCAGCAAACAAGGCAGACCTCTGCAAGGATCTCACCATAATAGATGAGATGAAAAAGAAAAACCACGTAATCGTATGCAGTGCAGAATCGGAGCTGTTGCTGCGCAAGGCAACAAAAGCCGGCCTCATAAAATATGTGCCGGGAGACCAATCATTTGAGATGGTAAATCCTGAAGGCCTAAACCCGCAACAAAAACAGGCACTAGATCTGGTAAAGACAGTACTTGCAAAAATCCACACTACCGGAGTACAGCAGGCGCTAAACTACGCAGTGTTCGATCTGCTCAAATTCATCACAGTATACCCAGTAGAAGACGAAACCAAGCTCACAAACAAAGACGGAGTCGTGCTACCTGATGCCAAGCTCCTGCCTACAGGCTCCACCGCAAAAGACTTGGCTACAACAATTCACGCAGACCTGGCAAAGGGATTTTTGTTTGCAGTCGACGCAAAATCAAAGCAACGAATAAGTGCAGACCACACACTCAAAGAAGGAGACGTAATCAAGATAGTGTCGAGCATGAGCCGTGGATGAAATGATCTGCCTTGGCTTTGAGAGCACAGCACACACATTTGCGTGCGCCCTAGTGGAAAAAAGAGCAAACAAAGGAAAAATCCTTTCCGATGTGAGAAAGATCTACAGGCCGCCGGAAGGACAGGGAATCCATCCAAGGGAAGCATCAAGACACCACATCGAGGCAAGCTCCGAAGTCTTAGCAGAATGTCTCAGAAAAGCAAAGCTGCGAATCTCTGATGTGGATATCATATCGTATGCCGCAGGACCAGGCCTTGGGCCATGTTTGCGTGTTGCAGGCGTGATTGCGCGCACTCTGGCATCGTATCACAAAATCCCAATATATCCTGTGAATCACGCAATAGGACACATCGAGCTTGGCAAGCTACTTACTGGTGCCAAAGACCCACTCGTCTTACTGGTATCAGGCGGCCACACAATGCTTGCAGCGTTTAAGCAAAAAAAATGGCGTGTATTTGGGGAAACTTTGGATATCACACTTGGGCAACTTCTTGATCAGTTTGGACGCTCCCTTGGGTTTGCATCGCCATGTGGCAAGATGATAGAGCAGCTTGCGCACAAGTCAGAAAAATACGTCGCACTCCCATACGTAGTAAAGGGAAATGATGTCTCATTTTCTGGATTGTTGTCTGCCGCAAAAAAACTCTCAAAAAACAAAGAAGATACATGCTTTTCGTTACAAGAAACCGCATTTGCGATGATTGCCGAAGTTACGGAAAGGGCGCTTTCGTTTACACAAAAAAGAGAGCTGATGATAGTTGGAGGTGTTGCAGCAAACAGACGATTATCAAAAATGTTGCAGCTTGTCTGCAAAAGACAGGGTGCCAAGTTTTTTGTCTCGCCAATTGAATACGCTGGAGATTGTGGATCTCAGATTGCATGGACAGGACTTCTTGAGGCCACAGTCAAAAAAGGAGCAAAGCTTTCAGACACATTTGTCAGGCAGTCATGGAGACTGGATACAGTAGAAGTCAGTTACTAAGTTTTGAAGCGTCTATTGCCTTTTTGATGTCTTTTTCCCAGCTTCCTGTATTGAAGACGCCAAACTTGTAGGTTTTTTCGCCTTCCTGAGTCTTTGCAGTAAAACATGCCTTTTTGATAAATAGGCCCTCCTTCCAGACCTTGGTGACATCAGACAGCGGAACATCAAGCAAAGTCTCGCCGAATTTTTTTGAGAAATCGGCAATCCTTCCTCGAGTTTTCTCAAAGACTAGTCGCTTGTTGGTAAGTGTGAGTATTCCGGGGCCAAGTGTATCCTCGTTGCAGTCCTCCTGCTTGAGGCGTTTTTCTTCGTCTTCCATTGATACATTTGGTTAATTGTACGCGGTTATAATTTAATTGAAAGGCAGCAAAGAGAATTCTTGCCAAGTCAAGGCTAAATTTCACCATCTAGTCTTTACTCAAAAATTCGTGCCTAATCGTCTGCCTTAATATTTTCTAGCCATGTCGTAATTTTGCTGTATTAATACAGTATGATAACAATCTTGAATGTCACGTAGTAGAAATACAACATATGTTGGAAAAATACAATATCACAAACGACCTTAAAAGTAGGAATCTTTGTGATATGGTTTAGCAAATGAAACTCAATAATTACTTCAAATTGTATTACATCTCAAAGGAAAAAGATTGGAGATGAAACTGTAGTGAAATTACTCAAAAGAGGTGCCGAAGGGGACCTTTATCTGACAAAATACGACGGAAACGATGCCATCCTCAAGACGCGCAAGAAAAAATCCTACAGAAACGCAGACCTCGATGAAAAAATAAGAAGACAAAGAACCATCCGTGAGGCAACCATACTCTCACAGATCAAGTCGTTTGGAGTTCTATCGCCGCTTGTCTACCAGGTGGACATCAATGAATGCACTATCTTGATGCAGCATCTAAAGGGCCTCCCTGTGTGGGAGCTCAAAGGAAAGAAACTGATTGCTGCATGCAAGCAGATCGGCAAAATCACCGGAGTATTGCACAAAAACGGAATAATGCATGGCGACCTTACCACCTCCAACTTTATCGCACAAAACGGAAAGATCTACGCACTCGACTTTGGCCTTGCGCAAAGAACCTCAAGAATCGAGGATCACGCAGTAGACCTCAGACTGTTCAAAGAGATCCTAAACAGCGCCCACGTAGAGCTTATGAAACGACTCTGGTCTAGCTTTTTGGCAGGCTACAAATCCGCGGTTGGCTCTGAGAGATTCAACAAAGTGATCTCTTATGTTTCGGTAATAGAGGGACGGGGAAGGTATGCCACAGTCGTCTGAGCTGTTCTTTGCTTCATCAAATCGGCACAAATATGAGGAGGCAAAGGAGATCCTGTCTTATTATGGCATCAGGCTGAAGTTCCTAAAATTCGAGGCAGTTGAGATCCAGTCGGATTCTCTTTTTGAGATTGCCAGAAAAAAGGCACTTGATGCATATTCTAAATGCAAAAAACCAATAATAATTGAAGATGATGGCCTTTTCATAAACTCGCTTGGCGGCTTTCCAGGTCCATACTCGTCATACGTCTTTAAAACAATTGGAAACTCTGGCGTCATCAAACTAGTCAAAAAAGACAGAAGGGCCGAGTTTTGTGCCATAATATCGTACTGCGACAAAACGAAACGGCCAACACAATTTCAAGGTGTGACAAAAGGCACCATCTCAAAAAAACCTCGTGGAAGAGGATGGGGATATGACCCAATATTTGTTCCAAGGGGAAAAACAAAAACCTATGGAGAGATGACGGAAAAAAATACCATATCACACAGGTATCGTGCCTTGAAAAAATTTGCTACTTGGTATCAAAATAGGCCGAAATCCAGCGGTCAATGAACCTTTTTTGGTTCTGCAAAACTATGATCCTAGACACATAGCTCTCATCCATGATTTCATACATGTTACTCTGCCTTGCAAGCTCTGAGGCAAACTGCTTTACCTCGTCAAACTCCAGCATGTCATCGCGCTCAAGCCTGTTGATTGAACGCCCAATGTGCATGTAAGATTTTACCTCGATAAAATGTGCGTTGCCTTTTTTGAACAATTCGACAAAACCTGGGATGTATTTGGGCGAGTCGTTGTGGCCGCGAATCAAAGTCATTCTCAGCACAGTCCTTGTATTCATCTTTGAGAGCAGCTCAAGCGATTGGTTCCACCGCTCCCAAGAATCCTTGTACTTTGGCTTGTTTATTTTGATAAAGGAATCGTAGTCTGATGCATTAGTTGACAAATATACCTGAGTTGGCAGTGCGTCCTCATCTTGGAGTTTTTGCAACATCTCCGGTTCTTGGCCGTTTGTCACCAAAAAGATGGATTTTGTTGCAGGAAGTGTTTTGAGATATTTTATCAGCTGCGGAAGCTTTGGGTACATGGTGGGCTCACCTGAAAGAGATATTGCATAATGCGCCGGAAGAAGTGATTCGTCGAGCTTTTCTGGTATGGATTTTGGATCACCATAGTGGCCCATGATGAGCTTTCTTCTTTCCTCCATCAGCTTTGCCATCATTTCTTCTGGCTCGGCAACTTTGCTTTCGTCCATTTTGAGGGAATCATAGAATTCCATTGGGCGCCAGCAGTACACACATCTATTTTCGCAGTGCATTCCAGCAGGCGAAAACTCCATGCACTGGTGTGTGGAGATACCATAGAACTTGTGCTTGTAGCAGCTCTCGTCTCCCTTGAAGGACTTTTTTGTCCAGTGGCACAGTTCGACTGTTGCGTGGTCTGCAACACCGTACTTTGCCTTTTTTAGCTGCTTGAGGATGCCAGGCTTTATCTGGATGAGATTATTTTCCTCAAGTGTCTCGCCTGAACAGCTCATAGATTCGAGTTAATGTCATCAAATATGAAATTTTTTACTCCCAGATCGATGCCAAAAATTTGATATATTATAGACAATTTTACAAAAACCTAAACTAATTCTTAAATACAAAAATTTCCTATAATGTATAATGCGAAAGGACACAAGTCCTAACAAATAACCGCGCGTGGCCTAGTAGAACAAATTGGGGCCCATCAACGCTCAGGCGTCAGGATGGCACGAGAGGTGTTCTCTCAGCGTTCTACGGTTGTGGCCACGCCCCAAATTGTTCCCGATGTGCTCAAAATTACGTAATTAGTGCAAAGTTTGTTCGCGATACAATAATCAAAATATAAATTTCTAATTAAAGGCCAATGATTGAGTTGAAAAAAGAGACCATAATCTCCAGGTTTCCGCATCTTCGAAGGCAGCCAAGGCCTGACGAGGTAATTCAAAGCAGAGTGGAAACTATACAAGGAAACGGCTTTTCGTGGACAGACATACAAAACCCAGTGCGAGAAGAAATAGAAAAGCTTGGCCAAATGTACAACTTCAACTCGCTAAACTTGGACGACTCGATATCAAAGATCCAGCTTGCAAAAATAGATAACTACGACGACCACTCTTTCATAATACTGCATTTTCCGCCAATGATCCTCAAGCGCGGCATGTCAAAATTCAACCAAATATCCGTATTCATTGGAAAAGATTTCGTAGTAACAATACACAACGGCGAGCTCAAGCCTCTAGTCGATATGGTAACACACTGCAAGGAAAACGTACAATATAGAAGCGAGCTGCTCGGCAAGTCCCCCGGATTTCTGCTCTACAAAATAATCGACGCACTAGTAGATGACTTGTTGCACACACTGCGAAGAATAGTGGCAAATCTAGATGAAATAGAAGACGACGTATTTGATGAGAACAAATCCACTCCAAAAAAGATCTCACTTCTCAGACGCGAAATCACAATCTTGCGAAGAATCGTGCACCCTCTGCGCAAAATAGTACTGGAAACATCAAAGAACACGCAGCGATTCTCAAATCCAGACGAAGATTTGGTGATTCACTTTGACGACGTAATTGACCACATCGACAAGGTGGCGGAAACACTTGATGAAGCAAAAGAGACAATGGAGATCTACAAAGACACGGACTTTATGCTGTCTACTGAAAAATCAAACAAGATACTTGCTACACTTACCATCATATTCACACTCACCATTCCGCCAACGGTTGTGGGAGCATTGTATGGAATGAACGTGAATCTACCTGGGGGAATTGAGACCGGCCCTTGGACATTTTTTGGCGAATACACCACGCTAATCATAATGTTGCTAATCTCTTTGGTGCCTTCCCTGTTCATGTTTCTGTACTTTTACAGGAAAAAATGGCTAGTCGACTAACTTTTTACGTCTAGTGGTACCACGGAAATAGGTAGTTTGCTCCCCACCAGACCAAAGCGGTAGTTATAGCCATTGCAATAAACCAGCGTGCGCCTTGCATGTTTTGAGGTTTTTTGATGGCGATAATAAACCTTCAATCCAATGGTTAGGTTAATAGTGTATTTGGTGTCATGGTTTTTTGCGGCCTTCGTAGTACAGTGGCTAGTATAGGGGACTGTGGATCCCCGGACAGGGGTTCGATTCCCCTCGAGGGCCTACAACCTTACATTCGAGTTCCTCACGGTCGAGCCCCAATACCTCCAAAGGACATGCACTTGAAAGGCATGTGCTTGAAGGCTGGCTTGTTGACGAGGACACGAATTACAAGTTGAGTCTAGGAAAATTAGACGAAAGAGGAAACCTCTCATTTACGCAAAAGATGGTGAATCCCTCAATCTATGATTTCCTAGTCATGACTGAAGAGCCAATAAACGACATTGACCCGAATCCCTCAACGCCAATTGGTGGTGCAAAAATATAGGTGGGCAGAACCACCTCTTTTTTTATTTTGAATCTTTAGATTCTTAAAAGAAGGCTTAGGATCTTAAAGGGCATATGAGAAAAACTAGGTTTGCTACTTGTCTGAGGGCGATGGCTGTTCTTACATCTTGAGGCAGCCTTTAGCTTCTTTTTGCAGTATTGTATGACTCCATACTAGGACATGGAAAAATAAAGAAAGGCTTTGCATACGGAATAATTTTGTGAGGAACAATTGTGGTATTTTTTGAGCTTTTTACTCCGTTCGGATTATTTGGAGAGCCGCTACATCTGTTTGCATACGAATTGTTGTAGTTTGTAGGATTGGTTACAGCCAGTCTTGACCAAAGGAATTTGAACCAAACAAAAAAGCTAAATAGTTCTGTTAGCTATACAAAACCAAGAATTGAAGGACAAACAAACTTTCCTTCAATGGTAAAAAGAAAACAAACACATAATCAAAGTTACGTCGAAAATCATGTGTTCAAAATCATAGCAGCAACAACTTCTTCAAATCCTTGTATCTGTTTCGTATGGTGACCTCGGTTACTCCAGCTGCCATCGCAATGTCTTTTTGGGTTATGTCTGCGTTGTATTTCAGACACGAAATGTAAAGTGCTGATGCAGCCATTCCCATCGGATCCTTTCCAGCAGTGATCCTTCTGTCATTTGCATCCTTCAAAATTGCATGTGCATGGCGTTTTACTTTTTCATTCAAGCCAACCTTGCTTGCTATCTTGGACATGCACAGTATAGAACTCACTACTGGCATTTTGAGCTCTAACTCGTTTAAGAGTAATCGATAGTTTTTCGACAGATCCTTTCTTTTTATGTTGATGGCGCCGGCAACATCGCCAAGAGTTCTCGGTGTCTCAACGTCCCTGCACGCGGCATAAACTGCTGCAGCAAGTACGCCCTCAATGGACCTACCTCTGACGAGATTCTTTGCTAGGGCCTTTCGGTAAATGTAGGCAGATTTTTCCACGACTGCATCAGAAAGCGCAAGCTTGTCCTTTAGCTTGTTTAGCTGGACGAATGCATGTCTTAGGTTTTTGTCCGCATGCTCGCTCATCTGGCTCCGACTGTCCCAAGTCCTCAGTCGTTTCATTATGTGTTTGGTGTTGGCAGATAGCGGCCTTCCGGTGGCGTCCCTGTTCTGTGCGCCAATTATTGTTGCAAGGCCCATGTCGTGGATCGCAAGTGATGCCGGTATGCCAGACCTCGCTTTGTCACCGTGTTCATCCTTTGAGATATTACGTTCAGGCCTAGAATCTTCGATACGTTCTTCGATTACATAACCGCAATTCCGGCAGAACCTCTCGCCAGTTGCACCATCGGTTACCATAAATCCCTTACAGCGTCTACAGTTTCTTTCGGAGCTAAATGTGTGAACAACCATAGAAACCAAATCCGTGCACTGACAAAGGATTAGAAATCCATGACATGAATATTGTCCCTTGAATCCAGATGCAATTCTTTTAGAGTTTGAATCATTTTGGAATTGCATTCGTGTGGTACTGCAATATAGAATGGCAACCTTACACGCTCAGAATTGCCTGACCTCATAAGTTTTTTAGAAAAATCTTCAATCTGCTCCTTTGTTCTCTGCTCTGTGACTTCTGTGCAGACTTTGGCTTTGCCAATGTATCCTAATTGTTTTTCACGATCAAACGCAATAACATCTGGAGTGTGTCTGTTAATGACAAACGGTTTCTTGTATCCTTTATAGTTAGCATATTGGATTTCAAGGCCTAGTGATGAAAAATGATCAATTAGATTTTTGATCAGTGATTTATGATCGTGTCTATTTTTTGTCAACGCAACTTACCAACTATACCACTATTAATCCTTGGTATGGGGGTGTGACTGTTTTTACGAATTGATTTCTCAGGGCGAACAACCTGATGTTAAAACGAGCGGAATGTGTAAGAAATGTATGTCTGCATTAACGGAAAAAAAGAAACAGACCTTAACAAGGTCACTTTGATTTTCTCTTACTCTTGGATTTGGATGACTTTTTTGCTTTTGTAGCCATACATGTAAGTTTTTTATGTGCTATTAAAGATGCTGAATCTCAAAAACTATCGTTCATTTCCAAAAAATGAGCCCTCAAAATGAAACTCAAGACTCGAAAATAACAAAAACATCCACATACAGTTCCTTTATTACTATTACGCGACTATCAAGATCGTGGAAATACTCAAAGAAAAGATCCATTTGTGGCTCGATAGTGCTAGGTTTGTCAAAGCAAAAGCTGGCATCTATATTCTGTATGACAGAAAACTAGACCCGCTATACATAGGCGAAAGCGATAACCTCCAAAGCCAATTTTCAAAATACTTGGATACGAATTTTGAAAACAATTCGTGCAAACAAAAGACCCATACCTACCAAAGATCGTTTACCATAAACCAAAAAGAACAAAAAAAACTCCTCTTGGAACAATTCAAAGCAGAATATGGGCGATTGCCGTGTTGCAACTCCGAAACCGACTAGATTCGAGAAAAAAACGCATCAAATCACGTTCAAAATTTTTGTAAAATTAGAGCGCAAAGATTCTCTATAGTTTACATAGTCTTTGTAATCTATGGTAGCTTTGCCAATATAATTTCGTAGATTGCCCTTTCTATATGAAGGCCGTACTCGGAATCATTACGATTCTTGTAACGTCATTTGTTTCCCAAGCGGCAATAGCACAAAGCCAATACACCATTACCGGCGCAGGGGCAACATTTCCGTTCCCCTTAATTGATCTGTGGAGGGTAAAATACAACGAAGAACACCCAAACATCATCCTAAATTACCAATCGATTGGAAGCGGGGGAGGAGTAAAACAACACATAGAAAAAACCGTCAATTTTGCTGCATCTGATGCACCTCTCACTGCAGGCGAGCTGAAACTTGCGCCAGATTCTATACATATACCTGAAGCCATTGGCGGAATTACGGTATCGTACAATCTACCCGAAGTCCCACAAAGCGGACTACGACTCACAGGCCAACAAGTAGCAGATATCTTCCAAGGAAAAATATCAAAGTGGAATGATCCACAAATACAGCAAAATAACCCAGAACTAAATCTGCCAGACAAGGCAATCCTTGTGGTGCACCGCTCAGACGGCTCAGGTACCACTTTTGCATTCACTGAATATCTAAGCATGGTAAGTCAAGACTGGCGTGACCAAGTTGGGTTTGGAAAGAGCGTGCCATGGCCTACGGGAATTGGAGCTGCAGGAAATGAAGGTGTTGCGACTGCTATACGAACGACTCCGTATTCTATAGGCTACGTCGAGCTTGCTTATGCATTCCAAAATGACATGTCATATGCTTACATCCAAAACGCAGACGGAACTGCGTTCATAGAACCTACCTTGGAGACGCTTGCCGCTGCAGCCGCAAGCGCCTCACCAACACTACCGGCATCACATGAATCCTGGGAAGGAGTCTCAATTAACAACGCGCCTGGAGAAAACTCTTACCCGATAACGAGTTTTACTTACATTCTACTCCATCAAAACCTAGAGCAGGTCACAAAAAACAAAGAGCACGCAATGGAAACAGTCAACCTCATAAAATGGATGATAACTGATGGCCAAAAATATTCACCAGAACTGCTGTATGTCCCAATTCCTGCAGAGGTGACCCAGATAGGATTAGAAGGTCTTAATAGGGTCACATACGACGGACAACCACTTTCTAGCGAAACCACCGTGAATGAACAAGTGCAACAAACAACAGGCGGTGATTCTGCAGGTGGCGGATGTCTGATCGCAACTGCAACCTATGGCTCTGAGCTCTCCCCACAAGTACAGATGCTACGAGAAATAAGGGATGATATATTGCTAAAAACAGGAGCAGGCTCTACATTCATGAGTGGATTCAACACCATCTATTATTCATTTAGTCCTACTGTTGCAGATTGGGAAAGACAAAACCCTGCATTCAAAGAGCTGATAAAAGGCACAATAACCCCAATGCTTCTTACTATGTCCACATTAAACCACGTAGAGATTGACTCTGAACAAAAAATGCTAACTTACGGTGTTGGGCTCATCTTGCTGAATGTGGGAATATACTTTGTCGCACCAGCAATAATTGTTCTAAAGCTGCGGCAAACCATATCGAAGAAAATGCTAAAAGCTCAATAGGATCTCTTTAGATCTACGAAAATTTTGTCTTTCCAAGTCACTTTGTACTGGCATCATTTGGTCTACTTGGAGGCTCATCCATCTTGTCATTAACTAGAACGCCGTCTTAATTTCCCACATGAAAGACGCAAACACAACAAGAAACCAAGACATCCCAGGCCTGTACGAAACCGATTCAATGCATCTTGCAAAGAAGATCATACACCAAAAATGGGATCTAAAACGAGTCCAATTCTATTGGCTGATAGCAGAGCTTTCCAAAAAGGAAAATCTTGCCTTTGGGTACGCCAACCTAAACGATGACGTATTTGCCGAATGGGGCTACATCAGCATATCGGAATTAATCGACAACGGAGCAGAGCGTGATCTGACTTGGCAGCCGTGCAGCTTTGAGGAGGCACAAAAAAGAATCAAACAACACAAAAAACAGCAAATAACCTAAATTGAAAACAAGTTTCGCTTAAAGTCCTCTACGTCGCGCTCAAAACCGCAACTCTTGCAGATGTGCCAGCATCTCTCCTTTAAGACCCTCAAAGATACCACATACTTGACTGCTACAAGCTTTCCGTAGCATTTTGGACATAACAATGGAATCTGAATCACATTACCTGGCATCTTGCAATCTTACAATGAATATTATTCAATATTAACAGTCTATCAATTATCAGAGTTGATTTCCACCAGAAAAAAACAAAAAACCTAAACAGTTGAAAAAAGATACCTACAATCAATTCAGCAAATATTCACAAAATTAAGATGGGACTACAAAACCTGAAAACCAGATGAAAGCACTCTATCTTGATGGTACGAATCTGAAGCTGCAAGACGACTATCCGAAACCAAAATCAGGGGAGGCTCTAGTCAGAGTGAAACTTGCAGGAATTTGCGGCACAGACCTGGAGATGATCCGAGGATATGCGTCTTTTAGTGGTGTGCTTGGACACGAGTTTGTGGGAATTGTTGCAGACTCTAAAAACAAGGATCTAATTGGAAAACGAGTAGTCGGTGAGATCAACGTGGGGTGCCAAAAATGCGACATGTGCCAAAAGGGACTTGAGCGGCACTGCCCAAACAGAACCGTCCTTGGAATATACAAAAGGGACGGCGCATTTGCCGAGTTTTTATCACTGCCAGAAAAAAACCTGCACGTGCTTCCTGATTCGGTATCCGACGAACAAGCAGTTTTTGTAGAGCCGCTTGCGGCAGCCTTTGAAATCCAAGAACAGCTGAACATCAAGCCCGACTCTAAAATCGCAATACTTGGGGACGGCAGACTTGGCCAGCTCATCGCGCGCGTGCTGAAGACATCACACCAAAACATTGTATGTTTTGGGCGACACCAAAACAAACTCAGGCTGCTAGAAAAATTAGGCGTAAAGACAAAGACAGAGATAACGGGCGAGGATCAACATTCATTTGATGTAGTAATCGAGGCAACAGGAAGCGAATCCGGATTCTCAGACACAATGAAACTGGTAAAACCAAGGGGTATGGTTGTCCTAAAATCAACGATGGCATCAAAAAACAAGATAGATCTTAGCCCTGCCATAGTAAACGAGATAACCTTTGTCGGCTCACGTTGCGGTCCATTTAGGCCTGCCATAAATGCGCTGGCATCTGGGACAATCAAAGTAGATGACCTCGTAGACAAGATCTATTCTTTAGATGAATATGATAAAGCGTTCAAACAGGCTGCAAGCTCAGGTGTGCTCAAAATTCTACTTAGGACGTGATTTACGGTGTACAGTTTGTATCAAAATCATAATCAAAAATTATTTTGTTGCCAAGATCAGATATCAAAACCATCCTTGTAGCTTCGTCTGGCTCCGGCGATGGATCGGCTACATCCAAATCATATCTGATGTCCGTCAAGTCAAAGATCTTTGATTGTTGAGCCTGAACTGGGATCTTTGTATTGTTAAAGTATCCAGAATCTGTTACATTTTGATACGCAACATTGTAAATAATAAACGAATTCAAGCTTAATGTTTGCGACGATGTATTGTTTATTCTAATCGTTACAAAATCGATGTGCGTTGCATTAAATTTTTTACAATTAAGTATAGCGCCACCAAAAGTCTCGATGTTTCTGTCATGCTGCAGTTCGTTTAGGTTTTGCTGCGTTGCAAACAGGGAGGTCTGCTGTGAGCTCAAGGACAAAAAAGCCACTCCTATGACCCCAAAGACAACAAGCAAGCCAATCATGGAGATTAGTCCGCCCACAGCACGTCTTGATTTCATAAGATACGTCAATCGGGTTTATTTTTAATGTGAACTACCCAGTCTTAAGACATGGGCTTCCTGCTTCCTCGACCCCATTGGGATCTCTACAGGCGTTGATTCCCGCAATTCCTGCGGTATGGTCGCTTGAGGCGACAATCCAGAAATTTCCAGTCCTTTTTTCAAAATGTTGATTGCTGCGTTGTGGTCCCTGTCCAGGACTAAGCCGCATTTATCACATCGATGAGTTCTGACTGCCAGTGGTTTTGGCACCGAATTTCCGCACCTTGAGCACTTAACGGTGGTGTCCTGGGGCGGTACTCTGAGCAGTCTGGTTTTGTAGTCTAGCATGTTTGTAAATGTCCCCCATGCTGAATCTAGGATATGTCTGGCAAGCTTGTGGTTTTTTGTCATGTTTAGGAGCTGCAGCCGTTCCACAAATATCGTGCCATATTTTCTTGCGTATTGTGTGGATAGTTTGTGCAGAAAATCATTCCTTTTGTTTTTGATTCTCTCATGGATTATCTGGTAGAAACGTACGACTTTTTTTCTGCTTTGTGAGCCTTTCTGCCTTCTGGATATTTTTCTTTGGGCCCGGATTAATGGTTTTAGCAATTTTTGCAGATTGAGTGGGTTTGGTATCTGGTGTCCGTCAGAATCACATGCAAAGTTTTTGATGCCTACGTCTATTCCGACTGAATTTGTGAGGGTGATTTTTGGAATGATAGCATCCACATCCACGACAACACATGCGTGCCATTTTCCGGATTTTGATCTTGATATGGTGACTTGTTTGATGGTGTGGTTTGCCGGAAACTGTCGGTGTTGAATAATTTTGATTCTGCCAATCTTGGACAGAGTCAGAAAACCGTCTTTGATGCCAAAGCCGGACTGGTTGTACACAAATGTATTGTATTCGGAGAATTTGGCGAATCTGAGTTCTCCTGTCTTGCGGCCGTTTTTTCTCAGCCGGATTAGTGAGTTTTGAGCGCCGTCTATTTGCGTCGATACCATCTGGAGCATTTTGGAGTGATACGAGTACAGCCAGTCTTCGGATTCCTTTAGATCTGCAAGAAAATAGTTGAGGTCGTTTCTTGTCTGGAATCCTTCTTTGCGGATCTTTTCGACCATTTTGTTGTAGGTCCAGCGGCAGGCGTCCAGCGTGTTGTATAGCCTCTTTTGTTGATTGGGGTCAGGGTACAGTCTGAACTTGTAGGTTCGCTGCAATGTTTTAGAAACGGGTCTTGCAGCATTTGAGTATTTTGGTGGGTATGTGGTTGACCGTTAGTTGGCGATTCATTAATTTAGAAATCTTTTTCCCACACCCTTCATTTGATAAAATGTAATTTGATTACAAAACTGTAGAATGCATCAATTCATACTAAATTATTATCAGCACATCACGTTTTCAAAAAACAATTTCGTAGAATCAGCGCCGATAATACGAAAATAAAATGATTTCACAGTTTAATAGAAATTCAATTAGATCAGCCTAATTGTGACTTCACTAGCAGTATGTTGCCTGCACCGTCCTACGGAAATCGAAGGAGAAAGCGTTTGCAGACAGTGTGGCACAGTATTGGGGTATGCCGAAGTCGAAAGTGTAAATTCGTGGCAATCACACGGTGTCAGATTTGTCAACACACATGGAATGAACTGGCTTATTCTGAAGCTTGCAAACAACCTAAATCTGCCAATATATGCTGCCCAAACCATACTGCAAATCGCAGTCAAGATAAACAAAGCAGGCATCACAAAAAAGAAGGCTGTGTTTTTTGCCACAGTTTATGCTTGTAGAATTCACAAGATTCCAAGACTTTTAACTGATATCTTTTATGAGCTTGAAAAATCATCAGGTAAAGTAGCACAGACAGAAAACACACTTTTAAAATTACTCAACAGAATAGCAAAAAAGATCTCAACTCACGAAATATCAATTCTGCCACCTGACAAGGAATATTATTTACAAGCTTATCTGGCAAAGGTGCAAAAAATCATCACAAATGAGGCAGGACAAAAATACTTTGATCTGGTAAGGGTTCGCTCAATTAAGATTCTTGCTCAAGAAAAATCCGATCCAAGCACCGCTGCAAGAAAAGCGATCCTCTCGTGTACTAGCACAATTTTGCAGGCAAAAATAAAACACCTGATCTGAGATATGGACACAATTTCGTTACCGATTAAAGAAATCGAATTAAATCCGTGGCACTTTCGCCTCATGCCAGAAAAAGACTTTGAGATACTAACACAGGCAGTCAAAAACGGAATTGAAATGATACCACAACCCGTGGTCGCAAAAATAAACAAAAAATTCTATCTAGTCGACGGCCATGCAAGATTGAACGCAGCACAGAGCTGCGGAATTAGAGAAATCACATGTTCTTTTGCAGACTGGATTAGAACTTATCATGACTTGAGGGTCTGGTCATTCCGATTCAACCGCCAAGGCTACGCAAATCTTCTGGTATTATCGGATATGGTAAATGAAGACTTGGAGCTTTTGCATGACACACAATGTGTAGCCGCGGCATACGGCGTAAACCAAGAATATGTATCTGCGCTTCTCAAGCTCAAAAGCCTTCATGATGATACAAAGGCGATAATTCAAAAAATAATGCATGTTGCCAAAAAAAAGTACCAGTTTTTACTAGAGCAACTCACGCCTGCACACTTGGCAAGCTTGGCCGAACTCTCACCACAAAAACAAGTCGAAGTGGTAGACTGGATCTTCCATGACATCATGTACGGCCCAACCGATGAGTCGCTTGTTTCAATCCCAAGCATCTATGAAATAATCAACGAGATCACACGAGTTTCCAACGAGAGGGCAAAAAAGACATACAAAAAATCACAAAAAGCATCTACAAAAGAAATACCGTTTGTCTGCAGATGTGGATCAAAATACGACATCGACACCAAATCACACACAATCTACGAGTTCGTCGAAAGGGATAATGTAATCCTCAAAAAAGAAATCAAATCATTTGATTCAACGTCAGTGTTTTCGTCTGCTAATCACACGAAAAGCCAACTCCACAAAATAATTGACAATTTTTACAACGAGTTTGAAATCAAAATACTTTTGGAAAAGCGAGATAATTATGAGAATTGGAAATGACGAAAAAACGATCTACTCGCTGCTTACCAGCTACCCTGGGTTGAGCAGAGACAATCTGCAAGTACTTTTCACATTTGTATCTAACAAAAAAAGAGACACAGGCAAAATCATTCAATCACTACAACTAAAGGGGCTAGTGGACAAATCAAATCATACACTCAAATCAAAACCAATCGAAGATGAAGACCTTCTAGTAGATATCAAAATTGATCATGAGATCCTAGACAACATTGACAATCTGAGCGAATTTGCTAAACTCGGCAAGCCGGCAAAGATGATTTTGTACATATTGGCTCAAATCAAAAAATCATCACTCCAGTTTCTTGCAGATACACTAGGGCAATCTACACACAACACCTATGCAGTACTCCAAAGACTCGAAGAAAAAAATCTGGTCTACAGCTACAACTCAAAGATCTATCATCTGAACACGCGCGGAAGACGTTTTAACCCAAAATACTATGTCATAACGGATCTTGGCAAAATCGTGGCTAAAATCAAGGCTAACAACATAGATTTGAGGCAAATTGATGCCCTACTGGAGAAGACAAAAGCGGAAATCGAGTCTATGCACAAAGTCTTCAATACTGCAAAAACATGACATCATGTTTTGAAAAAAACTAGTTTGTACCGTTTCTTAACTGAATAAGCTTGTTTGAGCTGGTTCGAATTACTATGCTATCTACGTGTTCGAGTCTTTCTGCGTAGCTGGTAAAATTGAGAATTATCTCCGATGCCATGTCTACTGGAATCACGCTACCAAGATCAGCCTTTGTGAGGCTTCTTATTTCAAAGCCGTCTGGAACATCATTCATGTTTTTGGTACCATTTACAAAGACATCAGATACTGTGATATTTTTTAGACCGTAATTGTAGACAAAAAAGCTTACTTCACGGTTTTTCTTCAGGGTTGCAAGATGCTCAATTATCTCTGATAGCTGGTCTTCCGATGTCTCCATCACGTCCTTGACACTTTGCGTCTCACTAAGGATTCTCTGCTCAGACAGTGTCACGTATAGTCCAAGCCCTGATGCAACAACTGCGATTATCACCATGGCACTGACGATCTCACTGACTGCACGTCTGCTTTTCATTCCTTCACTTCCTTTACTTTGAGCGGTACAACTGTCTTGTATGAGGAGGATTCAGAAGAAGCTTCGATGCCAAAACTGTATGTGTTTGAGGTAGTAAAATTACCACATGCGTTTCCTGAGAAGTGTAAAAACAAGTCTAAGGCTTGTGTCGGCTCTATTGTGCTGCTCAAAGAAGAATGGGTCGGAAACCACGCCTCACCACTGTCCAAAGTAGCGTTAATCTTCGTCAGAATAATAGGCTCTGTTCCAGAGTTGTAGATCTTTGCAATAAGAAAGCACGAATTTGAGTGCTTTTCCAGCCTCAGATCAGATACCCTGTACTCCACTCCGCTAAAAGCAGTATTGAGATACTGGCTTTGAGCGCTGCTCAAAAACGCACCCCCAACTACGGCAATGGCTATGAGTATTATGACTGCCAAAATAGGGCTTACTGCTCGTCGACTCTTCATTTTTACAATTTAAGGTCAAAATTCCGCATATAAGCAAAAAGAATCAAGACTTGGGTTGTTAAAGAAATTTCCAAACATCAAACTAAAAAAAAACGGTAACGGAAAATCCAATCCCTCTTCGCAAAAAAATCAGCCTATGCAAAACACTCCTAACACAAAAAAACATGAGGCTATAAAAACACAAATTCGTCCTACAAATACTAAATCAGTTTTGGATGAGAATCCAAACTCCTTTCTAAACAAAATAAAAAAATCGTTTTCATCAAAGCCAAAAAACAAAAAATCAAAGCTCGTCTTTGAGCTGAAGAATCTCACAATCGAAAACTTGGAGTCATTTGAGATACTCCATAACTATGATGTTGGGCCATGCAAAGTATATGTTGCAAAAAGCAAAGAGGGTAAGGCATTCTACCTGATAGATGAGCCGCCTATCGATGTCATAGGCAAGGCAATTTACACAAAACTGATGCATTTTTTGTACATTTCACTTTCTTCTGAATTTAAAGATAAAAAAGATGCACAAGATCTCATCAAGAAAAAGATCTTTGAGATAGCAAAGGAACTTGGAATTTACAAGCACACGGCAAAAATCATCGACACCCTGCTATACTATGTGATCAGAGATTCCTTTGGATACGGCATAATCGATGTGCCAATGAATGACCCAAACCTCGAAGATATTGTAGAAGAAAACTATACCAAGCCGGTTGGTGTGGTGCACAAAAAATTTGGCGAATACGGCATACTCGATACTAATATAAAATTCCACTCTACTGAGGCGGCAAACTCTTTTGTGCAAAAACTTGTGCAAAGAACCGGAAAAAGCCTCACTGCAGCAGTACCATACATTGACAGCATGACAAAAGAAGGACACAGAATAGCAGCCACTTTTGGCAATGAGGTTTCATTGCCTGGGGCAAACTTTACCATCAGAAAGTTCAGCGACGAGCCATACACAATCACCAAACTGATTGAGATGGGTACATTGAGCCTGACGATGGCTGCCTATCTGTGGATACTTCTTGATTCAAAGGCATTCATTTTGGTAATTGGCTCAACCGCTGCAGGCAAGACCACCACTATTGGTGCCATAAGCTCGCTAATCAATCCACAAATGAAGATAATCACAATCGAGGACACGCCTGAGCTCAGACTAGGACACACGCACTGGCAAAGACTGATCACAAGAAAGAGCACAAGCATGTTTGAGGACAGGTATGAGGTCACAATGGATGATCTTGTGAGATTGTCTCTTAGGTCAAGGCCTGACTTTATCGTGGTAGGTGAGGTAAGAGGAAAAGAGATCTCTTCTTTAATTCAAGCAGTATCCACAGGCCATGGTGGGCTGACAAGCTTTCATGCAACTGATGCAAGCTCAACTCTGGTCAGAATGGAAAGCCCACCAATGAACGTACACCTTAGTGGTCAGATGCTCATCTCTGTAATCCTGAGGCAAAACAGACTAGTAGATTCTGAAGGCAGAGTATCAAGAAAGATAACTGAGATAACGGAAATAATCCCAGAGCAAAACAAGATCAAACTCAAGACTATCATGGGCTGGGATCCTGCCAAAGGAGAATTCTACCCACCTGATCTGCAGGATCTAATAGCAAACTCTGTAAGACTACAAGAGATTGCAATGATAAACGGCTGGAGCCAAGAAGAAATCATAAATCAACTCGTGACTAGGATCTGTTTTCTTTCTACCATGCTTCGAAATGGAATGAGAGATTTTGACACAGTCACAAAGGAGCTGGCAAAATTTTACTATGATCCTTTGCATCGATGTGTCTGTGTCCTAAATACAAAATCACTTGGAGAATTTAATTACGCAAGAATCTCTGTAAAATAATTAATGCTGCAAAGGCACCGGGCAACACCATCAACAAGACTGGAAATTCCGGCACTTTGATTGGGAGAGTGTGTCTTTCTATTACGAAGCCGTCTTCGTTTTTGCCTATTACGACTAGGTTTGTGCCATCGGTTCTTAGATACTTGGCATCGTATCCTGACACTGTGCCAATATCGTATTTGGTGGAGTTTTGTAGGTTTACCATGTGGATCACCGAATCAGAATTTGTGTTGTTGACCAAAAACACATACTCATCAAAGACAAAATAGGGACCATAGTTTGCTTCGCCTAGGGAAGTTGAGACAGGCGACGTATTTTGAAACTCCATCAATGTGGAAGTTTTGGTGTCATGTGCCTTGATGGCAGTAAATTCTGAAAACATGTTGCCTTTTTGCCTAATCTCTATTTCATTCCAATAGAGTGTGCCCTTTTGTACTGTCAAGTCGTATGGGATCTTGAGGTCTTTTACCAGAACCTTTGGGCTGGCGCCATCAAGCGTTAAGATGTTGCTGTTCTGATCTGCAACCTCTTCAATCCAGTAGATTTTACCTCTATTTGATGTCAAATCCATTATTATCTCGTTTGCGTCAACCAGCAGCTTCTTTGAGCCATTCTTTCCTATCTCCCAGATGTTTCCACTAGATTCTGAAACATACAATGAATCATCTTCAACTGAGAGGTGTACTGATGACTTGAGATCCTTTGCAAGTATGGTGATGGTTCCATCGTTTTTTGAGATTTTGTAAAGGTCTTGATAGTCGCATAGTATCTGGCCTATACAGACGTCTGAGAGGGCAGCAAAGTAGAGATTCTTTTGATCCTGATTTAATTCAGTAGGATAAATGAAAAGCTTCTCAGAAAGGCTCCAAGACTGATTGCCATCATCAATTCTTACCCTTGTATCTGGTATCCAAGTTGTTGATTCTATCTTCTTATCTGTTTCAAAATAGTACAAATTAGTTCCATCTATGATGAGATCATTGATGGTGCCAAGCTGGTATGTTTGGCTTTCAATGGCGTGTAAAGGTGAAAATACAAGCACAAAAACCGCAAGAGCTGCAAATAAGAATGTCTTCATAATCTATGATGGGATAATTTACTTAAAACCGGTTTTTGGAAAAATAAAAAAGAGTGGAATTAAATTCCAACCACTTTGATTATTGTTTGGTATCTTGCAGTAGAACCATTGTCTCCTTCTGCAACGACATTGACGACTAGACCATCACCATTCTGGACGAACTGGTTTGCCAAGCCAGTCACTGATTTTGTGAATGCATCTGCGTAGATCTGCACAGATTGACCTGGTTGAATCGGAGCCGTGATCTGTCTGTGTGTAGCCACTTTGCATTCTACATCACCATTTGCCTCCTTTAGCTTGCAAAAGACTTTGCCACTAATGGGGTCCAGCTGATTAAAGAGGGTGGTGCAATCAGAGAAGCTTGTTGAGGTTGCGCATGACTCGCCTTGGGTTATGTTATTACTTCCAGCATCGGTGCCGTTTCCAGTTATGAGGTTATAGACCGAAGTACCTTTCTTAACAACAGTTGTGCGTATGCTGGGCTCTGCGGTGGAAATAACAAACTTTCTACCAGCAGAGATTCCTTCACCTTTGTCTGCAACGCCAGCTGTGCCACCTGTTATGTCCAAGTGAGCAACCCACTGGGATCTTAGTGGATTATCCAAGTTCTTTGCTGCTTTAACGCAGTTTGTATCACTTGTGGCAGCTGTGCCATCAGACTGGACACATCCCTGTATGTTTTCATGCAGTGCTTCGTACAAGAGTGGTTCACTCAGCTCGCTTTTTGCAACAGTCATCTCTACGGTCTTCCATGGAATACTGCCGCCGTTCTTGATGGTGGCAGTAAGATCGGCATGAGAAGTACCTTTGACTGCTTGCGCATTCTCAAGTACGATGATGTTTTGAGAACTTGCGGTATTGGAACCTTGCACCATCAATGAGTATGCCAGACCACCACCCACTACGGTGATTCCTAGGAGGAGCACTGTAGCAAGGATTGGACTGACTGCTCGTCGATTTCCAAACATTTTGTCTGTATTTTGTGGAGTCATTTTCTGTTCTTAGCACACTGATGCAAATTTTTGCTTATAACGAAATTCAAGACTCTACATTTTGAATGAAGAAAAGATCTGACACCCTGCAGAAGGTAGTATCCCAGCTCACGTTTCACAATGCTTGGAAGACAATAATTGAGGACATCAACAATGATGTACTTCTTGCAGGAAAACCACTTGACACAATCAAGCTGTTAAATAACATCAGAAAATACATGCTTGTTTGCGCAGCAATAATCTTCCCATTTAGCATCTACGCCTTTTTGTACATCTCACACATCTTCATTGCAACAAATTTCATCTGGATTATTATATTCGCATATCCAAAAATCCAACAATCCCAGCTAAGCCAAACAAGAAAAAAGAAGGTCGAAGAAGAGCTTCCCTCTTTTGTCATCTTTGCCTCCGTATTGCAAAGCGTAGGAATTGGACTCTATGACAGCTTTCAGCTCTTCAAGGAGACAAAACTCTTTACAGCAATGAATAACGAGGCACAACTCCTCAAGAGAAACGTAGAATACTTTGGCCTCTCTCAAATGGAAGCACTCGAAGAGCTTGGAAGAAACCACAAAAGTGATCTTCTAAAAAACCTCCTTTTGGGATACACCAGCATCTGGCGTAGTGGTGGTGATTTGGCACTGTATCTGGAGAACAAGGCAGACGAATTCTTTACACATCTCAGACAGCGTTACCAAGTCTACACAAACAATGTCTCTACCGTAGTCGAGGCTCTAGTCACCCTTCTGATAATCTTACCAATAATGATAATGGTGGTCTCATTTGTTCTTCCTGGAAGCTCACTTGAACAAGTAACTCTGTTCGCAACTATCGGCATTCCACTCCTTGCCATCATAATGGGCGTGATAATATCATCCATACAACCCGCAAGCTTCAACTCTGTAGGCCTTGATCAAAAGACTCTGGCTCTCCTGTTTGGTGCTGGCATGGTTAGCGGCCTTGCAAGCTATATACTTCTCAAAGAAATCTGGATTGCACTGGCAGCCGGATTCCTAATCCCATCTGCAATCAGCGCAATAATTTCAGGACAATACGTAAGAGAGGTCACAAGACTTGAGCATGACCTTCCCGAATTCCTAAGGGACATCACAGAGTACAAAAAAATCGGCTATGATATTCTCTTGGCAATAATTCATCTATCAAAAGATAACATCTACCATTCTGCCTTTGCCAAAAAATTAGCTGAAGTAGGCCTTCTCCTTGACACCGGCATCTTGCCCACCTCGAGTGTTAAAACAACGGAGTTTCGCTCCTACTTTACCACGATCTCATTTTACTTGCTTGGATACATTGCAGAATTTGGTGGCGGAACACCCAAAACCCTTGAAACCATCACAAAGTTCATCACAAACGCAAAAAACGTAGTCAAGGAGGGCAAGTCGACGGTTTCTGCTCTTGGACTCATAATCTTTGCATCCCCCATCATAATGGTCTTCACCGCAGGCATGATCCAAAATATAGTGGGCTCAATGGATTCCGGCACAATGGATGTCATAAAAACATCCACTCAGAGCAACCTAGGCCTAAGCTCCAACTTTGTCAAACTAGTAATGATTACACCAGAATTCATCTCCATGATAAAAACAATGATACTGACAAGCAGTATCCTTGGCGCATTTGTAATCACAAAGGCAATCGACTTTACGTTCTACAACACATGGCGAGTCGTTGCAATAGGTGCAATAGCTATAATGTCGATACTTTACCTTGACTCGTTTACATCCACTTCACTGAACCTAGACTCACTAATTGGAGATTTCTCTTTTAAGTAAAAGGAATGATAGCTTAGAGTTGACAAACAAACTAATCCTCATAATCATTGTTGCATCTTTATTTGTACAAATTAGTGCATATGGAGAACCACTGAAAGCCACCATCTGGATACCAGAAAAGCTACTACTGAATCAGCAATACTATGGCATAATCGTAGTTGATCAAGAACTGGAATCCGATGTAGCATTCGATGTAATAACTGACAACGACGAAGTAATTCAAATCCTAACAGAAAATGTAGTGATCCCAAAAGCCAAACACCACGGAATAATCACTCTGCAGACAAAAGGAACCGGTGATGCGCAAATCTATGGCATATACAAAGATACGCTACTAAAACAAGACCTCGAAGTAGTAGAATCTGCCGCAACACCTACCAAACTGGATTTAATCACGCCGTCATCGATAGTTGATGTTCTTTCAGGAAACAATGCAATCCATACTGGCTACGTATTTCTACTAAATGATTTTGACAACCCAGTAGTAGCAAAAGAGCCAGTAACGGTAGCACTCACAAGCAACGGCGACATTATACTTGCAAAAAACTCAGTCACAATCAATGCTGGCAGTCACTATGCCAAGTTCAGCTTTGAGACAAAAGGTGAGGGCTCTCTGTCTGCTAGCGCTGCAAATCTAGAGCCCGACGACGCAGATATCTCAGTCTCAGATCCAAGCGAAATTGAGTTGCGCATGGAGGTAGCACCATCACCAATACCGACGAGCTCAAGCGCAGAGATATACTACTGGCTTGAAAGAGATGGCAAGCCCTACATCCCAACACATGATATCAAAATAACCATAACTATAGACAAGAGCACCAACCTCTCATTTGACGCAGTAATCAAAGGAGCAATAGTCCTCTCAAGTTCTACTACGGACAGACAAGCCACAAACCCTGATGCCAAAAAAGTAATCACTCGTTCCGATGCGCAGCTAGAACGTGACTCTACAAAAGAATTCATCCTCCAAAAAGGCTCACACTACGGAAAAGCCACGGTTTATTCCAGCTTTGATGAGACTGACAGCATCAACATAAACGGACTTGCAGAAAGCATCAACCCACCAAAGGACGAAGAGATCGTCCGAGTGACAGACACCCTTATCATAGATACAGAAAAGACAAATTCCAAAAGAGCGACAGAAACAGATGTGTTCGCTCTACCAAACCCAGCATATGACAAAGTAGAGATCATCGTCTCCAGTCGATCTGATGAAGGGCCAGTGCTTGAACAAGACGATGAAAGCTTTACCGTTTTTATCGACAACAAACTCTCTTTGGAATTACAAAGCGGCACAATCAAAGCAGATGAAAATTACGGCATTCTGACTGCTACAGTAAAAGACATTGGAAGTTCCAAGATATTTGGACAAAGAAACGAAGCAGAAGGTGAGGAAATAGAAATCGAGGTGGAAACAAAATACGTAAGAGACCCAGAAATCGAGATAGTCACGCTACCTGTGATCTTTGGGGTAAATCAGGACCTATTTCTTATCAGCTCATCACAGGACAAAATAATAACAAATCCAGACATGACGGACGGAAATCTGATCAGCATAACGTCGAGGCCTGCCTTTGAGTATGATGTAGTGAACGACAATACCTCGGTAGTCACAGTAAGGGGCAAGGTGACTAACCTTCTTGAAGAAGACCCAGTCGTCCATGTAGCGTCAAACGCATTCACTGCCACAGAGACACTAGATGTTTACAACCCAAACCGAAACAAGATCGACTCTATGCATCCACCCACAGTCTATGCAGGTGAGCCATTCCCAATAGTGAACCACATCACCGACCTTGACGACAATCCGATGCGTATGGCAGAACTAAAGGTCTCATCGGGCGTAGAGATGGGCAGAATCGGGGATCTTGTCTACTTTAACGAGTCAGGAACACACGGCATCATATTTTATGACAAAAACACGGTACCTGTGGAATCTACTATTACCATAGCTGGATCTGCACCACAGCCACAGATACAGCAAGTAGAACAAGATGTCCAACAAGAATCAGTCTTTACTTATACCATTAACGTCATAGATGGCCAAGGCTCAGGTACATACCCAGAAGGATCAAACGTGACTATAAGTGCACCCGCTGTAATTGACGATATGTACATAATCAAAAAGAAACTTGTAGGCTGGGAAAACCTACCATACAAGGAAGCCACTGTGACTTTTGAGGCTGATTTTGATGTGGAAACAAGGCCGATCTATCAACAAGACTTTACCATGCTGCTGATGGCAGGTGGAGGGGCTGCCGGAATAGGTGCAGTAATAACAATCAACAAAAAGAAAAAGAAGAACAAAAAAGACGATGATATCTCAGAAGAAAACAAGATAATCGACGAGTTACTAGAAAAATAAACTATGGAAGGCACATTACCGTAGTGCACCTGTTGTGAGCCAAGACATCAACTACCAAGCTTGATACAAAATACAAACCAAAACTAAGAACGACATACATGGTATAATGTGTAGCAGTGTGCAGAGCTTTGTATGTTCTTGTATGTACGGGATTGATATTCACGGATCACCTTCAACAAACTTTATGAAATTACAATGTGTGTTCATTCCATACGTACAACGCAGTAGGCTAAAACGAGTCTTCAAGTCATCGGTTTTTTCCAAACATGCCAATAGCAACTTCACACATTTGAGCAAACGCCAATGACTTGAATAATTATGCAGCAACTATTCTTCTATTAAGATTAGCCAAAGTTACAACACGTTGTTCTAAAATAATAGAACAAGCAAGCACT
>JBFLWI010000003.1:0-49163 GCA_040757675.1 Thermoproteota archaeon | reverse complement strand
AAATTTATAGATAAACAGTACTAAGCTTTTATTAAAATTAATTTTTGGAGACTTGCATGTACAAGTCCACCGTGCCAGAGCCAACTGGAATATTGCTTCCAACTATTACGTTTTCTGTGACACCTTTGAGCTCTTCGACTTCGCCAGTCAGTGCTGCCTGCGCGATTGTCGGAACCGTGATTTCAAATGCAGCTCTGGCCAAGACGCTGTCCTTTGTTCCTGCGATTCCATGTCTGCCTATTTGCTGCAGGTATCCTCTTGAGCACATCATATCTGCTACAAGCATGATGTATCTAGAATCTACTTCGAGCCCTTGGTCTTCCAGTGTGGTTGACAACTCGTTAATCAGAGCGTTTCTTGCCGCCTCAATTCCAAGTGTTGCTGCAATCTCAAAGACGTTATTTGTCCTGACGTTTCTTTTGTCGATCCCGTCGATTTCCAAGACTTTGGCCAAATTAGAGCCCGTGGTCTGGATGACCCACTCATCGTCTTTTTGAGCCACTGTAACTCTGGTGATATCTGGGACTCCCTTTACTATGGAGTTGAGAACCTTGTTTCTAATTGCAATTACTGTTGGCGCATCAGACTCTTCTGCAAGTTTAAGTGTGAGAGTGTTTCCACTTGTTTCTATTTTGAATTTCTTGTTTGATGCAAGTGCAGTTTCCACCTCTTCTACTGTGCAGCCCCTCTGAGACAGTGCAGCAGAGCTGAGCTCAAGTGTTATCTGAGTTGCATAGTCTGTTTCTACGTTTGCAACAAGTGCACTCACCTTTGTCTGAAGAGTGTTCCTAGCTACTTCGATTGCCTTCTCTCTTGATTTTTTGTATTTTTCTTCCAAGTAAATGTCCATTGTAGGTGTGACTGGTTTCTTTCTTGCATCCACAAGCTCAATTAGTCTTGGAAGGCCTAATGTCACGTTTCTTTCTCTGATTCCTGCAAAGTGGAATGTTCTTAGTGTCATCTGAGTTCCCGGCTCTCCAATGGACTGCGCAGTGACAATTCCCACAGCCTGTCCTGGTTCTGCCTTTGCCTTGTTGTAAAGATCTAGTGCTTTTTTGAGAACCTTTTCGATTCCTTCCCTGCTAAGCTTTGAATGTAAGATTCCGTCCTCGACTAGCTTTGTCAGTCTGGGGTTGAATGTCTTGGTGTATTTTTTGAGCAGCTCTTCTGCCTCTTCTTTTGTTGCCTTTTTGCCAGAATCAACGATGGTTTCAGATTCGACGAGCCTGTTGATGTTGAATGCCTCGCCGTGGTCTGACTTTGCTACGTCTATTCCGTCCTCGCCGTACAGGAACTGTATGATGTGGCCGTGCGGGTCTCTGACCGTACCGTCGTACTCGAGTTTTATGTGCTCAAGTGCGTTGACCAGTCTTCTCTGCATGTATCCGCTTTGCTGTGTTCTGACTGCGGTGTCTACGAGTCCTTCTCGTCCGCCCATTGCATGGAAGAAGAACTCAATTGTAGAGAGACCGTCCCTGTAGTTTGACTTTACAAAGCCGTGGGCATCTGGATTATCATCATTTTCTTTAAAGTGCGGCAGTGCGCGGTTGTTGTATCCTTTGTTGAGTCGGTTTCCACGAATTGACTGCTGTCCTAGTGCACCCGCCATCTGACCAATGTTGAGCGACGAACCCCTGGCCCCTGTTGTTGCCATAATTCTTGCCGCGTTGTTTTTCTCAAGCTGTTGGTCAGCCGTGTTTCCTGCCTTGTCTCTTGCTTTTGATAACTCGTTTACAATGTAAGCTTCGAGTGCCTCTTCTGAAGAAAGACCTCTTGTAAGCTTGAGTGTGCCCTTCTTTGCCTGAGAAATTAGATCGTAAACAGTGTTGTATGATTCTTCAATTCCTGCGCTGATCTCCTCTTTTACTTTGTCTGGAAGCTCCAAGTCCGCATAACCATAGCTAAATCCATAGTGAGTGATGAACTGTTTTGCGACAATCAACACAGAGTTGAGGAATTTCTTTGCTGTTTCGTTTCCATAGTCTTTTGCAATTCTGTGTAACACGCTTTCTGGCTCCTCTGCTCCAATTGATGCCTTGTCGATGACACCGCTTATCAGCTGGCCGTTCTTGATGACAACATCCTTTTGTGTTCCCTTTGTTCCCTTGGACCACTTTGATGTAATGACAAAGTTAAAGTCCTTTGGCAGAAACAGTGAGAAGAGTTGTTTGCCTGTGTACATTGGACCGTCCTTTCCTTTTGTTGCTGGCTCCGGGAAGGCACCGTCGTAGCCTCCAAGCATTGCATAGTTTGCAAACTCTTGTGGTGTGAGTAGTGTCTCGTCTCTTGTCAGAAGATAAGAGCCTGTGATAAAGTCTCTCAGTCCTCCGATGATTGGGCCGCCGTATCTTGGAGAGATGAGCTGGTCTTGAACTCTCATGAGCAAGATTGCCTCTGCTCTTGCCTCCTCACTTTGTGGCACGTGTAGGTTCATTTCGTCCCCATCAAAGTCTGCGTTATATGGCGGACATACAGATGGGTGTAACCTGAAGGTCTTTCCTGGAAGTACCCTTACATAATGAGCCATAATCGACATCTGATGCAGTGACGGTTGTCTGTTGAACATGACAATGTCACCGTCTGCAAGGTGTCTTTCAACAAGATATCCTACTTCGAGATTTTGAGCAATTGTTGAGCGGTCTTCGACAAAGTCCAGTCTGATTTTTACTCCGTCTGGCCTTACGATGTAGTTGACGCCTGGGAACTTGTCTGGTCCGTTGATAACGAGCTCTCGCATCCTCTCAATGTTCCACTCTGTTACGATTTCTGGAATTGTGAGCTTCTTTGCCACAGATTCTGGAACTCCTACTTCGGATAGATCCAAGCTTGGGTCTGGCGAAATTACAGTCCTGCTTGAAAAGTCGACTCTTTTTCCAGAGAGTGATCCTCTGAACCTTCCTTCTTTTCCTTTGAGTCTTTGTGTGAGTGTCTTTAGCGGCCTGCCTGAGCGGTGGTGGGCCTGTGGGATTCCCGATACTTCGTTGTCAAAGTACGTCGTGGTGTGGTACTGTAACAAATCAACTAGGTCCTGCACAATCAGAGGTGGTGTTCCTGCATCCTTGCTTTCTTTGAGTCTTTGATTGACACGGATGATGTCGACCATTTTGTGTGTGAGGTCGTCTTCTGATCTGATTCCAGTCTCCAAGATAATTGAAGGGCGCACCGTGACTGGCGGGACAGGCAATACTTGGAGTATAAACCATTCCGGTCTTGCCGTGTTTGGATCGTATCCTAAAAGCCTGAGGTCCTCATCTTTGATCTGAGTAAACCTTTCTCTAATTGTAATTGGCAATAGTCTGTGTTCACCTATCTCGGTTTTTTCGATAAATATTGTCGGCTTGGTGAATATGAGATCGTATTGTGGCTTGCCACAGTGTGGGCATTCCTTTGCTTTCTTTGCCTTGTCAAGAATCTCTTCTGGGATTCGTTTTTGTGAGATTATTGTGTATGCTGCCTCTTTTTTGAGGATCTGCGCGTAATAGTCGAGATCTTCTTGTGGCAGCTTTAACCTTGAGCAAGACCTGCAGGTAGCAAGCAATAGTTTGTGGATGTTGTCGATAAATGCGATGTGCAGTACCGGTTCTGCAAGCTCTATGTGTCCAAAGTGTCCTGGGCACCTTGCTGCAGTGTTTCCGCATGTGAGGCATTTTTGTCCCGGCTCTAGTGTACCTAGTCGTCCGTCCATGAGTCCGCCTTGGACTGCCATACCGTCTTCATCGTATGTCTCTGGTGCAGTTATCTCTGCAACCGAATACTTTCTAATCTCCGTTGGAGACCACACAGAGAACTTGATTCCATCAATCGACTTGACTGTTTGAACTGACATTACACTCTCTCCTTTATCATGAGTCTTGGTGCTACATTGAGGCTCTGCATTTCTTGAAGTAGTAATTTGAATGCGTATGCTACTGAGACAGAAGACACCTTTGCCTTGTCACCGCACACACGACACACATACTTTCTTTGTTTAACATCATGGTATGCAACGAGGCCACATCTTTCGCAAACATAGATTTCTGATTTGTCCGACTCATCAAGCAGTCTGTCTTTGAGAATCATTGATGCGCCGTAAGCGATGAGACAGTCTCTTTCCATTTCACCGAATCTGAGACCACCACCTCTGGCACGTCCCTCTGTTGGCTGCTTTGTGAGCATCTGGACTTGGCCCCTTGCTCTTGCATGAATCTTGTCTGCTACCATGTGGTGAAGTTTTTGATAATACACGACTCCGATGAATACTTCGACTGGGAACGGCTTGCCGGTTCTTCCGTCATACATCATTTCTTTTCCAGAATATTTGAGGCCGCTTCCTTCCAGCGCTGCTTTGATCTCTGCTGTCTTTTCTCCGACAAATGCAGAGCCGTCGAACTTTGTTCCCCTCACTGCTGCTGCCTTGCCTGAAATTGATTCCATGAACATTCCTACGGTCATACGTGACGGGAATGCGTGCGGGTTAATCAGAACATCTGGAATTATTCCGTCTGCAGTGTATGGCAAATCCTCATATCTTGCTAAGATTCCCACTACACCTTTTTGGCCGTGCCTTGATGCAAACTTGTCTCCAATTTCTGGAATTCTCATGTCTCTTACTCTAATCTTGTACATCTTGCCGCCTTCGTTTGACTGCGTCATCACCACTGTGTCCACAACTCCTGTCTCCGACGGCCTAACACCTATCGAGGTGTCCCTTCTGTATGGTCCTTTTGACTCAAATTCTCTATATTCTTCCATGAATCTTGGAGGGCTCGTTTTTCCAATCAAAATGTCTCCTCCTGTTGCGTTTGACTCAGTCGCAATAACTCCGTCTTCTTCCAACAGCCTGTAAGCTTTTTCTCCTTTGTATCCTCGGATGTTGTCTTCTGCATTTGGAATCTCAAAGTTGTCCCTCATTCCACCTGGATACTGCTTTGCTTCTGCCTCGTAGATTCTGTAAAAGAACGTCCTGCCAAGGCCCCTGTCCACTGCAGCCTTGCTTATCACAATTGCATCCTCGATGTTGTATCCATCAAATGGAAGTACTGCGACTACACAGTTTTGCCCTGCTGGCCTGTCTTCGAGTCCAAGCAAGTTCATTGCCTTTGTAGTCACTATTGGGGTCTGTGGGTACCACATAAAGTGCTGTCTCACATAGGTGCTTGTATTCATCATTGGTGTTGAAAATCCAAGGCTTTGTTTTGCCATGGCAGACTCGTACGTGTTTCTTGGAGACTGGTTGTGTTCTGGATATGGAATAATCGATGCGCCTGCGCCCAAGATTGCAGACGGGAAGATTTCAAGGTGTGTATACTTTCTTGTGTCTTTGTCATCGATTGTGATGTAGCAGTTTTCTTCTTCGTTTGCGTCGACCAGTTCAATTATTCCCATTCTCAGAAGGTCGTTCCAAGACATGAGTTTCTTTGAGACCTTTTCGATGAGCTCCTGTGTGAGGAGTGGTTTTCCGTCCTTTATTACGATGAGTGGTCGCAAGACTCGTCCTGCGTTGCAGTTCACATACAGACGCTTTGTTGCACCTTCTGTGCTTGGTTTGAAAAATGAGATTCCCACGTGCGGGTGTATCTTGGAGTTTCGTCTCAGATCACGTAGTGACTCGACTAGTTTTTCTCCGTCTTTGTAGTATCCAACCAGTCTGCCATCTACGAAGACTCTGGTGCCGTCCCGCTTGAGATCCTCTTTTGCGTCTGTAAAGTGGACGGTGCCTAGGTCATATAGTTTTTCGATTATCTCTTCTGGCGATACGTTGACTGAAATTATTGCAGATAGTGCTAGATTCTTTACTAGTCCACAGTTGGAGCCCTCTGGTGTCTCTGACGGACAGATTCTTCCAAAGTGTGTAGGGTGCAGATCTCTTGCCTCAAAGTTTGGCTGAGTTCTAGACAACGGAGACTGGATTCTTCTAAGATGACTGATTGTGGAAAGATAGTTTGTCCTGTCTAGGAGCTGTGTTACGCCGACTCGGCCGCGGCCCCAATTTCCTGTCGCAATTGCGTTGTTGAGCTTGTCTGAGACTATGCCTGGCCTGATTGCTGCCGCGACTGCGTTGATTCCGCGTTTTTGTCCTGACCTTTCAAGCTGGTATTTCATGTCGCGTACAAGGTTTCTAAATGCGGTCCTGAAAAGATCCGCAAGCATCTGGCCTGCAAATTTGATTACTTTGTTACCATAATGGTCTTTGTCGTCAGGTGAGATCCAACCAAGTTTTAACTCGATTAGCTTGCATGCGGCCTCGCCTAGGAACTGTGCTTTTTCTCTTCTGTTTTCTTGGTGCTTGCCTAGGTGTGGCAAAAGACCCCAATCCAAGAGAGTCTCTGCTCTCTTTATCTGGAATTCTTCGAGCATACCTGGCGCGATTCTCTTACTGATGTACACGATTGCGTCCTTTGTTGTCTGGACTTCACCTGCTTTCTCAAACGAAGCTTCAAGCTCGTTTTGAATTGCATCCACAAGTGATACTGCAGCTGCGATTTCTCTGTCAGCTTCAAGCCCCAGGGCCCTCATCAGTGTCACCACCGGAATGTCAACAGGAGATCCTGGAATTCTTGCGACGATGAGTCCGTCATTTTTCATGACAAGTTCAAGCTTTGCACGATAACCTACGATCGAGGAGTAAACTTTGGCCTTGTAGACATCGTTGCCACCAATCTTTTCTTTATCAACAATTATTTTGTTGTATGAAAGATCTTCTAGTCCTACGATGACTCGCTCAGAGCCGTTGATGATAAAGTAGCCACCTGGGTCGTTTGGATCCTCGCCGTGCTCAATTAGTTTTTGAGTGGAAAAGTTGTGCAGAATGCACGCATTTGATCTTACCATTACTGGTATGTCTCCAATGTGGACGAATCTTGACTCCAGTATCTTGCCGTCTTCGACTACGCTTGCCTCCATCATGATTGGAGCAGAATATGAAACATTTCTGAGTCGTGCCTCTGCCGGTGTGATGTGTGTAATAGAGCCGTCAAGCTCCATCATCCTTGGTTGCTGCAGTTTGACTTTGCCTAGCTGAATCTTGTATGGATATTCGGCGTTTTCGATTTCGATTTGTGCTACTTCGTCGATGATGCTTTGTAGGCCGCGCTCCAAAAACTCGTCAAAGGAGTTTAGGTGCTGTCTTGCGATTCCTTCTCTTTTTAGAAGGTCCTGCACTATCGGCCAACGCTTGTTTGATGAGTCGGGCATCTAGACTTCCACCACGTATCTGTAGTAAATGCTCTCGCCTGCAGTAGGACTCTTTCTTGTTATTTTTATCATATCTCCTGGTTTTACGCCAAGTCCAATTATTGCAGGATCATTTGAAAATATCAATGGCATTTCAGTTGGCTTGCAGTTGAATTTCTTTAGAACCTCTTCTGCTTCTTTTTTTGTTATGATCTCATGCTTTGGCACGTAAATGTGATCTGGAACTAGAATGTGAGACTTTTTAGTTGCCACTTTTGATGCCACCTTGGATAGCATAAGCTAAATATGCAAAATTGCCAAACAAACTAAGAAATCTCCATAAGTGGTTTATATATAGTTAAGCAAGATCCAGCTAGAAATCAATATTTTTTGTTTTTAGTCAATGATTTTTTTCTTAACCTTAAATAGTATTTGTTATCACGAATAAAGCAAGATGCGTACTCTGTACACAGCAATAGCATTGTTTACAATTCTGGCCACGGGTGTAACCACGGTACCAGTTTATGCTCAATTGGTGGATGCAATCACAGTATCTACAGATAAAGACGCCTACGAAGATGGAGAAACCATACTGGTAACAGGTACAGTCAGAGAGAGACTTTCCGGTTATCCTGTAACTTTGCAGGTAATTGCAGCAAATGGGAACTTGGTTACTGTTCAACAACTGGACGTATCTAGTGAGAACACATATGGAGTCGAGATCACTGCCGGAGGAGCGTTGTGGAGATCGGCTGGAACCTACACAATCAAGGTATTGTATGGAACTGAATCGAGAACCGCAGAGACGACCTTTGAGTTCAGCGGATCTGCAGGTGGAACAGCTCCAAGTGGTAAGTCAATCGCAGTCACAGGTACTGATTTCTTGGTAAACTACTCAATTAAGGGTGGGAGGGTAATCAGCATCACCCCAAGCATACCTGACAAGTCACTGATAATCCAGATAGAGACCACAAGTGACGGAGAATTGACCGTAACCTTGCCAAGAGGGTTAATCGATGCGAGATTAGGTCCAGATGGACAATCCGGTGAAGATGACAGCTTCTTTGTCCTAGTAGATGGGGCTGAGGTAGACTTTGACGAAACAACCACGTCATCCGATCGTACCTTGACCATACCATTTGAGGACGGAGCAACCGAGATTGAGATCATCGGTACCTTCGTAATTCCAGAATTTGGCACAATGGCAGCAATAATTCTAGCGGTGGCAATTGTATCAATAATTGCAGTCTCTGCTAAGAGTCGACTCGTACTGCCAAAGTACTAGATCTTCAACTTTTTTCATTTTTTAAATATACATAAATAGTCAGTATTCTATTCGCCAATTAAGATGAACGCCTATACACACGTGCTAATCGCAATTTCCGTTTTAACAGCAGTCATTACAACAGTACCGGCTCTGGCATCTTCATACGATGAAGAGGCATGTCCGGATTGCACATTTGACTTCTATGAAAACGACAAGGAAGCACGATACGCCGAAGTCCCAATCAGAGCATGGACAGACAAAAAACTCTATGACCATGCATCTGAGATCGTCGTACAGGGTGTTGTTGCAAACATAAAGCAAGACACGCCGATAACCATACGGGTCATGGGCCCAACTGGCAACTTGGTCAGAGTTGATCAAGTCGATGTCGACTCAGACAGGACGTTTGAGGCAACAATAAGCACAGCAGGTTCACTCTTCAAACAAAATGGCGCCTACACCATCCGAGTCCAGTACGGACCACAAGAGATCAGCGACAAAATGACAGTTGAGATTCTCGGTGAAGAGGCAATTGTTGCATCATGTGCTGCAGACGAGATTGCGGTAAAGAGCACCACAGATACATACTGTGTGCCATACAGTGCGTTTGGACTATCAGTCACAAAAGCCACAGTCAGCAGCGAGCTATCTTCGATCACATTAAAGGTCGACACTGATGAAGACGGCACAATAACACTGATGATTCCAAGAGACGTTTTGGATTCCACATCAGCTAACGAAGACACCGACTTTATCGTCCTAGTCGACGGTGAAGATGTAGACTTTGAGGAGATCGATGCAAACGACGTTACAAGGACAATAGAAATAATGGTTCCAGAGGGAGCTGCGGAGATCGAAATCATAGGTACTTATGCAGTTCCAGAATTTGGCACAATGGCAGCAATAATTCTAGCAGTGGCAATTGTATCAATAATTGCAGTCTCTGCTAAGAGTCGACTCGTACTGCCAAAGTACTAGATCTTCAACTTTTTTCATTTTTTAAATATACATAAATAGTCAGTATTCTATTCGCCAATTAAGATGAATAGTTATGGACTATCTGTGCTAATTGCCATAATGGCTGCAGCAGGCACTTTAGCAGTAGTACCAACTTTTGCATCTACATTCGATGAGGAGTCATGTCCAGGATGTGGCAGCAGCGACGTCTACACAAAAGCAAACTTGGCAAGACAAAACAACTTGCCAATCTCTGTGTGGACCGACCAGGGAGTCTACGACCACCAGTCTCAAATTGTGTTGAGCGGCGTTGTTGCAAATCTTAGAGGAGATGCTCCAGTCACAGTCACGGTGTATGGTCCACAAAACAACCTCGTGACTGTCAGACAGGTCGAAGTTTCAGAGGACAACACATTTGAGACCTCGTTTAGTACCGCAGGTGCCCTCTTCAAACAAAATGGCGTCTACACCATCCGAGTCCAGTACGGACCACAAGAGATCAACAACAAAGTCGCAGTTGAGCTTGTAGGTGAGACTCCAACTGAAGAAGGAATGGCATGTGGTGCAGATGAGATCGCCGTAAAAGGTGGAAGCAAAGTCTATTGTGTGCCGTATGAGGTATCTGGTGCGGTAGTCAAAAAGGCTACAGTCAGCAGTGCTACAACTTCGATTGTATTGATGATCGATGCAGAAAGTGATGGTTCTATCTCGTTGATGATTCCAAGAGACGTTTTGGATTCCACATCAGCTAACGAAGACACCGACTTTATCGTCCTAGTCGACGGCGAAGAGGCTGACTTTGAGGAGATAGATAGTGATGATGCAACAAGGACACTTGACATCACATTCTCAGAAGGAGCTACAGAGATCGAAATCATAGGTACTTATGCAGTTCCAGAATTTGGCACAATGGCAGCAATAATTCTAGCGGTGGCAATTGTATCAATAATTGCAGTCTCTGCTAGAACACGACTTAGCATCTTACCAAGATACTAAGGCCAACTACTTTTTTCATTTTTTAGTATGAATTCCTAGAAAAGGAAATATACGATTATTCCACAGCTTGGTTGTGAAAAAATTTGCATTACTGATCATTGCAATGGTGTCGTTTTCTTTTGTGACGTTTGCAAGTGCGCAAGAGTGCAAACAACTTTGTGTCGCAAAACAATTTTACGAGCAAGGAGACGCAGTGATCATTTCTGGCCGGTTCGATGCAGTCCTGCCAGACACACCACTCATCATACAGGTGTTTAGAGAGAATAATCGAGTACACATAGCTCAAGTCGAAGTCTCACAGGATGGAAGCTACACTTACACACTCATAGCTGACGGACCATACTTTAAGGTGGATGGAAAATACACCATCCAAGCATCGTATGGAGTAGCAGGAAACGTCTACGAGGCTACATTTGACTACCAGACAAAAGAGTCCGCTGGCACTACAACAAACATCTTTGAGGTAAATGCGGGTCAATACGGCACGTTTGATATTCCTTACACGATACGAGGCGGCACCATAAAGAACATACTAGTAGATCCTGACATTTTGGGCCTCATAGTGACTATTGATGCAGAAAAAGACGGCACACTCACCATGGACCTTGAGAGAAGGTGGGTCGATGCGAAAAAAAGTGACGGCACCGACGACACTTACATAATTCTAATTGACGGCCTCGAAGTTCCGTACCAAGAGACGACTGACGCAGACTCGCGACTGATCACAATACAGTTCCAAGCAGGCGACTCGGACATTGAGATAATTGGAACGTTTGTTGTGCCAGAGTTTGGACCACTAGTCGTAGCGGTTTTGGTTGCAGCAGTCACATCAGTAATATTGCTTTCAAGAAAACTGCCGATCCGAATCAGTTAACAAACCCATATTTTGTCTTAAAGGGCGACACTGCGCGTAGCTCCGAGACTATTTTTTTGAGTGCATCCACAGTCTGCTCTATTTCTTGAGGCGTGTTTGTAAGGCCTACTGTGAGTCTGAGGGAGCCGGTTATCTGCTCGTGTGAGAAGCCCATTGCTGCTAAGACGTGGGACGCCTTTTGCGTTTTTACGGAACATGCAGAACCGGTTGAAGCCGCAATTCCATTTTCATCCAGCTTGATGATCAGGTCCTCCCCGTTTACCCCAAGGAATGTAAAGTGTGCGTTGTTTGGAAGACGATTTTCCTTGTGCCCGTTGAGTGTCACGTGCGATATTTCTTTTGTCACCTTGTCGACAAGTGTGTCTCTTAGGTTTCTGAGATACGTGGTGTTTCTGTCCAGATTTTCTTTTGCGAGCTGACACGCCTTTCCAAAGCCGACTATGTTTGCGACGTTTTCGGTGCCTGAGCGGAGGCCGCTTTCTTGGCCTCCCCCTAACAAATACGGATCAATTTTGAGACCACTTCTTATGTAGAGTGCACCTACTCCTTTTGGGCCGTTTATTTTGTGAGAGGAAACCGACATTAGGTCCACTCCGAGTTCCTTTACGTTTACTGGTACTTTGCCTGCTGCCTGTACTGCGTCTGTGTGAAATGGTACTGCATATCGCTTGCAGATTTGCGCTATCTCTTTGATTGGCTGAATTGTGCCTACCTCGTTGTTTGCATACATTATGCTTACAAGCAGAGTCTCCTTGGATATTACGCTCTTTAATTCTTCAACGTCGACTGTTGCAGTGTTATCAACTGGAAGGTAAATCACACTGCATCCTTGTGACTCTAGTTTTTTGCATGGCTCAAGTATTGCGTCATGTTCAACTGAAGAGGTGATTACTTGGCCCTTCTTTGCGTTTACAATTCCAAAGAGCGCAGTGTTGTTGGACTCAGTTCCACCCGATGTAAATAAGATTTCGCTTGGCTGAGCCCCGATTAGATCCGCAACTCTTTTTCTTGCAGTCTCCATTGCCTTTGTTGCCACCCTTCCGAATCTGTGAATCGATGACGGGTTGCCATAATTTTCTTTCAGGTATGGTAGCATCTCTCGGAGTACTTCGTCGGAGATTTGGGTTGATGCTGCGTTATCTAAATAGATCAATCTACAATCACGTTTAGCTTTCCAGGTCTGTATCCTTCTTCGTCGACTGTCATGGAATCAAAGCCAATTGATTTTAGCTTCGTCTCAAGCTCGTTGAGCTTTTCTTTTTGAAGTAGATGTAGCTCGTCGGCGCCGACTTCGATTTTTGCAACCCCGTTAATGTCTCTGACTCGCACTTGTTTTGCACCAAAGAGCTGTTTTACAAAGATCTCACCCATTTCGATTCTTGCAAGCCTTTGCGCTGTGACGCGCTGTCCCCATGGGATCCTCGATGCAAGGCACGCATTCGATGGCCTATCATACACTGAGAGGCCAACCTGTTTTGCGACGTCACGTATCTCTTGCTTTGTGAAATTTGTCTCAACCAGCGGGCTACGCACTCCGTTGTTTTGCAGTGCGACGATGCCAGGCCTGTAATCTCCAAGGTCGTCTACGTTTGTTCCATCAACTATGAGTTGGATGTCTTCTTTTTTTGCGACCTCAAGTAGGTATTTTGAGAGCTCGGTTCTGCAGTGGAAGCAGCGGTTCTTGTCGTTTTTGACAAAATCCTCGTTTTGCAGCTCGTCGTATTCTATTATGATGTGTCTGATACCTATTTCCCTGCAGATTGTCTTTGCTGACTCGAGTTCTTCTTGTGCTAAGGTTTTGTAGTCCGCAGTCACTGCAAGAGCCGCACTGCCAAGACTTGCGTGTGCAGCGTATGCTACAAGGGCACTGTCCACTCCACCTGAGAGGGCCACAATGACTCCCTTTTTGTCAGAAAACCAGTCCTGGAGTTGCTTGAGCTTTGTCATTTTAGTTGGTGTTTTACTTGAGATTTGATTAATTCTTCGGTCTGTTTAAACGTCATGGATAGTTTTTGTGCAATTGATTTGATATCATCATATTCCACTTTGAATTGTTTTTTTGCCGACACCTTACAGTGGACAGTAAAGTCCTTGTTGTGAAGGCGCACTCTCATCTTTAGAATTTGGCGCGGTACTATGAATCTCTCAGAGGATCTTATCCGCACTCCAAGTGTTCCAGTTTCTGAAACCAGCAAGTCCAGAAGCTGGTTTATTGCATCATGATCACAGATGACTGAGATCATGTGTCCAGGCCTTCCTTTTTTCGTAATTGTCGGGATGATTGTGATGTCTTTTGCACCACTCGACATTACTTTGTCTGCGACATAAGACAGCACCTCGCCTGTGACGTCGTCAACGTTTGTCTCAAGGATGGCAACAGAATCCAATTGCAGGTTGCTTGACTGGCGTCCACGTACTACTTTGAGTACGTTTGAGAAGCCTTCAAAGTTTTTTTGGCCTGCGCCGTACCCCACCGCACTAACTTTCATTTGAGGGTAATGCTCGACGCATCTGTCAGCAAGGCTTGAAAGCATGCTTGCGCCAGTAGGCGTTGTAAGCTCGTCTTTTACTTTGCTGCCCCTGATCAGTATGTCGGATTTTTCAAATATTCCAAGTATTGCACCGGCCGGATTTGAGACTGTACCGTGAGAAAAGCTCACAGTGCCACTTCCCACTGAGACAGGCATGGTAAGGATCTCCTCATCAAAGCATCCAAGGTCATCAAGTGCTACTGCGGTTCCAACGATGTCAATTACGGTATCGATGCTTGCCGCTTCGTGGAAATGCACTGAATCTTTTGGGACACCGTGTATTTTTGATTCAGCAGATATCAGAGTCCCGATGCTGTCTTTTGCAAATTTGACTGCTTTGTCTGAGAGCCCTATCTTTTGCGCAGTCTTTGAGATGCAGTTTTGAATTTCGATTCCCTTTCTTTCATGATGATGTTCATCTAATTTCAGAACAAGTGAGGTGGCGTTGATTCCGTGCTTGTTCACCTTTTTGAAATCAATTTTCTTAATTGAGGATCCACGCAGATAGTCTTGCGAAGTGCTGACGCCGTCGATTATCTTTGATTTTTTTGCTCCAAGATGTACAAGTGAAGACAGCATCATGTCTCCTGAGATCCCAGCTATTTGTGGATCAATTACTAAAACCATGGAATTGCAAGAAGCAAAAATGCATATAAATTGTCATTTTTGAGCAGAGTCAAATCTCAGGTGTCCTTGATTTTTGAGCGTACCTTTTGGATTATCTCGTCTGGGATGGCAGGCATGTTGTGATCTTTTTTTGCATGCTCGGCAATTTTTTGGAATAGTTCGGTTTCATCGTTTGCTGTCGCAGACCAGCCGCAGCCGTTGACGACATCACCGCAAGCGAATTTCTTTGTCATGTGGCATAATGTTCTTTGTTGCATTTAACAGTTGTCGATCTTGGCGCAAGTGCTTCAATAGATTTAATTATTGTGCAAAGTCGTCGCAAAATATGATTACGATTATTGGTTCTGGCAAAGTAGGCGGAGATGCAGCACTGTTTTGCGCACTCAAAAAATTAGACAGAGAGATCTTGTTGCTTGATGTTGTCAAGGGACTTCCACAGGGCGAGGCAATGGACCTAAACCATATGCTCTCTGAGCAAGGAATCGATGTGGACATTCGCGGCTCAAATGATTATGCAGATATGAAAGGCTCCGATGTAATAGTTGTAGTAGCTGGCTCCGGCAGGAAGCCTGGAATGACTCGCATGGATCTTCTCAAGATAAACGCAGGAATTGTAAAGGATGTAGTAGAGAATATCAAAAAACACGCAAAGGATTCCATTATCGTTCCGGTGACAAACCCCCTCGATCCAATGGTGCACATAACTTACAAGACCTCGGGGTTTGATCGAAGTAAGATAGTCGGCATGGGCAACATGCTTGATCTTTCAAGATTCATCCAGTTCATACATGAAGTTACTGGACATTCACGTGATTCGATTCGCGCACTTGTAATAGGCGAGCACGGTGAAAACATGCTCCCGTTGCCAAGATTTTCCTCCGTTTCTGGCATCCCGCTTTCAACTGTTCTGCCAAAAGAGAAACTCGATCAACTAGTCACGGACACAAGGCAGGTAGCTGCCAAAGTAATTGAGCTGAAAGGAGCCACAGTGCACGCCCCTGGCAATGCAATATCGACCATAGTCGGTGCGATCCTCAAAGACCAAAAAAAGGTCATTCCGGTTGCAACGCCACTTGATGGAGAGTATGGTCATTCAGACGTCTCAATTGGCGTTCCCGCAGTAATTGGTAGAAACGGAGTCGAGAAGATAATTCAGATAGATTTGAATCAGCAAGAAAAAGAATGGTTCGACAAGGGAGTACAGAGTGTCAAGTCTGCCCTTGCAGGAATCTGATCAGTTTTTTTAACCAATTCCATTAAACAGACTACGTTGGACACATTAGATGTCTTAGAGTCATTAAAGGCTGGCAGGATAAGCGTGGCAAAGGCAAAGAAGCTGCTATCGCTGTACTCTATTGAAAAAATTGAGGATTTTGCACAAATCGACATGGGGAGAAGATACAGAAAGGGAATACCTGAAGTGATTTTTGCAGAAAGAAAAAAGCTTGAGGAGCTCAAGAAGATAATTAGAAAGATACTTGCAAAATCAGATTCTGTTTTGGTTTCAAGAATACAACAACATTACTACCCAAAGATAATCAGCTTTGCAAAAAAGAACAAGATCAAAATCAGAGATGGGAAAAATACAACCACGCTTTTGCTGTACAAAAAAGAACCAAAAAGTCTTGGCGGAAAAGTAGGCATAGTAACTGCTGGCACCTCGGACATCGGCGTTGCAGAAGAAGCCAGACTTACTTGTGAGGCGATGAACTGCACATGCGTGTGCAGTTATGATGTCGGCATTGCAGGTCTTCACAGGTTATTTCCAATTGTAAAACGATTCGTCCAGGAAGATGTCGATGTCATCATAGTTGCTGCTGGGATGGAAGGCGCGCTTGCATCAGTCGTTTCGTCTTTGGTAGACGTGCCGGTAATTGGTGTGCCCACCTCGGTTGGATATGGCTACGGCGAAAAGGGAGTTGCCGCTCTTGCGTCTATGCTGCAGAGTTGCTCACTTGGGCTTTCCGTGGTGAATATCGACAATGGTGTGGGAGCAGGCGCAGTAGCTGCAAACATCGCAAACAAAGCTAGACGTCGATAATTCCCAAGTCAGATAGCTCTGCTCCAATTCCAAATCCCACAAGAGCTATTCCAGTTCCAAGGCCTGCCATCTCTAGGCCGCCCTTGATGATGTTTGTTTGTGCAAGTCTTGATTTTATTGCGCCCACTATGAACGAGGCACTCAGACTTATTCCTACTGCTATTGCAAGTGGAACATAACCGTGCAAAAAGAAGAACGGAATTATAGGCAGGATTCCTCCGACCAAAAATGCGCCAAACATCCTAAATGCACTCTTTAGCGGGCTGCCCACTACCTCTACATTGAGTTTGAGCTCCTCTGTAAGCATTGTATCTAGCCAGATTTTCTTGTCCGAAGTTATCTTGTTGACTATCATCTCCAGATCTTTGCCAGAAAATCCCTTTGCTTTGTAAATGTCTTCTATTTCTTTTCGCTCAAGATCTGGTTTGTGTTCTATTTCCCATTCTTCTCTTGCTATTTCTGATTTGAGTAGTTCACGGTGTGCCTTGACTGCAAGATAATTTTGCACCGCCATTGCCTTTGCTCCAGTGAACATGCCCACAAGCGCAGCTAAAATAATGATACTTGATGAGACGTCTGCTCCGCCCACCCCTGCAGCTATACCAAGGGAGGTGTTTATGCCATCCCCAAAGCCAAATACAAAATCTCTGATTCCACTTGACTCAGAGAGGTGTGGTTCTATGTGCCTAGGCTCCGATACTTCCTTCATTTTTGTAAACTAGAATGTTGGATAATTTAAGCTTGAAAAAACAAGCCAGTAAGTATTTTATACTATGTGATAAGTTTAAACTTCGTTGGCTGGCAAAAGAATAGTTCTTACTGCAGACCGCAGTTTAATGACCAACTATCGCGGTAACTTTCTTTATGGCTTCATAGCTTGTGGCCCTTACGAACTTCTCCCTGAATGGGTATTTGACAAAGTATTCTGTCCACCAGTCGAGACCGATCCGATCACAGGTGAGGCCAAAGTAGCCCAAGTGGGACTCAGACGAGTCGAAAGTGCCCTGTTACAAGGTTACAGAAGAGACGAAGTCTTTGTCGCAAATCCGGATTACTTGGAAAAATCAATAGGTCCTGACACCAAGGTCGTAGGAATCAATGTAATGGATCCACTCGGCATGGCACCAGTCACTACCACCATGTCTCCTGAAAAGTTGTCCTATGTGGCAATGAAATTCAAGCGCATGTGTGCAAAGATAATTCAGCTAAAGAAAAAGTACAACTTTCACGTAGTTGTTGGCGGAAACGGTGCATGGGAGCTTGCAAAATCAGACAGAATGAAGATTCACGGAATCGACACAGTTGTAGTGGGCGAGGCAGACGAACTCGCGCTGGATTTGTTCAAGGATCTAGAAAACGGTGACGCCCCTGAACTCATGCACTGCTTTGTAAAGAACATACAAAACATTCCAATTATTGAAGGCCCAACTGTCAACTCACTCATTGAGGCAATGCGTGGATGCGGAAGAGGATGCGACTTTTGCGACGTAAACAAAAGATCCAAAAAAGACCTACCTCTTGATAGGCTCCAGCATGAGGCAAAGATAAACCTGGATTACGGATTTGACTCCATTTGGTTGCATTCAGATGAGATGCTTTTGTACGGATGCGAAAGTAAAGACTTTCAACCAAACCGCGACGCAATAACTGAATTGTGGAAAGGACTCAAAGGCCTTGGCGCGAACTTTGTTGGAACCACGCACATGACATTTTCTGCTGTTGCAGCAGACCCGTTGTTGCTAAAACAGATGTCTGAAATAAACAACATGCACACAACCGGCAGGTGGCTTGCGACAAACCTTGGAATCGAGACAGTTGCCCCAAGAATGGTCAAAAAACACCTAGGGGTAAAGACAAAGCCGTTTTCGACTGATGAATGGGGTTGGGTAGTAAGAGAGGGTGCAAGAGTAATGAACGAAAATCACTGGTTCCCGGCGGCGACTCTCATAATTGGCTGGCCTGACGAGACGCCGGATGAGACCCAGTACACAATTGATCTGATTGAAGACTTTAGGAAGACAAACTTTAGAGGCCTTGTTGCGCCGTTATTGTACCAAGACTTTTCTGAGAAGAACTCGATGCACTTTGGGAACCTCAATGAGGCCCAGTTTACTCTGTTTTGGAGATGCTGGGAAAACAACCTGCGCGTCATAAATGACATAGTCCCGATCATACTTAGGAACAAGACATATGGTCCTCCGATGAAGATCTTCATGTACGGTTTGATAAAGGCGGGAACTTGGGCAATCATGAGGTACCTGCGTGGATTGTGCAAAGATCTCTTCAATGGCAAGCTGCCAGAAGACATTGTCGAAAAGTATGCCAGAAGCAGATCCGTTGCTGCTCCTACCTACACCAGATAAATTCTAAACTTTCTTTATTGCTTCGTCGGCAATCGTGTTTCTCTTTGGTGTAATTACGATAAAGTATGTCTTGTCCGCTCTCTCTATTGCGTTGACTTTGCGGTATGTGTTTGCGTTGATGTCATACTCCAGTATCCTCCCATCGAGCTTTCCCTTAGTGTAGATCATCAAGTAGACATCGCCGTTGCTGTGCGTGAGCGGTATGAATGCAAAGACGTAGCCTTTGTAAGAGTTGATCGGCATCGTGTTTTTCATTGGTGGCATGACTGATGCCATGTACGCAAAGATGTCTTGTACTGATTCGAACTCTTCGAACTCTACGTGCATGAGTGTGCTCTGATAAAAGGGGATATAATCTTAGAGGCGTCTTTTGGCGATTACGTCTCTAATTTTGACTATGACTAGCGCCGGTGCGACAAAGTACATGCCGATGTTGAGGAGTATTATGCCGATTCCGTATCCGAGCATTTCCTGCTCAGAATCAATGTCAACATAGTTGAGAATTGACAGAGTCGAAAGCATCGGAGTGATTGCAGTCTTGACTAGCTCCTTGAATGCCGGGTTTTGTCTTTCCCAGTCTGCAACTACAGGGCTAAATGAATAGTATGCATCGTTGAATGCTGTCATGAATGTGGTTCCTGCGCCGGTGCTAAAGACTACGTTGTCTCTAACTTCTCTGAGCAGCTGGACTTGGGGTGCAAGCTCGCTTCCAAATGTGGCAGTCGCAATAAGGCATCCGCCACCTGGTTTTGTGGTTGGCTTTTGTTCAGGAACACAGATGCCATCTTTTAGAACTGTGCCTGGACCGCAAACTGGTTGCTCTTCTTCTGGTTCTTTGTCTACACATTGGCCGTTAACTAGGACTTGGCCTGGTGGGCAAGTCACAGGTGGTGCTACAATACATGTGCCAGTTGCTTCATCATACACAGTTCCTGTTCCACATTGTGGTGGTGGTTTGGTAATTTCTTCGTCCACACACTTGCCACCCACTATGATCTGTCCTGGTGCACATTGTGGTGGTGGTGGTTTTGTGTCTGGTGGTGCTTGACCTGTTCCTCCGTTGTAAAAGAAGGTGGTCTCTGCCTTTTGCGGGCCGTAATTAACTACAATTTTGTAATCACCTTTTTTTATCCAAAGCGGACCTGCTACAATAAATTCACCCTCAAATGAGCCATCAAGCTGTGGCTTGATCTGTTTTACTTGGACTATGTTGCTTGATGTTCCATTTACAAGTGGGCCTATGACTCTCACTGTGACATCAATTAGGTTGTTAGCGTCCGGATTCTTTATGAAACCGCTAAAAGTAACTGTATCTCCTTCATCGTATAACGGGAGCTCTGTCTTGACTGATAACGGTGCTATTTGGCTGGAATCTACTTGTGCAAAAACGCTTGTAAAACTCATTGTTAAAACGATAAGTGATAAAAATAATACTACCGGTCTTCCAGCTCCGTTCATTTCTAGGCACATACAAGGACTAAGGGTATTTATGTATTCTATGAAAGAAAATTTGACTTTCACATCCTTTTCTTGAACCTTTTTTGACCTCATGATTTTTGCAGTTTTTTAAAAAATCGTTTTATTTTTTGATGGTTTTAGACTTTATAGCTGTGAATGCGTGTTTGCCCACGTTGGATTTTTGGTATTCTATGTCTACAAAGTAATCTCCGGCAGGTGAGTTGTGTTTTAGGATCACTGTGGATTTGTAGTTACCCTGTTTTGTTGCAAAGGCGTAAAAGACATGCTGTTTGTCTGTAGGATCGGTAACTGTGAATTTGATTTTGGTGCCAGGCTTGTAATTAAAGACCTTGCCTGTAAGTACAACGTATGTTGATTTACCAGGTTCTGGCAGAGTGTATGTCTTTGAATTGATTTTTGCAATATTGGAACCCTCCATCTTGGAGCTTGTCTTTGTGCTGCCAGTATCCGATTTTGTAAGCTTTGAGGTAGATGAGGTCTTGAGGCCAAATATGTTTGGCTGGCCTGACGAGTCCCTAAAGTCATGGTACTTGAGGTCGACTATGCCACCTGCAGGAGAGATAAGTTTGGTGCCATCTTTGTTGCAAATCTGAGACGGCATCTTAAAGACCCCCTCGAACCTACCGGTGTCAGGTCCTGTTTCAATTAGACTAAAGCCGGTTGCTGCAAGGCCGCCGTGCTCTACGCCGTTTATTGTACATCTCTTGAAGCGGATATCTTTGATTAGTACTTCAAGCAATATACCTCCGCCGGTGGTGCCCACAGTGTCGACGTTTGGCGAAGCTGGATCATCGATTACAGAGTAGATGTCTATTGCGTCATGTTTTACGTTGAGATCCGGATCATTGAGCACAATTGTGACTGGATGTCCGAATCGAATTACGTTTGATTTGAGTGATACTGCACCGGAATGCGTCTTAATGTCGGTCTTTGAGGAGGTTCCTATAGTGAGTCCCACCTCTGCAATATCCGAATACGCTATGTTGATTCCTTTTTCATCGATGAGTCTCTGGTTAACAAAGAATTTGACATCGCGGTCTATTGGCTTTATCGTATTTGCAATAAAGTTTGCATCAAATTGGTTTAGCTGATTTGCGATTGCATACTCTACTGTGCCAGTAAAGGTTGCTGAATTAGCAGACGTCTCTTGCAGCTCAAATCTGTAAATTGCATTGTTTACGTCTTTGCCACTTTGTTGACCAAATGAGAATAAATCAAATGCGATTGGCTGCGTGTCGGTTTCAGCGGAGATGGTTCCTTGCGGCGCAGAATTGTTCGACGAATCAAAATTGATTACCAAATATGCGGTTCCTGATTCACTGTCTATTGCGTTTACTGAAGCATCATCAATCTGTATTAGCCCCTTTGAGCCAGTCAGCTCACCCGCACTGGCTAGTGTAACTGGTGTAGTATCTGTGAGGCCAAAATATAACGACAGTGTGGTGTCTGAGAAATCCGTAATGCCAAGCTGATTTTGCAGTGATCTAAAGTCGTAATTGATCCAGTTTGTTCCGCTGTCACCGTCGTTTGTGTCGATCAACAGGTTTTGCAGGGTTATTGCAGATATTCCAAGGTTGATAGATATTTTTTCAAAGTTTTGGTTTGCTACAGGTGGTTTTGTGTTCAAGACAAGTAGATCGGAATTTGTGTCGTTGACCGAAGAAGGAATTGATGTTCCGCCGGTGAGTGCGTCAGTAGATGCAGTGTATATTTTGACGCTTCCTGCGTTTTGGAGGGTCGCCGGGCTTCCAATTGTAAGAGATGGAATTATGGCAGAGCTTCTAAACACTTCGAGCTTGTCTCTTGTTCCAGAGTTTATGTTTTGGTCTGGGTCTGTTATGGTAAGAGGAATTTTTTGGCCCGATGTTGGCTGTGTTGAGCCTAGGTTTACGCTTGCGGTGCTTAGGCCGGAAACGATTGAAAGGGATTTTGAGTTGTAAGATATCGTAGCCGATTGGCCTCGTGGTGCAGTAGATTTTACCTTGATGTTGGAGTCATCCCCAAAGTCAAAGTTCTCAAAGATGGCAGAATTTGGTTGCGATTCCACAAAAGTCACAATTTGGGTATAGGTGGTGGTTCCATCGCTTGCAGTGGTTGCTTGGTATCCATTTGACTCTAGTTGAGCTACTTGTCCAAGTGACATTGACACGATGCCGTTTTTCTCAAAATCAAGTGTTGACAGCCTCGAGAGTAGGTTTGCAAGGCCTGCTCCGCCGTTTGCAGCGTTGGAGCCAGTCTCCGTAAACGCGCCGTAAAAGACGCCTTGTGGTGATCCGACACTGAAGGTCCACGAGTCCCTGGCTGTCGGGTCCTGGTTAAGCTGCATGTCGTTTATGGTCACAAAGACTTCGGAGCCTGGGGGGTAGTTTGCCCTATCAAGACTCATCAGTATGTTTGGAATTTCATCGTACTGCAAGGTGACTTGTTGTGTTCCGCCAGCTGCGTTGTAGCGTATTACGACATCGTTGCTAAATGAATATAGTTGGATTATTGGCCAAGCGTTTGCATTTAGCCCTATCTGGCCGGTAGGTACTGCTGGATTTTGGTTAATCGATCTTGGGTTGCGTACCACGTTGTTGATGACAGGGCCAGACGGAGTTCCAGTACATGTGGAAAATCCAGAGTTTCCATTTGAGAATCCAGTCACTCCCGTTGAACGTGGAATTGCGATTCCGTCCGAGTCTGAAAACGACGGCCCAAACGCAGTAGTGTCTTTGCCGCAGAAAACTCCAAAGTCGAGCCCAACTCCGGTTACACCTGTCTCAAATGCGATTTGATCTGCTGCCTTTGCCTTTTCCAGATTTGCAAAGTAAGCATACCATTTTCCGTCACTTGCCTGCACCATCCTAAGATCCTTGCCATTTATTGTGACATCAGGTTCGCCTTTTCCTTCGTCCGTGTCGGAAAGTCCTGGGTCGTTGACTACCACCTCGATTACCATCGAGCCTGCAAAATGGTTGTTATAATAGGGGTTTTCCGCAGATACATACAGGTTTGGGTTTGTGGCAGCACTCGCATCTACAAAAAGTGGAATTAGTAGTAGCCCCAGTGCGCCAAGTACCAGCTTGTTCAATTTATGGTGAATTTGTACTCATCGAAAATAACGTTTCCGCATGATTTATTCGTACTTTAGCTGTTAAGCGAGATCAGAAAACATGGTTTCAATGCAGAAGATATTTGCGACAAGGACTGGCCCGCTGAAGATCTCTTTAATTGCGATTTTGTCTGCGTTTGTAGTCGAGTTTGTATTTGGATTAATTTCAAACAGTTTGGCTCTGCTCACAGACAGTATACACGCGCTACTTGACAGTGTGGTAACGGTGATTCTTTTGCTTGCTGCAAGGTTTGCAGTAAAGCCTCCGGATGCTGAACACACCTATGGCCATGGTAAAATAGAATCGCTTGGAGGCCTGACTGGCGGCATCGCAATATTTCTGATTGCATGTTTTTTTATTTTTGAGTCCATTGTAAGAATCCAAAGCCCTGCACCCTCACATCTTACAAGTACGCTTGCGTTGATTGCAGCAGTATACACAATCTGCACGGATATCTTCAGAATTGTTTTGCTCAAAAAAGCAATAAGCAAAACTGGCGGGAGCACACTCAAGGCGGACTTTTACCACGCATTTTTAGACTTTGGATCTACGTTAATTGTAGTAGCCGGTATTGTACTAGTCACAATCGGATTTGATCGTGGCGACTTTTTTGCAGCACTTGTCTTGGGAGTCCTGCTTTCAATACTTAGTATAAAGCTGATTTATAGAACCGCCCAAGACCTCACCGATGTAATATCACCTGAGCTTGTCAACAAGGTGAGACAGATAGTACGCTCTACTGAGGACGTAGTCGATGTAGGCCCAGTCCTCATGCGAAAGTCAGGTGATGTAATTTTTGCAGATGTTACAATATCACTTCGTGCAGATGCAAGCTTTGATCACGCACATCAGATAAGCAGCAGGGTGGAAAACAACATCAAAAAGGCAATTACAAACTCGGAGATCACAGTACACTTTGAGCCCACATGGAAGGACGTACCAAGTGATTCCAAAATATCAGAAATAGCAAGCAGTGTGGAGGGCGTAAAAGGAGTCCACAATGTAAACCACCACCAGACAGACGGCGTCAGCTACGTGAGCCTGCACGTCATGGTGGACAGGAACATGAATTTGGAGGAGGCGCACCACATATCTGAGCTAATCGAAGAAAGAATCCACAAAGCGTTGCCCGAAATTGAACACATCACGATTCACCTTGAGCCATATATTGCAATACCAAAAGACCAGAAAACAGAATACAGGATGGCAGATGAGAAGATAATTCGACTGCTAAAGGAGAGGCCTGAAGTAAAAAAGATAGGAAGTATTGTGACTTTGAACTTTGGCGAAATAGTCAAAATCGATATTAGTTGCTCGTTTGACAAAAACCTCTCAATAGAAAAGGTACACGACCTGACTTCGCAAATAGAACACAGCATCAGAAGCGACTTTGCAAACTCGGTAATTACCATTCATCCAGAGCCGGCCTAGACAAGGATGCTTGTGACATACATCACAATCATGCCTACTGCGATTCCAGCTGCCGTTGGAGCAGAGATCCATGACTTTTCGTCCTGCCTGATCCAACTCATTATCGATGCCACTACTTGAAAGATTGCACCTGCTCCAATTGACAGAAATATTATTGCGGCAAACGGTGAATATTCAAATCCGCCAATCCAAGCCCCAAATATGGCCGGCGAGCCTGCTATCATACCCATTGCAGCTAATTTTGCAATCATCGGCTTTTGTCTTGCCATCGGAGCTGCAATCGCAAGGCCTTCCGTGGTGTTGTGTATGGTAAAGCCGATTATGAGAAAAGTGCTTAATGCGACTTCGCCTAGACCTATTGCGGCCCCGATTGCCAGTCCCTCTCCTAGGTTGTGCAGTCCGATACCAATTGAGACCATCAATGCAATTGCTACCGATTTTGTGATTGCTCCGCTTGCCCTGCTTACGAGTTTTTCAGAGGTATAGTATAATCCAATAAACGAGCAGACCACAACCGTTGCAACAAGCAGTTGGCCGTTGAATGCACCTGCGAGCCTTTCTGAAGAGACCTCAAGACCCTCCTCGATTGCATCTATTCCCAAAAACAAGAGCAGTCCCACTGTGACTGCCAAAAAGAACTTGTACTTTGCCTGACTGAGTCTTGCGATGAACGGGAACCACAAAAGGCCTATCATCACAGGTATGATCCCAACGTATGTCCCAATTACTGCAAAGTAAGATACAAGCTCCGTGCTTGGCTTCATTGCAGGGGCTGCTGCAGCAACTGACTTTGCAAATCTAGTTCCGTCATCCACAGTAAGGCCTATCTCATATGGCTCTGCTTCATTCCAATCAAACGGTATTCGAACCAGTGCTGTCTCAAATCTTGCGAGGTGTCTATCCGGCTCGATTGCAGCTGGGTGGATCCTGTCATTTACGTCTGCTTGTGCAATCGACACATCGATTAGACCTGTATTTCTCACAGTCACTTGGATTTCAGAATCCACAAAGCGGATCTGCTCTATTGTGATCTCAGGCAGTGCAACTCCAAAGTTCAAAAGTTCTGCGCCTGGACCGAAAAGATATGCTACCATTGCTGCAAGCAGGATGATCGGAATTACTCCTGCCAAGATCACTTTGGCTTTTGAGATCTTGTTTGTCTGCATCTAGCTTGGCACCTCGCCTAGGCCTCTTACAAGAAAGAGGCCCGTCCAGCCTTTTTCTGCAAATTCTGTTTTGTGCGCATGGAAGAGGTACTTTCCTGGATAGGTGTACGTAAACTCCATAATCCCACGCTCGCCTTGCGAAAGCGTTATCATGTCTGTATACTGGGTTGGCACGTTGTACGTCCCGCTTGGATAATAATCGTAGAGGTTGCCGTGCAGGTGGAAGTTGTTTATCTGATCAAACTCCAGTATGTTTACAACGTATATTCTGATCAGCTTGTTTGCGTCTATCTGTATTGGGTGGTGCTGGTAGTAAAACGGAATCGTGTTTGCTGCGTAGAAATTGTTTTCAGTATCAAAATCAGTGTCAAAGCCGTTGAGAACCATCACCATCTCGTCCGCTGGTGGCCGAGGCGTCTTTGGGTCTACGATGTATACGCCGTAGAGGCCGTGCGATATGTGTTCCTCAAGAGGCATCACATGGCAGTGGTATGGATGCACACCTGCCGGGCCTGCAACGAACTCGTACGTGAATTGGCCGCCGCCACCTCCTACTGGCTCAAAGACACCATCCATTTCTGCTGCGTGTATCCCATGGAAGTGAATCGTGTGCGGCTTGGAGCCTTCATTGACGAACTTTATGCGTACTAGGTCACCTTCGGTTGCACGAATCGTAGGGCCTGGCACTGTCCCATTGAAGGTCCACACGTTGTAAAAGACGCCAGGCGAGATCTCCATTATTTTGTCATCGTTTGCAATTATCGTAAATTCGCGCAATGTCGTTCCGTCGGGTAGTGTAGAGACTCTTCCGTAGTTGAATTCCCTGAGATACTTGTCAGGATCAAACTCGACTTGCTGCGCGGTGTATACTGGATCCAGCACGTCGCCCGTTGTTTTTATGACTGCCCCCGTATGTGTAACGAATCTTTTTTCTTCGTTCTTGGCATCAGTGATATTTGGATATACGAAGTAAAACGTAGCTATGATCGCAGTTACTACTAGGACCGATAGCATCTTTGAAAATACTTTCAAGGTATACAGATATAATCAGCGTTGTTTATTTAAAAGTTAGCCTAGGCTAACTTTCTTAGCCACGTCTAACTTTTTTGAGGGCGTCTCAATACCAATATAGAGGCAATATTTTGGATCTGTGATGAAGAGATCGCACCTTATTTTGTTCATCGGCGGCGCACTCGTTGCCGCGGGCATGGTCATCTCGTTTTACGGCTCCAAGCTTACCACACAAGACATGGCAGTAACCGAGGGACAGGTAGCGGTAGGTTCTTCGTTGGAAATAACAAAGGGGCTTGATCCTGCCATAGCTGACACCGGCGTCTTTGTTGTACAAGCGGAAAATTTTGATCAGGGCAGCTTACACGCGACCGTCTTTGATCCTGCAGGGAGTCAAGTTGCGTCACAGAAGATCGAACAAAAGTCAACTGAGGCCACCTTTCAAATAGAAAGCAGAGGAGATTACAGGTTGGTCGTGGAAAACTCTGGTTCCGCCGTGTCCGCAGTCATTGGAATCACACACATGCCGCAAAAGTCTGTTCTTTTGTTAAACGTTCTTGGTCAGGGCATCATAATATCTGGCTTTGTTGGCATCGGCATTGCTCTGCTGTACATGATAGTAGGTAGGAAAAAGTCAGTTTAGGTAGCTGTCAAGCTCAGTGAGGCCGTCTACTACTCCCTTGTAGTTTTCGTCGTTTTCCATGAATTTTGCAAGTTTGTCATGATTTACGCTGTATGTAATTGGCGAGTCTGTGACTGTGACAAAGCCGGTTTCGATTAGGTATGCGAGTCGAGTTTTTATCTCATCTTGAGCCACGCCGAGTTTTTCTTCAAGATATGTAGACTCTTTTGCACCGTCCTCAAGTTCAGCCATTATTACGGAAACGTCAGGATTGAAGAGGTTCTCAGTTATTTTGGTCTTGTCTTCCATGCACCAAGTCATCTTGTCGAGTTTAATATCTTCTTGGTATTGTATAGGTAGTCGATTACGAGGACTTTGTCCATGTTGTTTTGGTTGATGTGATAAGTCCTACCTTGTAGTTGTTTTTCCATTTGTTGCACGTATTCTAGAAGCTCGGATTCTTCGCTTACCACTATGGAGTCTATGCATATGTTTTCACGCAGGCATTTTTTTGCCTCAGTAATGGTACGTTCGTCTACTTTGGGGTCGACTTTTTTGTACCTGTAGCAGAGGTATACCATACTCTCTTTTGTCTGATCTATTTTCATATTCCGTTCCTCATTTATTTTGGAGACCAGTGATGGATTTGGCACATAAAAGTTAGAGTATGGCTTTTCTGAGAGTATAGAATTTTTTTGTGACTCGTTGTCTACAAAGCATGCACTTGGCTGGCCGTCCGTTATCATCACAATGCGCTTGTTCTTTGAAGGGTGTTTTTGCAGAATCTTTTTTGCCAATCTGAATGCTGCCTGATAGTTCGTATAGTGGAGAAATTCGTCATTTGCATCATATGTTTTTAGAAATGGGATGTCGTAGGGATTTACTGCTGAGGCCATAGATGCAAAGCCCACAATTGAGATCGAGTCGTTTGGAAAGAATTTCCTGTTTAGAACATAGAGGCTCCACAAGGCCCTTTTTGCTGCCTCGATTCTGCTCATGCCGGAGCTGCTCAGCGACGACTTCATAGTTGAGCTCAAGTCAATGCAGTAAACCACTGTAGCTCGCACATCTTCGACCGTTTCAAATTCTTCAAAGTCGTCGACATCCACATCGAGGGGGAACTTGAAGCCTGTCTGAGTTTTTGTAACTCGGATTATTGTGTTGATTAGTGTAACTGGGACGTTGAGTAGCTTGAGATCGCCCCCAAGCTCGAATTTCTTTGTGGTATCAAGGATCGTAGTTCCAGTTCCGATCGACTTTGTTTCGTGCAGGCCGAATTCTCCTGCCTTTAGCTCGTTCATTATGTCTCGAAGTATATGATTTCCCACAGCAAAGAAGCCCTTTTTTGTCAACCAGTTCCTGTCGTCTTTGAGGTATCCGTGCTCGATTAGATATTTTGTAATTGATTTGATGTCATCGCTTTTTGGGCTTTCTGCAGACTCGGCATGTGAAGAGTCCTGGCTTTGCTCTGCGATGCTCCCTTCAAGGACGCCTTCCAGTTCCTCTAGTGTCGGCGTTTTGTCCTTCATGGATTGATTTGCAAGTGTGCGTAGTATCTTGTCTAGTGTTTTTTCGTCGAGATTTTCTGATTTTTGTCCTTCCTGCTTTTGCTCAGTCGCAACATGGTAGACAAAGTTTGTAAAGTTACGCGGCGACATAACCTGCTTCTTTTTTGTCGATTATCTTTGGCGTTACAAAACACAGGCCGTCGAGTACTACTTCCAGAAATGCAGCCTTTAGCTCCTCTGCTGTATTGTCGCTTAGCTGCAGATTCTTACTTTGGATTTTGTGTGACTGTAGTTTCTTCTCAAATTCTGCTTGGTCTTGTCTTGCCTTCTCTATTTTTGAGTCAAGTAGTGCGGCAAGGTTGGCAAAGCTTTGCAATTGGTTCTTGTAGGAAGCTTGTCCGTTCTCCCAGAGCATCTTTTGTGAGACTTGGAATGTCTTTCCTGAAAACTCTTGTTTGATTGACTCAAGTGTCTCTTGTGGTACTCCTTGTATGTATTCAAGACATGTCTCCTTTATTGCGTTGTTCAGAATATCATAGAATACCTTGAGCCGGTTTTCAATAGTGTCGTCTATTTCTGAGAGCTCAAATTTTGCAATCTGTGAAAGACAGTACATGTCTGAGTGTCTTGGAACTGGCACACCTTGGTTGGTTATTGCACGCATCCTTTCGGATTCGCCGATCAGCAGCTCAAGGCCGTGTATTCCGAACCTGACGCTGACTCCTTTTGCCTGATTTATTTCTGAGTTATTGCGCGCACTCTGTACAAGTCGTGCAAGTGTTTTTAGTACGAAAATTGGGACGAAGCAATTTGCAATTTTTGCTTCTTGAGATATGATGAGCATTTCATCTTCCATTGTTTTTGGATAGTGGGTGTGTATGTGACTCTTTAGTCTGTCATAGAGTGGCTCAATTATCTTACCAGAATGAGTGTAGTCAATCGGATTTGCAGTAGCAAAAAAGACAGTCTTTGGTTCAAATATGACTGGGTACGAACCAGTCGTGTATCTTCCTTCCTGCAAAACCGAAAGCAGTGCGACTTGCTTCCTTGGGTCTAGTACTGGGAGCTCGTCTATGCAAAATATTCCGTGCTTTGCTTGCATCAGCTGTCCTGGTGAGTATGAATCTATCTTGTACATTTCAACTCCTTTTTTTGCCACCTTGATTGCGTCTATGTATCCTACAAGATCTTTTACAGAGATGTCTGGTGTCGCAAGTACATACTTGAATCTCCGATAGCCGTCGACCCAGTTTATCTTTGTGTCTAGTTTGTTGTCGAGAATCTTTTGTGTGCTCTCCGGGCTTATGTGAAATTTTGGTGAGGCATTTTCCGCTTCTTTGCCGTCAAGCAGGGTTGCAAGCTCATCTGCTGGAAGATCCATCGGGCTGTCATTTGTGATGCTTCCTTCGATTACCGGTATTGGCGAGAGTAGATTTGTTGCGATGGTTTCTACGAGTTTTGTTTTTGCCTGGCCAATCTGGCCTATCAAGAATATATCATGACATGAGAGAATGGCCCTATCTAGTGCAGGAACTACATCGTCGTCGTATCCTAAAATCTGCGGATATTTGACATTGCCTGATTTGATTAGCGTGATGAGGTTTCTTCTGAGTTGTTCTTTTGCCTCAACTGGCTTGTAATGAATTTCCAAAAGATCTCTGATCGTCTTGATCTCGGCATAGTCCTCAGGCAAGCCTGCTTTTATCTCGGTGTACTTTGGTTCCGTCTCGTACGCATTTTTGACTAGTTGTTGAATCTCACTCAATTGCTTCTATTACGGTTGATTCATTCTTAAAATATTATGCAGCCTTGATTTGGAAGTAGGGTTTTTATCCGGGCCGAATTGATTTCACAATACTTGTCCGTACAAGACTATAGGCACATTGTTAGAATTGTGGGAAAGGATATCCCAGGCGACAAAAAGCTGTCGGTGGGCCTCACGCACATAAAGGGAATTGGCTACAACTTTGCTAACGCCCTCGTGAGTGCACTTGGATTGAATCCAAACACCAACATTGGTTTTCTAACAGAGGTCCAAGTCGCAGACATTGAAAAAGCGCTAAAGGATCCATCGTCTATGAACTTTCCAAGCTGGATACTCAACAGAAGAAAGGATGTGGAAACTGGGAAAACAATGCATCTTATTACATCTGATGTTGCTTTTACAGTAAGAAATGATATTGAAAGAGAAAAACTCTCAAACAGTTGGAGAGGGTTTCGTCACACTTATGGATTAAAGGTCAGAGGCCAAAGGACTCGAACCACAGGACGCAAAGGAGCCTCAGTTGGAGTCAGAAAGGGAGGCAAGGTATTACCTGCGGGAGCTGTGCCAGCCGAAGGGGCTGCACCTGCGGCACCGACGGCAGGAGCTGCACCTGCGGCACCGACGGCAGGAGCTGCAAAACCAGCAACTGCAAAACCAGCAACACCACCAGCAGCTGCAAAACCAGCTGGTGATGCAAAGGCAAAGAAATAGGTGGAAGTGAATGGGAGATCCACGTTATCCAAGCAGAGTCTGGAAGAAACCAAAGCGTCCTCTGAACTATGACTTTATGATGGAGGATCTCAACACTCTTGGCACCTATGGCCTCAAAAACAAAAGAGAGTTGTGGAAGGCAAGAACTGAGCTATCGAGAGTAAGGCACCAGGCAAGATCACTTTTGGCACTCAGACAAGAAGAGCGGGCCCAAAAAGAACCAGTCTTAATGCACTCACTTGTAAGAATCGGACTCGTCAAAGAAAACGCTACGCTTGATGACGTTCTAAATCTTGACATCAACGACTTTCTTGCACGAAGACTGCAAACAATTGTGCAAAGAAAATTCTCATTTAAGACACCGTACCAAGCAAGACAGGCAATAGTGCACGGCCACGTCTCAATTGGAGACAGGATAATCACAGTACCATCATACATCGTAAACGTAAAAGAGGAACCAACGATTCAGCTCTCCCCACGATACCAAATAAGCGCACCTGCCGCGCCGCAACAAACCGAATCTGCAGAAGCGGCACCAGAGCAAGCCAGAGCAGAGACCCAAAGCTAAGCCACATCTAAATAGACGGTTTTTGTAAAATATTCCAAATGTGTTCTATCATAGGGTACTATGGTGACGGCCCTGCAGCGCCAATTTTGGTTCGCGGCCTAAAAAGAATGGAGTACCGCGGCTACGACAGCGTTGGAGTAGCAACAAAGAGCCAACAAGACATCCTAGTAAAAAAGGGGGTTGGCAAAGTCTCCGAGGTCAACAACTTGTTGCACCTAGACTCGCTTCCAGGCAGCATCGGCATAGGCCACACAAGGTGGGCAACACACGGCAACGTAACGGATGTAAATGCGCACCCGCACCAGAGCAGTTCAGGTAAGCTTGCCATAGTGCACAACGGCATCATAGAAAATTATGATGAACTCAAGTCAGAGCTGCAAAAAAAAGGCTACAACTTTAGAAGCCAGACAGACAGTGAAGTTATTGCAAATCTCCTCCAGTTTAATTTTGATCAAAGCCATGACATCAAAAAAGCCATGCTTGATACTGTATCAAAGCTGAAAGGTCATTATGCCTTTGTCGCAATGTTTGAGAGTGGCACACTTGCGGCCGCAAGGTTTCATGAGCCACTCATAATCGGAATTGGTAAGAATGGTTTCTTTTTGTCAAGCGATGTTTTGGGATTCATAGAAAAGACAGACGATGCGATATACCTTGACAATGGCGAATTCGTACTGCTGGACAAGATAGGAATTCAGATTTATGATTTTGAAGGGAGTCCGGTCAAGCACCAAGTTACTAAGGTATCAAAGGAATTTGCCGATGCATACAAAGGAGACTATGCACACTTTACTCTAAAAGAGATATCAGAGCAGCCAGACACAATAATTCAGGCAGGCGAAAACTCAAAGGACGCCATATCAAATGCTGCAGATTTCATCAAGGTCTCAAAGAACATCTACATTACTGGAAGCGGTACAAGCTACAATGCGGCCCTTGTTGCCAAGTACTTGTGGCAAAAGCACGCCAAGATAAAGGTTGAGCCGATCATCTCAAGTGAGGTCTCATTTTCTCCTGATGCGATAGAGCCAAACTCTATTTTGATTGCTATCTCTCAGAGCGGCGAGAGTGCAGACGTCCTAGAAGCAGTAAACATTGCAAAAAAAGCAAATGCAAAGATCCTCTCCATTGTCAACATACTTACATCGTCGCTTGCACAAGAATCATCTTTAGTTATGGGTATGAACTGTGGCCCAGAGATCGGCGTTGCGGCAACCAAGAGCTTCACTGCGCAGCTTAGCATCATCTACAAGATTGCAGAAAAATTGTGCGACGGCTGCATCAAGCTTGACTACGACAAGATCTCGCGGGCAGTAAGCAAAGTGCTCTCAGATCACACCAAGATAAAAGAAATCGCAAGGGAGCTCAAAGACGTCCAAGACATATACATACTTGGGCGCGCTGTGCACTATCCCATCGCAACCGAGTCCGCACTCAAGCTAAAGGAGCTTGCTTACATACATGCAGAGGGCATTCCCGGTGGTGAGCTAAAGCATGGCCCACTCGCGTTGATGGACTCTAGCGTGTACGTCATCATCATAAATCCAAACGACTTTACTTACTCTGACACGCTTACTAGTGCGCGTGAAATAAAGGCAAGGGGAGCCAAGATAATCGGCATCTCAGACAAACCAAGCGATGTCTACGATTACTGGATAGAGATCCCACAAATAGACGAGGTGTTCTATCCTCTAATTGAAATAATACCGATTCAGCTGCTGTCGTATTATTCCGCAATAGAAAAGAACACAGATCCTGACTACCCAAGGAACTTGGCAAAATCAGTTACTGTAAAATAGTTTCATCATACTGTTTTTCTGTAAGCTCGAGCAATCGTTGAGAATCAATTCCGACCTTTAGCATAGCGGCAAGTGAGGCGCCTCCTGCGCCTACGCCTTCTTTTACAAAACCGTTTGCAAAGGCCTTCAGCCCTTCGATCTTAGAGTCCTTTAGTGCAAGCTTCGTTGAAATGACGGGGATTTGGTCTATTTGATCTACAATCTCTACGAGGTTTGCCGTCTTGTCGTCTATGATGTATGAGGTGGTCGCAATAGCCAAGTTGTCTTTGTTGTATCCTGTAAGCTTGCCTACTGCCAATACTGCTGCCATTTGGGTGCCTCCTGCCAAAATGACTTTGGTTTGAGTCGAGGCAGTGCTGATTATTCCTGCAACGGTTGCAATCATCGGATCTCCTGCGTTTGCCAAAACATCGAATGGGTTCCTCGAGGTGTTTCTTTGCACTACTTTGGAAGCTATTTCTGACTTTAGCGACACGGGGTTATCCGGCATGCTACTGCTGACCTGTCCGTTGATTCCAAGCGATGCAAGTACTGCTTTGGCTGTGGTGGTGCCCCCCGGGATGCTCTCACCAATCACAAGACAGTCGGTGGTTGAGCCAAGGCACCTGCCAAGCATCCTTCCGTATTCTACGGCGTGTGTGACGTCATCTAGGGACATTGCAGGTTCTACTGCAATGTTTTTGCCAAAAGGAAGGCCTGTCTCAAAGTACGGCAGCTTTGGCGAGATCCTGCTTCCTGCACTGATCACAACATTTGGTATGCTTGCTGACTCGAGTGCAGTCTTTGTAAGTAGTGCTGGTGTCGGCTTGCCGTCAGGAGTCATCGGGATTACGTTTATGCACTTGCAGTATCCAAAATTCAAAAACTCAGCGTCTGCAGGAGGCGTGTATTGGAGTAGTGCCACATTTTTTCCGGCCACAGTGATTCCAGGAATGATGCAGGTTTCTGTGTACGATATCACAAGCGAGAAGAGGAACCGCTTGTTTTGTAAGGACTCTAGGAATTTTGCGCCACTGCTTTGATCTACAAAGATTTCGACGTCTTTGAGCAATTAGGCCAGTCCCATTAGTTCCAAGAATTCCCGCTCCGTTCTTGGCTGCATCACCAAGTTGGTCTTTTTTTGGTTTCCAAGCGTTGCAGTAGGTGAAGGGCCGTAGTTGTGTCCCGGATACACCAAAAGATCATCGTCGAGATTTCTTAGCACGTTGACGAGGCTATGGTAAAGCTCCCTTGCGTCGCCGCCTGGCAGGTCCACTCGGCCGCATGTCCCAACAAAGAGTGTGTCACCTGAGAAGATCTTACCATCGCCGACAAGACACATACTGTCTTTTGAGTGGCCTGGCGTGTGAATGACCGTAAGCTCCGAGTTGCCGAACTTGATCTTATCGCCATCCGATACTGCAATGTCGTGCTTTATGGTGGATGTCTTGTACTGAATTATTGGGGCTCCTGTCAGCTTTGAGATGGTCTCATTTCCCAAAGTGTGGTCAAAATGGTAGTGGGTGTTTACAATGTATTTTATCTTGAGGTTGTTTTTCTCAATAATTCGCGTGACTTCGTCAAGATCCCACGACGGATCAATAATTATTGCCTCGCTTGTCTCTTCGTCTTCTATAATGTAGGTAAAGTTCTGCATGTTGCCTACTTCGAGCTGATGTACTTTCATAACACTCCTATCTCGGCTTCTGGAGGGATTCCTATTTTTTCTACAAATATAGTTCCGCAAAGATCCTTTCTTTTTGGTATACCGCGCTTCATTTTGTGAAAGGTGACAGTCATGTCCGCTTTTACGTATTTGTCTGCAGTCTCGCCGGTGTCCGGGTTGAGACCAGTTGGCACATCCACTGCTATTTTGAAGGCCTTTGTCTTGTTGATTAGGTCTATTGCTGATGCCTGCGGCTCTTTGATGACACCGGTGATTCCTGTGCCAAGAATTCCGTCAACTATGACATCCGCCTGGAAGTTTGACACATCATCTGGGGAAAATCTAAGCTGAACAGACTTCATCTTCTCAAGGATCTGCCAGTTTGTCCTGCACTCTACCGTCTTGATGTCTTGCGGCTTGCCAAGCAAAACTACTGTGATTTTGGCACCGTATCCTGCCAGGTGTCTTGCGACTACTAAGGCATCGCCTCCGTTGTTTCCAAGGCCTGCAAAGATAAGAACATTTTTTGATGAAATGTCTGGAAATTTTGCAACTATGTGCTTTATCATCGAGGCTCCGGCATTTTCCATCATGAGCTGGCGCAGAAAGCCCATTTGGTGACCGTTTTCCTCAATTTGATACATTTGCTTTACCGTGATTTCCATGTAAAGAGCAACTTTGGATAGTAAAATAAGTTTTAAGAGGAAAACAACTTATCTTGGTTTTTTGTGGTCATACCGTGTTAGACTCGACGAAGAGATCGCTTGGAAAAATTTCAAAATCACTTGAATCAAACCTTGAGAAACGCGAGGCCTTGATCAAAGACACAAGGCAGGTAGTGATCTTGTGTAGCGAGTCTATAATAGATTGCCACAAAAATGACTTTCGAGGGGCCGCAAAAAAGATCCAAAGAGCAAGAAAGTTGCTTGAGCAATATCGCAAAAAGACCGGCGCGGATCTCTACAAGTATCTTTTGATGCCAGAACAAGAATTCGTTGAGGCAGTATCACTTTGGTCCATTTTGCAAGGAAGGCAGGTTCCGACTGCAGAGTCACTCAAGGTAAAAGAAGAGTCGTACTTGCTCGGGATGCTTGATTGCATTGGCGAGCTGAGAAGAGATGTCTATGACAAGATAAGGCTAGGCCACGCAGACGACGCAAAGAAAATGTTTGATGTCATGGAAGAAATGTATTTGATGTTGTATCCTTTTGCATATTTTGACAAAATAGTAAAGGATGTAAGAAAAAAGCTTGATGTGGTAAGGATCTTAGTTGAGGAAACCAGGATAGCGATAACTGAGGAGATCAGACGTTCTGAACTAATCAAGAGTATGAAATCTAAAGTAACTTAAATTACGCGTTTTTGCAGATGATTGTGATTTTTTGCAAGTCTTTTTGCAGCTTTGGCTTTTTTGTATTCGTCGTCTTTTTTTTGCTGCTTCCATAGTGGCCTCAAAAGTTATTTGAACCAAGTACCCAGTATTTTGATTTCTTCTTTGGAGAGTTTTTCTTTGCTCAATTCCGCGTACCTCTAAAGCATTCTTGCTTTAGTCTTTTCTAAAGGAAGAATACGATGATTTTAGTTGTGAAAAAAATTGAGAACATAAACTAAGCTTAATTAGCGAAGTTAGCAATGGTATGCTGTGTCAAAAATAAATCTGCATATGGGAAAGATTGACTGAAGATAATTTGTATGCGGGAAGTGGGATTTGAACCCACGAAATCCTAAGATACTAGCCCCTCAAGCTAGCGCCGTTGGCCAGGCTTGGCGACTCCCGCAGCAAAATTCCATGGATGGTTTTTATAACCTTACTTACCGTTTGATCTCGTGTTAGTTCCAGTAAGATGTTTTACTTGTGGAAATCTGATTGCCGACAGATACGAGGAGTATCAAAACAGGATCAAGTCGGGCGAGGAGCCATCCAAAGTTTTAGACTCACTTGGTTTGAAAAGATATTGCTGCAGAAGAATGATGATGACGTCGGTTGAGACGATACAACAGATCATTCCGTTTTACGAAGCAATCCAAAGAAGGTACCTAGAAGTTCAATCTGAGTTAGAGTGACTTGCCGCAGATCACATCGGTAAGAGGTAGACTAGTTTACAATAGCCGTGGCAGCAAGACAATAGAAATCGACGTAGTTTCTGACAACAAACACCTAGGCCGTGCATGTGCACCTTCGGGGGCAAGTGTTGGAAAATACGAGGCCCAAAGCTTTGCTGACAACAAGCCGGAAAAAAGTCTCCAGGTACTCAACAAGAATCTAAAAAGATTCGTCGGACTCGAATCAGACGACCTCAAGTCCATCCAGAGCCAGTTGCGCAAGATAGACCGAAGCCCAAATTATTCTGGAATCGGCGGCGCTGTGGCGTATGCTCTGACCATTGCTGCAGTGGACTCGGCAGCAAAAGCACTAGGTCAGCCAATGTTTAAGATCATATCACCTCTAAAAAAATGGAGGTTTCCTTTTCCGTTAGGCAACATACTTGGAGGTGGTGCTCACGCAGGCCCAGGAACACCAGACATCCAAGAGATCCTCGTCTGCGCAGTTGGCACAAAATCTCCACGCCAGGCAATTGAGATGAACCTTGCAGTACATAAGGAGCTTGGTAAGCTGCTACAGCAATCAGATCCACAATTTACAAACGGCCGGGGTGATGAGGGTGGCTGGGCTCCCCAGATGACAAACGACGAAGCGCTTGAGATCTCTGCAAAGGCAATAGAAAGCCTTGGCTACACTCTTGGTAAAGAAGTAGCACTTGGCGTCGACTTTGCATCGTCGACTCAGTGGGATGAAAAAAAGAAAAAGTACGTCTACGACAGGGCCGGATTTGAAAACACGCCAGAAGAACAGATAGACTTTGCAGCAAGCATCATAGAAAAATACAAGCTCATCTACGCAGAAGACGCAGTCCACGAAGAAGCATTTTCCGACATGGCAGAGCTTGCAAAAAAATTCCCAAAAGTTTTGATTACAGGTGACGACCTTACAGTGACAAACGCAAAGATCCTCAAAAAGGCCATTTCGAAAAAGGCCTGCAATGCTGCCATCTTGAAGGTAAACCAGGCAGGCAGTCTTGCTGACGCATTAGAGTTTGCCCAAGTAGCCAACAAAAACAAGATCAAACTAATTACATCGCATAGATCCGGCGAGTCCACGGATCACCAGATTACCCACATTGGCATCGCGACTGACTCAAAAATGCTCAAAGTGGGTGTAGTTGGAGGCGAACGAATAGCAAAACTAAACGAGCTTATCAGAATATCAGAGCATGATTTATTATCCGGCATGGCTGAGGTTTAAAATCGTAAATGAGTCAACAAACAGAAAGCCAAGACATCAAAAAGAAGATCCTCTCTACCGGAATTAGAGTAGGAACCACTGTCAAGACTACCTTCATGCAACCTTTCATCACAAAGGCAAGCCCTGAAGGACTCTACATGATTGACCTAGACAAGACACTGTCCAGAATCAAGACAGCGGCCAAGTTCGCAAACAGAATAGATCCGGACAAGATTCTTGTTTGTTCTGGAAGAGAGTACGCAACGACTCCAATTGAAAAGTTCTGCGAGATGACTGGGGCAAAAAAGATGCTTGGCAGATTCATGCCTGGCACACTTACTAATCCGTCTTTGCCGTACTATACAGAGCCAAAGCTTGTCATAATTTCCGATCCACAGGTTGATTCACAGGCAATAGTTGAAGCAACAAACGCCGGCATCCCAGTAATTGGTGTATCAAATACCGATAATGTCACATCGAAGATCGATGTGGTGATTCCAGCAAACAACCGGGGAAGAAAGTCGCTTGCCACAGTATTTTGGCTGCTTGCAAGAGAGATACTCATACAAAAGGGCCAGCTTGGCGAAAACGACCCGATGAAGTACGAAATCGACGACTTTGAGACAAAGATAACAGACGAGGAAATCGATTAATGAAGATTAGAACTGCGGCTGTCGCTGGCATGTTCTACCCAAGAGAAAAAAACCAACTCATCCAATCAATTGAGGATTCTATTTTAAGTGACTTTGGGGTAGGAGGCAAAGAATACAAAGAAAAAATCGTCGGGGCCGTATGCCCACATGCAGGCTACATGTATTCCGGCCCTGTCGCGACGCATTCTTTTTCGGCCATTGCAAACCAAGACTTTGAGCTTGCAATCATCTTGGGGCCAAATCACTGGGGAATAGGCTGCGAGATAGCTACCATGAAGGACTGCCAGTGGGAAAGTCCGCTTGGCAACGTCGAAGTGGATTCCGATGCTGCAAGAAAAATAAACGAATTATCAAAGCTAATTGAGATTGATTTTTTCTCACACACAAGGGAGCACAGCATAGAGGTGCAGGTTCCGATGCTCCAGCATTTTTACAAAAAACAGTTTAAGATACTGCCTATTGCGCTAAACAACCAGGAATACGAGTTTGCTTTGGAGGTAGGCAACGCAGTGGCCAAACTCGCACAAGAAAAAAAATCAATCATAATTGGCTCTTCGGATTTTACTCATTATGAAGAAAACGAGTATGCGCACAGCCAAGACAAAGCTTTGATAGAGCCTATCTTAGAGATGGATGTGGATAAATTCTACAAAATACTACGTGACAGGAGGGTGACTGCGTGCGGATACGGTGCGATTGCTTCAACCATGGTTGCATGCAAAAAGCTTGGCGCAGAAAAAGGCAGGCTTTTGCAGTATGCCACAAGCGGCGACGTTACTGGAGACAAGAGCTCCGTTGTCGGCTACGCGTCAATAGTGTTTAGTTGAAGTCTGTTTCATCAGCTCCTGCCAAGGTGATCCTATTTGGGGAGCACTTTATTGTGTATGGAGGAAAGGCAGTACTTTGCTCAATTAACAGGCGCATCTTTGTTGAGTCTGAGCTTGCAGGAGACAAAATCATTGTAAGCTCCGATCTTGGCTCACTTGAGGCCCCAGTGGACGCACAGATTGAATCAGTGGACTTTGTGTTTAGGCCGATTGTCTTTCTTGCCCAAAAGGCACTCAGACAATTCAATTCAAATTCTGGAATCAAGATATCTGTGAGATCAGAGATCCCATCTGGTGTTGGTCTTGGCTCCTCATCTGCTTGCTGCGTTGCTGCTGCAAGCTCCATTTTTGGCCTCTTTGCAAAACCATCAAAAGAAGAGATCCTCAGAAACGCAATAGAGGCAGAAAAAATTATCTTTGAGCGCACCTCTGGTGCAGACACCAACGTCTGTACATATGGCGGCATAATAGAATACTCTAAGAACGGGATTAAGAGACTGGATCTGAGTCCCAGATTTAAGATCATAGTTGCAAACTCCAAGATAAAGCACTCTACAAGCCAGGTTGTTGCCAAGGTAAAAAAATTCAAAGAGGACCACCCCGACGTGTTTTCAGCTCTGTGTGACAACGAATCATCGCTAATTGAGGAGGCACTAGAGGATCTAAAGAGAAATGATGTTGCATCACTTGGTACAAAGATGAAAGTAAACCAAGCGCATCTAGAAAAGATCGGCGTCTCAAATCAAACATTGAATGCCATGATAGCTCTGCTAAACGGCGTGGCTTATGGTGCCAAGATAACCGGTGCAGGTGATGGAGGATGTGTTATAGCTTTAGTCGATGGAAAAAACCTAGACAAGACACTGGATATATTAGGCTCAAAATACGATTGTTTTTCTGCTGAAATAGACACTGTTGGAGTCCGAAGCTAGGCACGCATCCAAGATCTGTTTTTTTGCGCCGATACTTTTTAACTGTCTATTTTTGGATGGATTTTATGATCCTCATTAAGCTTGGAGGCTCTATTATTACTAACAAAGAAAAACCGCTTTCGCCTAGAGTCGCAACGGTGCAAAAGATAGCTCGACAGTTAAAAAAAATCAAAGAGCCGCTGGCAATAGTGCACGGAGGCGGTTCGTTTGGCCATTATTGGTCCGTAAAATACGACATGCACACCAAGCCTGCAAACTATGATCTCCACGGAGTCTCCGTTGTCAAAAACTCGATGGTTGAGCTAAACAAAATAATACTTGATTGCCTTGAAAAGGCAAGACTAAACCCCTACTGCCTTCCGCCTACCGACTTTATGTCAGGCAACAAACCAATTTCCGCCAAGATAAAACAGGTAAGAAAGATCTCCCAGGCCGGCCTCGTTCCGGTAACTTTTGGCGATGCGTTGTGGTATGGTGGAAAAAAATCCTACATACTCTCTGGCGATAGAATAATGAGCTTATTTGCCAAAGTGTTAAGGCCACGGCTTTGTGTCTTTGTCTTAAATGTGGATGGGCTGTATTCTGATTTGAAGACAAAGGACTTGATTTATGAGATGAAAGGCAACGAGATATCAGTAGACGACATACCAATGGACGTAACAGGAGGAATGAAGCGCAAAATACAGGAGGCCACTACCATTTCAAAGATGGGGCTGGACGTGTTTTTTGTAAATGGGAATAAGCCTCAGAGAATAGTCGATGCGGTGCAAAAGGCAAAGTTTGAAGGCACCTTGTTTAGAGGAAGATAGATGGAAGAACTGCTAATTCTGGTTGACAGCAACGACAACCCCATTGGATTTGAGGAAAAAGTGAAATGTCACCTTCCAAACGGCAAGCTCCACAGGGCCTTTACCGTGCTTTTGTTCAACAAGGATGGCAAGCTGCTCCTCACAAGGCGGAGCCAAAGCAAGATGCTGTGGCCTGGCGACTGGGACGGAACAGTGGCAAGTCACCCAAGAAAGATGGAGACGTATGTGTCTTCGGCTGAACGCAGGCTGCCCGAAGAGCTTGGTTCTGGCTGCAAGCTTGATTATTTGTTCAAATTCGAGTACCACGTGCCCTACAAGGACATCGGTTCCGAAAACGAGGTATGCGGAACCCTCATTGGGGAGGTCGCAGAGTCATTTGAGTTGAAGCTAGTCAAAGACGAAATCAGCGAGGCCAAGTGGGCAAGCGCAGACGAGTTGTTTTCCGATATGCGCAACAACCCTCAGATTTATTGCCCCTGGATGATTGTCGCCTTGTATCTGCTTTCAGACTCTGAGAAGAACATGATTCAAAAGCACAAGAGGATCTTCGATAAATGGGTAAAAGACGAGTTCAAGAATATCTTGCAGAAATCGCTTCAATACCACTTTCCTACAAACAACTGGAGGCTCTTAAACTAATGACTGACACACTGCCAAAAAATGCCAAACTTGTAAACAAGTATCTTAGAGTCAAGCTTTCAGGAAAGCCAAGTGAGCTGTACCGCGCATCCGAACACCTGATCATAAATGGCGGCAAGAGGCTGCGGCCATACCTTGTGATCAAAAGCTGCCAAATGCTTGGCGGCTCTGCTAAACGGGCGATGCCAGCAGCAGCTGCAATCGAGATGATTCACAACTTTACTTTGGTACATGACGACATCATGGACAACGACGAGATGAGACATGGTGTGCCTACTGTGCACACAAAGTTTGGCATGCCGCTTGCTATTTTGGCAGGCGATGTCTTGTTCTCCAAGGCGTTTGAGACTGTTTCGATTAACAACGTTTCAAACAACAAGGTATCTTCAAAGCTGGTCGCAAAACTTGCTGAGGCTTGCGTTGACGTCTGTGAGGGTCAAGTCCTAGACATCAAGATGGCAGAGGGAAAAAAGATTCCATCAAAGGCAGACTACATCAAGATGATTGAGAAAAAGACCTCAGCTCTCTTTGAAGTCTCTTGTGCGATGGGAGCGATCTGTGCTGGTGCAGGAGTAAAAGACATAGCAAACCTAGCATCCTTTGGAAGAAACTTGGGTGTTGCATTTCAGATTACAGACGACTACATTGGCGTTCTTGGCGACCCTAAGGTGACAAAAAAGCCGGTTGGAAACGATCTGCGCGAGGGCAAAAAATCACTTCCCATATTAATGGCAATACAAAAGGCCGACCCCAAAAGAAGAAAGGCCATTCTTCGGGCCTTTGGCAATTCAAGGGCCACAAAAAAAGACATTGTTGCGGCAGTAGAAGCAATGAGGTCTCTAGATATTGAGGAGGATGTCAGGCAGGAGGCTCTTGCGTACGCCGAAAAGGCAAAAAAATCGCTGTCTTCGTATCGCGGCCCTGCCAAGTCAGAGTTGGTCTCGCTTTTGGATTTCGTAGTAACAAGGAGTCTCTAAGTTGGGCGACGATGTTAAAGACAAGATACGAAAGCTGGCACTGCAAAACGCAATAGAACACGGCGGAAAAACTCAAGACAAGATAGTTTTAGCAAAGATCCTAGGCCAAGAGCCCTCGCTTAGGACTCAAGTCAAAGAGATAATGTCCACGATTACGGAGGTAGTGGCTTCTGTAAACAAACTGTCTGCAGAAGAGCAGCGAAAGGCAGCAGAGTCAGAGTTTCCCGAACTTTTGGAAGAAAAACCAAAAAAGCAGGAGGGGTGGGAGGGGCTGCCGCCACTTGAGGGAGCAGAACACGGAAAGGTGGTGACACGGTTCCCGCCTGAGCCAAACGGTTACCCCCACATAGGACATGCCAAGGCCGCAATAATCGACGAAGAATATGCAAAAATGTACGGCGGCAAGCTGATTTTGCGATTCGACGACACAAACCCGGAAGCAGAAAGATTGGAATACTATGCTGCAATCAAAGTCGGCCTCGACTGGCTGGAGGTAAAGTACGACCAAGTCAAAAACACATCAGACGACATTGAGCTGCTTTACCAGAAATGCAGGGAGATGCTTGATGGAAATTATGCTTATGTGTGCACGTGCAAGCAAGAGACAATCTCTCAGAACAGGCGTGACATGAAACCTTGCAAGTGTAGTCTTGGCGACCTTGAGCAGAACTTGGAAAGATGGAGTAAAATGTTCTCAAAATACAAGCAGGGGGAGGCAATAGTCAGGTACCGTGGCAACATGAAATCAGAAAACACGGTAATGCGGGATCCCGTCATGTTTAGAATTATTGAGACAAAGCACCCCTTGCTTGGCGACAAGTACAGGGTTTGGCCAAGCTACGACTTTGCAGTAGCAATCGAGGACAGCATTGATGGAGTTACTCACGCATTTAGGACCAAAGAGTACGAGTTGAGAAACGAGTTGTATTATGAGATTTTGGACAGACTTAAGATGAGAAAGCCAAAGGTGATCGAGTTTTCAAGGCTTGGTTTTGAGGGGATGCCTGTATCAAAGAGGATACTGCGGCCACTCATTGAAGAAGGCAAGGTATCTGGATATGACGACCCAAGGCTTCCCACGCTGGAGGCAATGAAGAGGCGCGGAATCAGGCCCCAGGCAATCCGCAAATTTGTTTTGTCTTTGGGATTTACAAAGGCAGACACGCTTGCACCGTTTGAGACGCTAGAGTCGTTTAATCGCAAGCTGGTTGACGCAGAAAGCATCAGGCTACACATGGTGAAAAACCCAGTCTCAATCAAGATAACAAACCTTCCAGCTGAAAAAATCACAATGCCAAACCATCCAACAAGGGGGATGGGGACGAGGACTGTAGAGCTTGACGAGGATCTTTATTTGGAAAAAGAGGACGTAGTAGGCCTCAAGGTAGGCAGTAAGATTCGACTAATGGGTCTTGGCAACATAGAGATAAGCAGAACCGAGCAGCCAATGCAGGGCCGCTACTTGGGAGAGGAGCTGGAAGGCGACATACCAAAGGTGCATTGGGTCGTGCAAAAGACTGCGCAGAGAATCAAGATTCTGATTCCAAGCCAGCTCTTCCACGGCGAGCAATTCAACGAAAAAAGCCTTGAGGAGATCAACGTTTTTACAGAGCCTCATTATTCACAGCTAAAAGAGGGAACGGAGATTCAGTTCGTAAGATTTGGTTACTGCAGAAAGGACTCGATGTTGCAGGCAATTTACACGCACAAGTGATGACGCAATGAAGATCGGCAGGTTTGTGATATCTGGCAAGGAGACTTATGGATTTGTCAAAGGCGACAGGATTGCGACAAAAGAAGAGATTATTGCAAAGACCGGCATCCCAATTCCTCTTTCGATAAAGGAGTTTTTGTTTGACGGTTGGTATGAGGAGGTAATCTCCCACAACCCACAGCTTGACTATTCTGCAAGACTGTCTGAGGCAAGGATTCTGGCTCCAATTCCAAATCCGCCAAAGGTGATCTGCCTTGCGTTTAACTACATCGACCATGCCAAAGAGCAAAACCTCTCACCACCAAATGAACCTGCCATAGTTTTGATTCCAAGAACCACGCTCAACGGGACAAACTCCGAGATTGTCTGTCCAAGTTTTGTAAAGCAACTCGACTACGAGGTGGAGCTTGCAATGGTGATTGGCAAGACATGCAAGAATGTCGATGAAAAGGACGCCATGGATAAGATCTTTGGCTACATGATATTCAACGATGTATCGGCGAGGGACATTCAGGCGCAGGACAAGCAGTTTGGGAGGGCAAAGGGATTTGATACTTTTGCGCCCTGCGGCCCATGGATTACGACTGCAGATGAGATACCAGATCCACAAAATCTCAAGCTGACTACCAAGGTAAATGGAATTCTGCGACAAAATTCATCCACATCCATGATGTTCATCAAGATTCCAACCATCGTGTCAAAGCTTAGCAGGGTCATGACGCTTGAGAAAGGCGACGTAATTTCTACTGGAACACCTGCTGGAGTAATGCTCAACAAGCCCGATGCCGTCTTTTTGCAGGACGGAGATAGAATAGAAATGGAGATAGAAAATCTGGGCAAGCTGGAAAATACAGTTAGGTTTGTCTCGTAACTTTTAAGAATCATCTAGATCCAGTTTTTCTATGGGCAAAATCATCGTCGGCAAGGCATCTGAGATCACGCCAGGAAAGATGCAAAAGGTCTCAGTGGACGGACGCGATATCGTAGTAGCAAACGTAAATGGTAACTATTATGCATGTGACGACACCTGTACTCATGCAGGAGCAAGTTTGGCGGAAGGAACGCTTGAGGGAGACATTATAACTTGCGGGTGGCACGGCGCTAAGTTCAACTGTACGAGTGGCAAGCTGGAAAAGTTCCCAGCAAAGATCAAGGATCTCAAGTCATATAGAACCGTTGTAGAAGCAGACAATGTTTTTGTTGAGGTTGGTTAAGTGAAAATACATGGTGGACAAAAAGGCACAAAATCAAAAATCGTTTGAGATGGCGCTGCAAACTCTGACGCAAATTGCATCAAATCCGACCACGCCAAAAAACATCAAAAAGACGATTAGTGATTTGATTGGGAGCCTCAAGGGTAGTGAAGAGCCTCTTGCTGTGAGGGCAGCTAACGCAATAAGTCAGCTTGACGACATCACGCAGGATCCAAACATGCCGTCATATGTGAGAGTCACGCTGTGGCAAGCAGTATCATCTTTAGAGAACATAAGGGAATAAATTTCTCATCAGCTGATTTGTTTTGTGAAAATAGAAGAGTATTTGCAGTCTTTGCCGCCATCTATCATGTCTGGTGAAGAGATCCAACTGCAAGACAATTCGATTCGCGACATTCTCAGATTTGCAAAATTTGGAAATGACGATGTCTTTTACCATCTTGGATGCGGCTCAGGCAACGGCTTGGTGATAGCACTGGCAGAGTTTGGTGCAAAAAAAGCAGTTGGAGTAGACAAAGACAAGCTCAAAATCGAAGAAGCAAAAAATCTTCTCAAAGAAAAAGGCCTCAAAGCAGAGCTTAGGTGTCAAGATGTAATAGAAGCAGACCTAAGTGATGCAAGCGTCATCTTGTTTTGGTTTTCAGATACAAAAATAATAGAAAAAATGTTTGAGCGGTTTCAAAAGCTGAAGCCGGGCTGCAAAATAATTACGATATTTGATCCACTGCCAGGGGTGCTGCCACAAAAAGTCAGCTTCCCATATCTTTTGTTTGAGGTTCCATTCAAGCCAGCAAAAGATCTCAAAGAGCAGCTTGTATCCATTTTTGAGACAGAATGCATGGACTTTACGACTGCTTGGGAATATGCAGAGCGATATACCAGGGCAGTAGGCTCCCCTGAGGCGGGAAACGACAGGTTCCTTACCATACTGCAGACTGTGATGATCTGGATAAACGCCAGGAACTTGGGCCTCTCTTGCACAAAAGAAATACCGGCCCCAGTCAAGGCCTACATTGAGATCCTGCAGAATTTTTTCAACATAGAGGTAAGCCACCTCATCAAGCAGTGAACCTTTTATCTTGAATGCTACCAATAGTATGCAGTGAACGGAAGAATAAACATCAACGTCTCTGCGACAGACTATGACAAGTCAAGCAAAGAGATTACGAACACACTAGCAAACCTGGAGGAGATGGTTCATGAGACCGACGGCTTTGTGGTCACGGACTCGGAGTTTGCCTTTGGGTGGCATTTTTTTGTGGTTTCCGTGCGACAGGATCTTGTACGAAAGCTCTCAGAGCAGATGGGTGCCGACTTTCAGAGGCTAAAGGGCAAAGGAATGGAAAAAAAGTTCCTCACATGGTTGACCCAAAAGATGGAGTCAAAAAAGCTCAAAGTCAAGTTTGCCATAAAAGAAGAGATGGAGTCAAGCAAGTACGGGATCTTTTGAGCACATCAGGAAACACCAGCCTCCAAATGAAGACAATAACCTTGCAAATCTCATCATCCGGTGATTCCCAACTGCAATCCATGATACGGTTAGTAGATCTGTACCATATCTTGACAAACGGCGATTAAAAAATAGTCCAGATTTTATGATCCTGTTTTCTAAAAATAGAAGCTCCTCATTTCAAGTCAATAGAATACGACGACAAAATGATCACCGACTTAATGTAGAACTGGTGACGATATTGTACAATGTCCCAACAGTTAATTCAGAAAAAACCATGGGTTCTAGTCAGTGTTCTAAAATCAGACATGAATCCTCAGGACGCCGAGGTAGCAGTAGCAGGACTTGGTAATCTAGTTGATGAATGGCATTCGCAAGGAAAGATAATGTGGTCTGGAGCATTTGATGACAACAAGACGTCTATGACCATATTTGAGGCAACAGATGATGAGGCCAGTGATTTCTTTGCAAAGTACAATAAGATATCAAACAAGGTTGTTGATTCCTACATTTACCAGTGGGACGCAATGCCGATTTTGTCATTGCTTTCAGGCTGAGCTGCAGTTACCATTTCTAATTTTTTTTAGATTCTTCTTTTCTGATTTCATCAATTTGCCCTGTTCGGATCCATTCAAGCAGCTCAATTGAGGTTGGGTTTAGATCAAGTCTTTTGTTCATCAGGTTGGTCACCCAGATGTAGTTGATCTGGTTTAACAGCGGCTTTTTGTCTTCGTCACCCATTCTTGCCTTGAGGCGCAGCTCCTTTGGCAGGCTGTTCCACCACTCTTCAAAACTTCTAACCATTTAAGACATCACCGAATTTTCTAGATCTGTTGGCTCAGAATTGGTATTCTGCCTACGAGCTGCTCAAGTGTTGCCTTGTGGGCGGCAAGATGGATTCTCTGATCGCGGTACTTTGACTTTCTTTTTGAGCGTAGTTTTCGCCCGCAACATGGGCAGAAGTTGTCCTGGTACTGTATGTATACGTCGCAATACGTGCATCTCTTGACGCCATATGCATATCGTCGCTTGTCAAATCTTACTCGCTCACATATTC
>JBFLWI010000002.1:35266-120123 GCA_040757675.1 Thermoproteota archaeon | reverse complement strand
CTGCCCAATGCGGAGACAAGGCCTTACAAGATTTCCAGCTCCTCCCTAGAAAAAAACGACGTAAATGGAAAATTGTTGGAATTTCCTTTGGCCATAGGCCGATTTATGGGTAAAAAAATGCCAATTGCGGGAGGATTCTACCTAAGATTTCTGCCTCTAACTACCATCAAAAATGCAATTCAAGAATACGAAAAACAAAATCTTCCAGCCACCTTTTATATTCATTCATGGGAGCTAACGCCTGAATACATGCCACGAATTAAGATGTCATTTAAGGATAGCTTCATAACGTATCACAATATTGAAAATACGTTTTCAAGAATGAGTCAACTTTTGAAAAGTTTTACATTTACTTCTTTTGAACGATATATCTCACAAAATAAATTAGATATTTGAAGATCGAAAATATTGGAGTGTGTTTTCGATACCTTTTTTGATTGGGACTTTTGGCTTCCAGCCTAGTGATCTCAATTTGGAATTGTCTACGATGAAATTTCCAACATCAACTTTTTTCGTATAAGTTGGAGAATTCACATATTTTATGTTGGCACCTGTTAGTGCACCAAGCAATTTACCTAATTGATAAAACCACGTTTTTGTTCCAGATGAAATCCAATAAAGATTTCCCGCTTTGCCTTTTTTTAGAATTGTAATTATTGCCGAGATCACGTCGGAGATATAGATTAGATCTCGGTACAATTTTCCCTTATTGAATAATGTTACATCTTCTCCCTTATGCGCTTTGTAAATTAGAAAATTTATAGCATTTTTATTCGGAGTGTGTTTTTCTCGCGGGCCAAATGAATTGGTTATTCGGAAAGTTACGGTATCAAGGCCGTACATATTATGATAGATTTGACAATAATGTTCACTTGCTAGACGATTTGCACCATAAATTGTAGTTGGATTGCAAGGTGTATCTTCATCGACAGGTAGTTTTTTTGGTTTGCCTATAACAATAAACGTGCTTCCTAGCACAAATCGGCATTTTAGGCCTAATGATCTGATTTTTTCTAAAATAAAGAGGGTAGATTTTGTATTTGCGTCAATATCATACATAGGATCTTCAAATGATTTGGAGTGTGAAGTTTGTCCTGCCAGATGGATTATGGCGTCAGGTTTGTGTTTTTCAATGCATTTTCCAAGTTTGCTAAATTCTGTTATGTCTATTTTTTCCACAGTTATCTTGTTTAGTAAATGTGTTATGTTGTCTAATTTCGTGCTGGTCCTTGTAAGCACGATTATCTTGTGATTATCCTTAACCAATGCGTCGCAAAGATGACTTCCCACAAAACCAGCGCCACCAGTTATCATAATTTTCATAAATGTAAACAATCTAACAGTTAGTTAAAAATTCATACTACGTTATCTATTTAATGAAATTGAGAATAAAACGCATAGTTGGGCGCAAGTTTAGGTACCAAGATTCGGATTCTTTGTAGAGTCACTAAGATTATCAAGAACTGGCATATGTTTGTGGTTTTGTATTTCCATCTTGCGAAAGGCGTTGTTGTTTTAGAAACCAGAAATGGTATCAAAATTAGTCTGAGGGCGGCATCGACAGATTTGATGGCATTCATCAATGTCTGGATCTTACATGAATATCTTAAACCGGGCTTTGAGATTAAAGATGACGACATAATAATAGACATAGGTGCACATGTTGGATTATTTGCGCTCTATGCTGCGCAGTACTGTAAAACTGGAAAAATTTTTTGTTTCGAACCAATAAAAGATAATTTTGATTTACTTGTGGAAAACATCCATCTCAATAAATTAACTAATGTAAGTTGTTTCAATAATGCAGTTTCTGGCAAAGACAAAGCTGTTAAAATTTATCTAAATAGTGTTGATCAAGCTGCGCATAGTGTTTATGGGATTGGGGGAGAATATGTTGAAGTGAATGCAATAACTTTGAACCATATCATTGATACAAATCAAATCAAGGTTTGTAATTTACTTAAGTTGGACTGTGAAGGTTCCGAATATGAGATTTTTCAGTCTACACCGGACGATTATTTGCAGAAAATTCAAAAAATTTGCATGGAGTACCATATTTTAAAAAATAACTACGAACCACTTTATATCTTAAAAAAAAGGTTGTTATCTTTGAATTTTCAAATAATCGACAATTCAACAACAAAGAATCTTGGAATGCTTTATGCAAAAAAATGAGCCAAAACTAAATCACATTGCTTGGAAAATATTGGTCAAACCAAGGGACAGATAAAATAATGAAAGTTGCATTAGTGTGCCCTGCATCCCTTCCAGCCACTCAATTTGGTGGAATTTTGTTTCTATGTGTGGATATAGCGCGTGAAATTTCAAAATCTGGGCACGACGTTACAATATACACGACAGATCTTGACTTTGCAAATAACGCAAAAACTTTTAATAAAAATCTACCACGGTTAGAAACTGTTCAAGGATTTAAGATCAATCGCACTCATGTTTGGTTTTCATTCCAGTTATTTTATGTAAATCCAGGTATGTCTGTTCAGCTACAGAGAGACAAGCCCGATATAATACATGCTATTGGGGTTAGAAGCTTCCAATCATTCATAGCTGCACGAGTTTCAAAAAAACTTGGCATTCCTCTTGTCATATCAGATCAGGGAGGCCTTACAACACATCCTGATCTTCAAGGAAGTTTGATCAAAAAAATATCCTACAAATTACAAAACCCGATGATAAAATTTGTGATAAATCAAGCGACAAAAATTTCTGTAGCAAACGAATATGAAAAGAAAATCTTTTTGGAGTTTTGCGATGAGTCTAAGATTGTTGTCATTAGAAACGGCATAAGTTTGGATGAGTTGTATTCTGATTCTGTAGATTTTAGAAAAAAATATGGAATTTCAGATAGGTTTGTCTTGTTTGTTGGTAGATTCAGTACAGTGAAGGGTGTAGATACATTACTCAAGGCATGGGCATTGATTAATGATGCGGTAAGAAAGCAACACACCAAATTGGTTATAATGGGAGTGGACTTTGGTTTTGAGAAAAAAATGATTTCCATGATTGAAGAATTAATGATCAACGATACGGTTTATGTGATCAAACGGCCTCCCCGTATTGATGTGATATCAGCTTATCAAGAATGCGAATTCCTAGTGTTGCCATCGAGATGGGAGCTTTCTCCACTTACTCCTTTGGAGGGGTTTGCCTTTAAAAAACCGATCATAAGCACTGTTGCGCATGGAATTCCCCACACCGTTACAAATGGTGAAAATGCAATACTAGTAGAACCGGAGAATCAAAAAGAATTAGGCGACGCAATTTTGAAACTATTGCATGATAATGACCTCCGAACTAGATACGGAGAAGCAGGACACAAACTTGTTAAGAACACATGTAACTCAAACAAAATGGCAGAAAAGACATTAGAGCTCTACAAAGAAATACTCAATAGATAAATTATAGAATTATGAAATCTTCCTAAGTGAAAATCAAAGACGCATTTAACGACAAATTGATAAAGGTTCCCTTTTTTGCCCCAGAGATAACTAATGAAGATCGAAAAAACGTACTTGATGCATTAAAAATGCCACTTCTCACAGATGGACCTATTCTAAGAAAATTTGAAAAGAGTTTTGCCACATTTGTAGGTTCTTCACATGCCGTGGGAGTTTCTAACGCCACATCCGCTCTACATCTATCCCTCCGAGCATTGGGAATAGGAAAGGGTGACGAGGTAATAATACCAGACATGACCTTTGTCGCCACCGCAAGTTCTGTGATATTAGCTGGTGCAACCCCTGTACTTGCAGACATTAACTATGATGATCTCAACATATCACCAAAATCAATTGAAAAAAGTTTGACATCAAAGACGAAGGCAATTCTTCCTGTGCATTTTGCCGGAAAGGCATGTAATATGCGTGAAATAAATCACATAGCAAAGAAAAACAATTTGGTTGTAATAGAGGATTGTGCTCATGCCATAGGAACTAGATTTGCTGGAAAACATGTAGGCACATTTGGTGATGCAGGTTGTTTCAGTTTCTATCCTACCAAAAATATCACCACTATTGAAGGTGGTATGATCACAACAAATTCAAAAAAAGTTGCAGATTATGTTCAGACTGCAAGAAACCATGGCATTACAAAATCATTAGCACAAAGGTATACTGGCGGTAGGCCATGGGAATATGATGTATTAGAAGCTGGATACAATTATAGGCTTGATGAGATAAGAGCTGCCTTGGGTCTAAGTCAGTTAAAAAGAATTAATAGTTTTAATTTGCGACGAATGAAAGCATGCGAATTTTATAATAAAAAATTCCAAGGTCATGACTGGATAATTACACCCAAAGTATCTGCAGAGGACTCATGCCATCTGTATATATTAAAAATAAAATCAAGACGTCATCTGAATCGTGACAAATTGTTTGAAAGGTTGCTCAAAAATGGCATAAGAACATCAGTTCATTACAAGCCGCTGCATCAATTCACAGTCATTAAAAAGAGGGCGAAAATATACGATAAACTGGCAGTTTCAAAAATGGTTTATAAAGAGATAATCTCGTTGCCGTTGTATTCTCAAATTTCAAAATCCCTGCAGACTAAAGTAATAGATTGTATTCTACAGTAGGTTTATGTTTGGTGTGCTCAATTTTTTTGAATAGTACGTTTTATACACAATTCTAATATGATTAATGAGTAAAAGGTCAGAAAATGGAAATCTTTGTAGGAATACCAGCATATAATGAAGAAAAACACATAGGACCATTAATTTTGAAGTTAAAGAAGATTACAAAAAACATCATAGTTTGCAATGATGGTTCTTCTGATATGACGGCGGAGATTGCAGAAAAGCTTGGTGCGATTGTTATTAATCATCCAAAGAACTTGGGTTATGGTGCTGGTGTTAGAAGTATTTTTTTGAAAGCACGCGAAATTGGTGCAGATGTTCTAGTTACATTTGATGCAGATGGTCAACATAGAGTAGAAGACATAACAGCCGTAATAGAACCAATATTAAAGAATCAAGCAGATATTGTCATAGGATCAAGGTTTAATGAAGAGGGAGAGAGTTATGTTCCCCCATATAGAAAAATTGGGATCAAAGCGTTAACAAAATTATCTAATCTGTCTACTGGGAAGAAGATTTCAGATGCTCAAAGTGGCTTTAGAGCATATAGTAGAAAAGTTCTAGATGCCATAACTCCTTCAGAATATGGGATGGGTGCGTCAACTGAGATCTTGATTAAAGCAAGTAAACATGGTTTTAGTATTGTTGAAGTCCCAATAACAATACTTTACGATAAAGATTCATCTACGCATAATCCCGTATCACATGGCGCTTCGGTCTTTATGAGTATTGTTAAATTCACATCAATTGAACGTCCTTTGAAATTTTATGGTATCCCTGGAATTATCTTCTTAACAATAGGTTTAATCTTCACAGTATGGGCAATACAGGAATACGCTATTTCTCATGATTTGATTACGAACCTAACACTCATAGCTGTTGGTACAATATTGATAGGCGCTATACTTACTGTAACAGCAATAATACTCTATTCCATGGTAAATCTTGTAAGAGAACAACATCATTGATTTTATGAACAGATTTTGGAACATTGTAAAAAGCAATCTGGGAACTGTCAAAAATATCTCTGCCATTGGAATTGCAGATCTTGCTGGAAGTGCAATCGCTGCAGTATTTTGGCTTTATCTGGCATCCATTATGATCCCACAAGATTATGGGTTCATACATTACTACATAGCGATCGCATCTATTACAGCATCAATATCTCTATTAGGCTCTGAAAATACCTTAAAGGTCTATCTTCCTAAACAAGTAAAAATTCAATCAACACTATATGTAATTACTCTAATAGCAAGTACAATTGCTTCTTTAGTATTGTACTTTATGTATAATAAAATCGAGTTGATAATTCTAACACTAGCATTCATTATCAGTAATTTGGCTATTGCAGAAATTTTTGGCAACAAACAATTTAAGCTATATTCTAAATTTTTCATTCTGCAAAAAATCCTTCTAGTTATTTTTGCATTTTCACTATATTTTATATTTGGAAAGGAGGGTGTTTTTTATGGTTTAGCACTTTCGTTTGCACCTTACTTATATCAAATATGTTATGGTTTACGAGATTCAAAAGTTAATTTTGTGTTAATTAGAGAAAGATTAAATTTTTTTCTAACTAATTTTGCATACACATTTTCAGGCATTGCCAGAGGTCAAGTAGACAAGCTGATTATTGCTCCCATTTTAGGATTAGAGTTGCTTGGAAACTATTCTTTTGCATTACAGATAGTTGCTATATTAATGATATTTCCAAATGTAATTTACAAATATACCGTACCTACTGATGCAAGTGGCAAATCCACCATAACTGTAAAAAAAGTTACTGTGGTTATTTCAACGATTATTTCAGTCATTGCCGCAGTTTTAGCGCCAATTATAATATCATTTTTCTTTCCAAATTACATTTTAGCTATTCATGCTATATTGATATTGAGTTTTCATCCCATTCCTGCTACAATTGGCCTTATGTTAGGTTCCAAGTTTCTGGGCATGGAAAAAAATAGAATAGTACTGATTGGTACGATCATTTCATTATCGGTGAATATAGCTGGGGTTGTTGTCCTAGGCCCTATGATAGGCATTATTGGAATATCTTTGGCTTTTGTCTTATCTACCACCGCAAATTGTATCTACTATATTATAATGAACAACAAAATGAATTCTGGTAAATCAACTTCCATCATAAATGAGTTGTAATTTGACTGTTAGTATAGGAATGTGAACATATGATTGAGAATAATGTTAAGATCGGTTTAAGATTGACAAAAAAGGATGTGTTTTTACTTATTAGTGTAATTACGACAGGTTTGCTTGTTAGGTTCTACTATTTTCCGTATGACATACCAATCACACTTGATGCCTTTAGTTATTTTCTATATGCAATGGATACAATGGTGTCAGGTCAATTACCGACGAAATATACAATGCCTAATAATGGTTGGCCGTTGTTTCTTTCAATATTTTTTTCTATTTTTAGATTTGAGAATTTTTTAGATTATGTTACTCTACAAAGAGTATTAACAGTAATTTTTTCTGTATTAACAGCGATACCGACTTACTTACTGTGTAAAAAATTTTTTAATCAGAATCTTGCGTTTCTTGGTGCCCTTTTGGTTGTTCTCACACCACGAATTGTACAAAATTCTCTTGGTGGAACAACTGATCCATTCTATATATTTTTGACAACTACTGCAGTTTTTCTTTTTTTAAGCAAAAAGAAAATTTGGATTTACACATCATTTTTCATTTTAGCATTATCATCACTTGTAAGATATGAAGGATTATTGCTTTTGATACCCTTCTCAATCTTATTCATCGTTAGGTTTAAGGCTGAATCGAAGATTGTGTTACGCTATTTGATGGTACTTGGAATATTTACCATAACGCTTTTGCCGGTAGCATATCTTAGGATAGAAGCTACTGGGCAAGATGGTCTTCTTAGCCATGTTTTTGGGGGAGCCAGAGTAGCAGTCACTGAAGGAAGTTTCTTAAAAGAGAGCGATACAAAGTTTGTATTTCAAGATGGCATTTTTGGTTTGATAAAATATGTGAGTGTGGTTCTCTTTCCTTTATTTTTTATTTTTATTCCTTATGGGTTATACATCTTTTTCAAGAAACGTGGATACGAAATTAATTCATTGATCTTTATTGCAATATTTATGCTAATTCCTGGATTTTATGCATATGGTAGAGGAATTCAAGAACCTAGATATGTACTAGTGGTTTTACCTATTGCTTCAGTAATTTCGCTGTATACCATAGAGAAATTTCTTTCAAAAACTAGTTTGACCAAGTTTATTTTGATTTTAATGCTAGTCTTTATAGTCTCATCCTCATTAGCTTATCTGGAATTTAAAAAAACCGATTATTCGCATGAAAGAGAGGCAGTTCAACTTTCATTAATTATACAAACCCTTAAAGGTGGCATAAACGAATTCAGTCCAGAATCAACATACGTACATACTGCCACCTTCCACGATGTAAAAATGCCGTTATTAACAAGCGCAATTGATTTTGAGCCAAAAATAATTGCGCTTGACGGTCAAACGGTTGAGGAGGGAATAATGAATGGTAGAAAGGATGGTCTTTCGTATTTGATTGTTGATAATCTAAATACTAAACAAAATAGAAAACCATTTTTAAATGACGTATTCTATCAAGAAGAAAATTATCCATATTTAATCAAAATATTTGATTCAAAAGAGCATGGTTACAACTATCAAGTAAAAATTTTCAAAATTGATTATGACAAATTTGATTCAATAATTCAAAGATAGTCTTATTTTGGTTTTTTTATTATTTTCATGTATTTATTGTTGAAAGTTTTGATGAAATTGAGAGTCTCATTATTGACAAGATCCAAATTTGGAATTACGCAATTATGGATTAGACGACCATTAGTTGATACAAAAAGATGATTTTTTGTGTCAATTGAGTATACTTCTTGCTCACATTCCTCGTGAATTGTTTTTGTGGTCTTTATCATGAAAAGGTTGTCATTTATTATATGCCAAAGGTTTTTTGAATGTGTTCTAATATTGACGGTGTCAAAACCACTAACTTTAGCTAAGGAATTGTATTGATCCTGTTTTTTAGATACCAGCATGTAAAGTTGTCCTCCTCTAATCATTCTTCCGTCTATGACACTTGCGCTTGTGGTGGTTTGTATGTTTGTCATCACGTAACCCATTGATAAAAGGAGAATATCAAATCCGGCCGATAATATTCTTGAGGATGTAGCCGAACTAACCATACCAATATTCTCCATAAATGAACCGTCACCTCTTAGATAACCTGAGATAAATTCTTCTTTGTGTTCTCTTGACACAAAATAAATAAAATCTGGCACACATTTTTGATTTGAAAATCTACCACAGCCCAAAGTGTCAGATATAAACAAAGAAAAGGGCGTCGATTTTATTGTTATATGCGTAACGTTGTTTTGTGTGTATTTGAAATAATTCAATCCCAATTTTCTCAAAATATTGCATACATCTTGTATGTAATTAGATTCGTTTTTGTTGAATGAAAATCGTAATTGATAACCTTTTCCATAATTGCTCACAGAACCTTCTGCAACATAGTAACCTAACAATCTACAAAACTCTGGAGTCAATTTTATTGAAGGTGGCCTGTTGTACTTAAATTGCCAATTATTGGTTTTAAATTCATAGTTGTTTTTGATAGAAATTTTAGGAAGATCAGCTAAAAACGGTACATATTCATTCACAGATACATCTTTCGCAAGTTTTTCAGTTAAATTATCTGAACATATCATTATGTGTTCATCTGTAGAGGTTATGGAACGATTAGTTCTTGAAATAAGTGTAACCATAGTTCCTGAGAATTCTCGTTTCCATCGCAATGTTACTTTGTCGAATATCGGTTGTTTTTGTTTAAGATCATATGATAAAACATCGTTTGATAGATCGGAATCAACGTATTCTTTTATCGTGATTGGCCTCATACCCATCTGTGTCTTGATGAAGATTATTTCATTGCCACTAAGACAGTGCCCCCCAATTACACCGGGATACATTTTTGGTCTATTTCCAAGAAACTTGTGAATTTCATCTGCAAATGACCACATCTCATCATAACTCACATTATTTTTCATCGCAATCATATTGCTTATCTGAGCGTACGATATAAGCCACCCATAATATGATGTATCACAGATTATTTTTGCCAGCTCAAGAGTAAGCGGGTTTGACATACGTTTTGTTTTAACGCCACACTTTGCCATTGTTTTTTCAAATGTTGCAATAGCCCATTGTGAATTAGGAGCATTGTTTTCTATGGCGTAAAATTTCGTGTATCTTTTCAAATCGTAAAGCATCCTTCTATGGACTCCCCTTGTAGCGCTATAAATGACTGGAATTGAGAGTTTGTCTTGTAATTTTTTAGTAGTGTTTGGCTCTATAGTGCTATGTATAACTATACCTTTAGGTTTGAACTGTTTGGTCAATGCCAATACGTTTGTTACAAATCTTTTTGTAAACGGTATGCAAATATGTAAAAAATCTGTTTCAAGAGAATAAGTGGCTAGGAATTTTTTTTCATCCATCATCTCTTTTTTAATGTCATAACCTACAACAGTACGACTTTGTGAAAGAAGTTTTAGTATAGGGGCACCTATTTCGCCTAATCCAACCACAATGTCTTTTGTTTTATTCATTACGTTCTGATCCGTACACGTTTGATTCGTAAGTTCCTGCTAATCTTTTTTCAATATGTGATTTCAATTGTTTTTGTAATTTTGTAATTTCATCCAACTCGTTGGGTGATATCTTTTCATTCTTAGAGAGATTAATCATAATTTCACTCATTTTAAGGTAGAGTGGTAAAACCGATTCTGTATTTTGTAATATTCTTTTAAGGTGTGGATTTGATTCATATGTGATATCGGCCTCTGCCTTGAAAGCATTGCTTTTCTTAAAATGTAAATAGCCTATACCCACTAAAATAGGAATAGCTATTGTTGTAACTATAACCACATAGTAAGTGAATGATGGAAATATTGTTTCTAAAGCTGGAACTTTCTCTACTGCTAAATAATATGTGACTGTAAGTGTATTTACTGCCGAAAACAAGAATGTAAGATAATTAGACCAACCCATTCTAAAATAATACCACGCTCTAAATGCAAGATTTTTCTTCAACTAATTAGGTGATAAATTATCCAAATATATCAACATCACTACACAAATTTTCACAAGACGTAGTTTGATCTATTACAGTATAAATTAGTCACCAAAATAGTCATAGTTTGTGAGAGTGTTAATAGCATCAGGTGCAGGTGGAGGAACTGCCAAAGGGAGAATAGGAAAATACTTTCATTTGAAAGAATTTGGTGAAGCATTAACAAAGTTCGGTGTAGAATACAAGTTAGTCAATGAAACAGATTATGCTACAGGTTTTCCTAGTAAAAACATACGAGATTGGTTTCCATACAATAGAAAATTCAAGAAATTAATTAAAGAGTTTAAACCAGATGTAATTTTTGTAGACAGACAAGCTCATTTCGGTCTTCAAGCAATTAAAGCAAAGATCCCTCTTTTTGTCTATTTACGTGGTAATTACTGGATGGAAATAGAGATGGCAAAACAAACTATTTACAAAGATCCCATCATGAGGACGGTGTTGTGGCTGCGACACAGAATCGCGCAAAAGGTTTTTAGAGAATGCGCGGGGATTTTTATGACCGCTGATTATCTTGATGAGGTAATAAAAAAACACCACCCTCATGCCAAAACATACCATTTTTTGGAAGGAATTAATGCTTTGCATTGGTATCCAGTCAAACCAATGGATCTAAAACATCCTTGTGTCGGCATGTTGCAAGACGCTAATTGGTGGGGAAAAACAAAGGAGATGTTAACTCTTGACAAGGTGATTGAACAAATGCCAGATGTCACATTTTATTGGGCCGGGGATGGCCAGTACAAAGATAGGATTTTGCCTGTTTTAGGAAAACACGAGAATTTTCATTGGCTTGGATCACTTGCTTATCCTGATCAAGTGAGGGAGTATCTTTCTGCAATTGATGTTTATGCATTACCAACTGGAATGGATACCACCCCCCTGTCATCAAGAGAAGCGCAACTTATGGAACGACCAGTTGTGGCCACAAAAATAGGAGGAATACCGGAAGTTGTAATAGACAAAAAAACCGGCTTTCTTATACCAGAAGGTGATTATCAAGGTTGGATAGAGAAATTGCAGATTTTATTGCAAGATAAAAAACTTGCAGCTGAGATGGGAAAATCTGGACGTCAATTCATAATAGAACACTATAACTGGGAAATTGTAGCAAAACGTTTCGTTGATGTTGCATCCAAGTATATTAAAAAAGAAAAATCAGTTTAGTATCGTATCTGGACTCATTTCTTTTGTGAAAAATAGCCTGTACCAAATTTCAAATCCAAGCAAACCCATGAGCTTGTTTACGTACCTTATCTCAAGATCATCTCTCTTATCAATGTAAGAATCAATCCAGGATTGATTTATCCAACCATCTTGAACCACTCTAGCATTTGAAAGATATTTCTTGCATATTTTTTGACCAAAGTTTTTCCAAAGATTAAGAGTGTTGACATTAAAGCCCAATTTTTCAGTCGATACGAGATTATCTGTTTTGTACTTCGTTAGTAGTTTTCGTAGTAATAGTTTTCCAGTATCTGTTGCTAGATCATATTTGAATGAACTTGGTATGTGTGTTGCATACTGGATCATTTCTTTGGACAAGATTGGTGCTACAGCGACTACACCAAAGTGATTATGCAGAGATGTATTAACTGGTAAGAAATTGTAAAGAAGCTTTCCATTATAATCTGCAAGGAATACTTGTTCTAACAATGGTAAATTATTGTCAAAATATTGCAATAATTGTTTATAGATTAAATCCCATGAAAAATTGACTTTTTTTCCGAACAATTCGTCTTGGTTTGGTACACGGTCTCGCTCATGGCATTGCAGATATGCCTTAATTTTATCTAGTGGATTCGAGTCGCTAGTTACAAGACTAAGAAATTTTTTGTATCTAAAGGTATAACCGCCAAAAAGCTCATCACCGCCATCACCAGAAACAAGATATTTTGAAAGTGTTTTTGCCTTTTTTGTTACATAATACCAATGAAGATCCCAAAATGGCAATCCTATGATACTGATAGCTTTTGGAAGTTCGGCCAGATAATTTTCCACAAAGACGACATTATGATTGACTTGTAGTTCGTTAGCAATTTTTGAAGCAGCAGGAGTTTCATCCACACTATCTGCAAATTTTATCGATATTGCTTCGACTTGGTTTGGAATTGCATTTCGTAACGCACTAAGAACTAATGTTGAATCTACACCACCACTTAGTGCAACAGCGACTTTGTCCTCATCGGATTTGATTTTGTTTTTAATTTGATCCTCTAATGTTTTTTGAATATATTCAATTGAGGGATTATAGTTGGTGGGTAGGAAATCATCACTTGACAATTTGGGTAAAAGTGGCTTTTGTGTAGAATCGTATCTGAGTGTCAGAATGTCTATTATTGACTTCGCATTTAATTTGACGTTAGTTTCCACCGCGACCTATTCCTTTGTATATGATCCCCGCTTTTCTTGCCGAGTGCATATCGATTACACCACGTGTATCAATTACCACAGGTATCCTCATTTTTGAAACAAAAATGGATGGTTCCAAATCACGAAACTCTTTGTGGGCTGTTACCAAAATGACAGCATCAGCACCACTTATGGCATTGATGAAGCTATCTTCGGTTTGTATACCAAAGACATTTGTTGACTTGAAGTATGGATCGTAGATTTTTATTTGTGCCTTTTTTTGTTGGAGTTTCTTGATGATCGGTTCTGCTGGAGTTATTTGTATATCTTTGACATCAGGTTTGTATGACACTCCAAGAATTGTGATATCACTACCTGCAAGCGATTTCCCACTTTGTTTCAAGCCGTCTGATGTAAGATCGATTACATGTGATGCCATTCCTTCATTAATTTCTTGACTTAATGAAACCATTTTCAGCAAGTTATTGCCAACAAGTTTTGCTGAATGTAGTATTTGAGTCGAATTAACTGGCAAACATGGCCCGCCAACTCCTGGTCCCGGATAGTGAATCTGAAAGTTATATTTCAGATCGGCAGCTTCGAGAACTTTGAGTACGTCGATTCCAAGTTTTTCGCATAAAATTGCAAGCTCATTTACAAAAGCTATGTTGATGTACCGAAATACATTTGTTGTAAGTTTTACTGCGTTAGCAGTCTTACAATCTGGCATTTTTACTAATTCAACTGGGAAGACATGTTTGTAAATCTCGAAAATTATATCAGTTGTTTTTTCATCTAATGCTCCTACAAGTCTTGGTAAATGTTTAAAATCTTTCAAAATCTCACCTGGATTAGCTGTCTCTGGACATACACCAAGACCAAAATCTTTTCCAAGAATTTTGTTTTGACTTTGTAGGATCTTTAAAAACGTGTTTTCTATGAATCCTGGTTCAACCGTACTTTCAACTATTATTAGCGTACCTGATGAAACTAGCTCGCTAAGTTTCTTCCCAACAGATTCAATGGCATCATAATTTGGATTTTTGTTATCATCCATTGGAGTTGGAAGTGATAATAGGATCACATCTGCTTTTGATGCTACTTCTTCGAGTTTTGTGGTAGCAAAAAATTTTTTATTTTTTGTAACATTGTTAAATATTTCTGCATACCCTGGCTCATCCTTTAATGGAAATTCGCCGGAATTTATCATATTGACTAAATTTGTGTTAATATCAACGCCTATAGTAGGCAGACCTGAATTTGCAAATGACAGTGCTGTAGGCAGTCCAATTCTTCCAATACCCACTATGCAAACTTTGATTTTACCTGCTTTCAGCAATTTTGTTATTTCTACGAGATTTTTTGACATTATTTGTAGTGGATTTTCGTCAAAGCTCAATTTCATTACCTTTTTTTGTAAATTTCATTGCCTCTACCATCAAACAATTATTAAGTTTATCAAAAATTGTGTCAAAACTTAAAAACACAGTAAGGAAAACTCAGTTGTTTTATGATAAAATCAGTAATAACTGCAGCTGGGAAAGGCACTAGACTTCTACCAATTACGAAAGAGCTCCCAAAAGAAATGATGCCAATATTTGCACGTGGCTACAATAAAGACAGGATCGTTATCCCGTTATTACAATTTATTTTTGAACAGTTATATTCGATTGGTTTACGTGATTACTGTTTTGTGGTTGGTAGAGAAAAAAGATCTATAGAAGATCATTTTACACCACATGAAACATATTTGCAAGAATTATCAAATAAATATAAATCACTAATTTCCGATTTTTATGAAAAGCTGGAAAATTCCCATCTAATTTGGGTAAACCAAAACAAACCACGCGGTTTTGGTGATGCGGTTTTGAGAGCAGAGCGTTACGTCGGAAAAGATAACTTCATAGTTCATGCTGGCGATGTTGTAATTGTTAGTAGAACTAAACATCCGATTATAAGACTGATTGAGATTGCAAAATCAGATCCGTCGATAAGTGCAGTTCTTTTATGCAAAAAAATTAAAGATGCTAAAAGGTATGGTGTACCAAAAGTAAAACTTCTCTCTAACGGGTTGTATGATGTAATAGAAGTTGAAGAGAAACCTACAAGACCAAAATCAAATTTGGGCCTATTGCCATTATACTTTTTTAAACCCATAATTTTTGAATGTTTAAGAGAAATAAAACCTGGAAAAGGAAATGAATACCAGTTGACTGATGCAATTCAAAGATTAATAGAGAAAAATCATAAAGTCGTAGCAATAAGCCTCAATAGGAATGAGACAGAATTAGATGTAGGAACTGTAGAATCTTACAAAGAAGCCTTAGACTTGTCGTATAAGATCACATGATTTTTAACAGAAAACTGGAAGGTCAAGAAATATGAAAATTGGAATTATTGGTTTAGGTTTTGTAGGACTTTCTTTTGCGTCTGTGCTTGGTTCAAAAGGATACTCTGTCATTGGGGCAGATACAGATGCTAAAAAAATTTCTATGATAAAGAATGGTAAAACACCTTTTTACGAACCAAAATTAACTGAGACATTAAAGGAAGCACTGAAGGGTGGATTGTACGTAACAACAGATATTTCTCCCGTCGTAAATGAATGTGAACTAATTTTTATTACAGTAGGAACCCCACAGCAAAAAAATGGTAGTATAGATTTGACCATGATAAAATCGGTATCAGAGAAGATGGGGAAGCTTCTTGCGAAAACAACTAACAAGCCAACTATTGTTGTAAAAAGTACTGTATTACCAGAAACCACTATCAAAGTAGTTTTACCTATTTTAGAAAAAAAATCGAAAAAGAAGGTAGGCAGAGATTTTGGTCTTGTAACAAACCCAGAATTCTTGAGAGAAACAAACGCAATACATGATACCATCAATCCACATGTTGTTGTCATAGGTAGTTTTGATGACAGGTATGCACAAAAAGTGGAAAAATTCTATTTATCTTTTCATAAAAATGTTCCAATTGTTAGAACAAATCATCAAACCGCTGAAATGATCAAGTATGCAAATAATTCCTTTTTGGCAACTAAAATCAGTTTCATTAACCAAATAGCAAAAATCTGTGAAGCTGTACCTGGTGCAAATGTAGATGATGTTGCAAAGACAATTGGATTAGACCCACGCATAGGCCCACTTTTCTTAAATGCCGGCCCTGGATATGGTGGATCTTGCTTGCCAAAGGATGTTAAAGCAATAATCAATTTTTCGTTACAAACTGGTGTTAAATCTCCTCTTCTTAATGCTGTAGAATTAATCAATAATGAACAGCTTGAAGGGATGATATCAGTTATCAAGAAAAAACTAGGCTCACTTAAAGGGAAAAGAGTGACTATACTTGGACTGGCGTTCAAACCTGACACTGATGATATAAGAGATTCGGTCTCGATAAAGCTGATTGAACTTTTATTGAAAAACAAAACCGATATTATTGTTCACGACCCGAAAGCAATTGAAAATACAAGAACTATTTTTGGCCAAAAGATCCGCTATGCCCACTCCCTAAATGATGCTCTCAAAGGAAGTTATTGTGCCATATTAATGACAGCTTGGAAACAATATACCAGTATTAACAATAACAACTTGAAATTTATGAAAAAACCAATAATCATAGACAGTAGACGAGTACTAACAAAAAAGAATCTAGACGCTGATTACTATGCACTTGGAATAGGACAATAATTAATACAAAAACAAATTTGTTGCCATTTTATCGGCGAGTAATTTTTCATAATTTGGTTCTATTAAACCATCCTTTGTGATCTGTTTTATAGAATAATTTTTCACAAAATTAAAAAATTCTGTAGGTGTTGTTCCATGTTCTTTGAGATTTTCCGTATTAAATTCAAGTATCATTTTTTTGGGTAATGTTTTCATTCCTTGTAATACAAGAAGTTCTGCACCTTCAACATCGATTTTTGCAAAATCTATGTCTTCTAAGTCTATGGTAGTGACTGTAACATCTATGGTCTTAGTACCAAACTTAGAATTGCCAAGTTTATGTTGTCCTGTTCCATAATCAGCAAGTACGAATTTTGCTTTTCCATTGATGTTCGATACTGCTTTGTTATGTAACATTACATTTGTAAAATGGTTAAGCTCAACATTTTTTTTTAATAGTGCAAAGTTATGTGGTTCTGGTTCAAATGAGTGCACAACAGCCTTTAATTTTGCCATAAGCAGGGTGTAGTACCCTATATTAGCGCCTACATCAACTGTTATATCCCGTTCGTGCACATATTTTTTTATTATCTCAGTCTCCATGGGTTCGTAAGGAAACAGTGAAATCTGCATAACATCATCTTTATCCAAAATCATTCGATAACCGTTAATTGTTATTTCATTTATCCTACAATTTTGTACAGCGTATTCTTTTACAATTCGACCTAAGAAGCTTCGCGAAAGTCCCCTATTACCAATTAACCGGATTGTAGTTTTAAACGCCAGATTTTTAATTTTGGATGTGTTCATCACAATAAAACAATATTTCTGTCGGTATTAGAATTTAGCTGCATTAGATGATGATTAACCGTTTTTTGTAAAAAATGAACCGCGATTTAACGCAAAAATTCTTTCATTAGTGTTACTAAAGATTCTGCCGCCGTATCATTTGTTAAATTGTTCATGGTGTATTCCCTTCCTGCATTTGCAATTTCTTCCCATTTTGGATTATCAGAATCATTTAGAAACTCTTCTAATTTTTTCTTGTAATTCTTCTCATTGATGAAGATTGCATTTTCTCCATCTTTGAAGCCAAGAATATCAGCTCCGTTTTTTTCTGTTACTTCCATAAAAGTAAGACATCCCGCTGCGGTATTTTCCCAATATTTGATCACAGGATACAATGAGTGCGAGGCTATAGAGCCAGCATACCTCATAAGCAATAATGGATATTTGTCGTTAATGTATTCGTGTTGTAGTGTGGTAGTGTAATCAACGTAAGGCAGTTTTATGCACATCGTTCTTAGCTTATAATGTTTATACATACTCATTTCACCTCTGGCTCGAATAAGTCGTTCAAATAATCTGGTGCGTAATTTGGTGCTTGCTGCAGCCCCAGAACACAAAATCTTGTTTCTTATTCTCTGTGAGAAAGGCGTAACATTTTCATATAATGAGGGTTCTACACCATAAAATATTACTTTATACTTGAAATTTTTTGGATAATACTTGTAGAAAAAACTCTTAGGCAGATAACCAAAATAATGATCTATTTTGTATTTTTCATGATACTGAATTTTACCTTTTGCTTGAGCATCATGAGCATCATTTATTCTACATATTACTGGAATGTTGAGATCACGCATTCCAACAAGTTCGTCTGGTGTTCCCCATGGATGGTTTTCCCACAACAATATGATATCATAGTTATTCTTCAATTTTGATACATCAAAGCTGTTTTCTGCTGGAAAGTATGACATTTCAAGTTCTGGATGTCGTTTCAATGCATCCATGAAAAAGTGATAGTATGTTGTTGCCCAAGCATTTCCCGACATGTAGGGATTTGATGCTTTGTAGATAAACGCAACCTTAATTTTTTTAGTCATTTTTGTTTTTGAATCGAATTTACTGTTTATTATTTTAATGACAATTTATGTTTCAAACCTTAGCGGATGGCGATAATACAAGGTAATGTTGAAGAAGTGTCTTTTTCACATTTAAAACCTTCATCTTCAAGAATTTTTTTACTTTCTTCAAAATCTGCTGGTGGGTGTATCTCTATTTTCATAGATTTGGTGCGTTCCATCCATTTTCCTGATCTCTTAAGAACAAATTTTTCTGCTCCTTCTATATCTAGTTTCAAGTAGTCTATTTTTGATATGCCGTATTCATCGATGATGGCATCAATAGTCTTTGCAGGAGAATGTAAAATGTTATCGCTTGAATTTTGCTTAGTTATACTGAATCCCCATGAAGCATCACCTCCATAAGAAACGATTCCATTTTCGTGCCATACTGCACAGTTTATCAAAGTAACTTGATCCCCAAAACGTTCTGTATTTTTTTGCGCAACTAAAAAATTATCATAATTCATTTCTACTCCGTAAATTTTGGATCTTGGATACAAAAATGCAAAATGTGCAATAGTATAACCAACGTTTGCGCCCAAATCCATTATAAACGGATTGTTATTCAGAGGGGTTGGTGGAAGATGATATTTCCTAAAGAAAGTATCCCACAAAACTTGAGCATCTGTAGTATTTGGTCTACAGTAAAGGGGAAATTTAGCTTCTTTTACTCGTATTTGTATTAGTTCAGTTTTATCTTTAATTTTATTTCTATAAATTTGTCGAAATTTGACAATATCTGCCGGGGTTGCGAATACTTGCAGATATTTTATAGCTGATTGAATCTTACCGAGCATCTTGTGTTTCTCACCTTGATAATAGATATTAACTTAAGCAAAGATGTAGCCTTGTTACCAGTATACAAACTAAATTTTGTGTGATTAATTAACAAGTTTTAGCATTCATTTAATTACCGTCCGAAATTGTTCAATGATATGGAATTTCTTGTAACAGGTGGAGTCGGCTTTATCGGCAGTCATATTGTTGAAACTTTAGTTGCAAATGGCGATACAGTTACAATACTTGACAATTTTGTTACTGGCAAAAAAGAAAACATACACTCAGTTATCGATAAAATCGAGTTAATTCAAGGTAGTATCAATGATTTTGATTTGCTAAGAAATTTATTCAAAAATAAAGATGGTGTATTCCATCAAGCAGCGTTGGCATCAGTACAAGAGTCTTTTGTAAAACCAGCTGAATATCATACTGTAAATGTCAAAGGAACTGAAAACATCCTAAAGCTTGCAAAAGAATTTGGTATAAAAGTAGTTTACGCAAGTTCATCAAGTGTATATGGGAATCCCATTAGAATCCCAATACACGAAGATGATCCAAAAAATCCGATAAATCCATATGCACAAACTAAACTCGATGATGAGAATTTAGCAATAAAATACTCTAAAGAAGGAGTTCGTGTAATTGGATTAAGATACTTTAACGTATTTGGAGAAAGACAATCAGAGCAATACGCAGGAGTAATCAAGAAGTTTCTAAAAAGAGTACGCAACAATGAACCCCCGATCGTAAACGGTGATGGAAGTCAAACAAGAGATTTTGTCTATGTTGGAGATGTAGTTAATGCAAATATCTTGGCCATGAAAAGTGATGTAAGTTGTGGATTTTTCAACATAGGGACAAACTCGACTATTTCTGTACTAGAGCTTGCAAATCTTATAATATCCGCATTCGGTTTAAACTTAAAACCAATTCACGGCCCACCAATGCCTGGAGATGTTCAAACAACCCGTGCAGATATCTCACTTGCAAAAAAGGTGCTTGGTTGGGAACCAAAAACCGAGATTAGACAGTGGTTGTATGATACCATATCTGCTAAAACTAACCTAGATTCTATAACGAATTAATAGATCACGTTTTATGCCAAACAATACTCATAAACTGTGTTGATATGCGATTATTGATTGGGGGGTCGAGCTCCAAGCTATTTCATCTGACCGAATTTGCCAACATGCTCAATAGCTTTGGTCATGAGTGCAAAGTGGTTTTTGATGCAGAAGTTTGTGATGGTTTTCCCAGTAGAAGGATTCATAGCTGGTTTCAAACTCGCTCCAAGTTCAAAAATTTAGTAAAAGAATTCAAGCCAGATGCAATACTAGTAGACAGACAGAGACATTTTGGAATTGCTGCAATTGAGGAAAAGATCCCATTATTTGTACATCTCAGAGGTGATTTTTGGAGGGAAATCGAGATGGCAAAACAAACACTTTACAAATCACCACCAAAAAGATTCGTTCTTAATAAATGGATATCAATGGCGGAAAAATGCTTTCAAAATTCTGAGATTATTTTGCCAATATGTAAACACCTAGAAAATACCGTACGGGAAAAATATCCGCAAAAAAACATTGCGACAATGTATCAGGGAATAACACCATCAAATTGGTATCACGTTGAAGGTATGAAGCTAAATCATCCCTGTATAGGCTTACTTCAAGGCGCAGTTATTTTTGAAAAGGCAAAGGAGATGTTAACGCTTGAAAAAGTATTCAAGAAATTTCCCCATGTTACATTTTATTGGGTGGGTGATGGTCCGTACCGTGATTATGTATTAGCTACTTTAAAAAAATATGAGAATTTTGTCTGGCTTGGAGCGATGGCCTATCCAGACAAAATCAGAGAGTACCTAAGTGAGATAGACATCTATGCTCTCATCAGTGGCATAGACATGTCGCCACTCACCTTGCTTGAGGCACAACTAATGGAAAAACCTATAGTTGCGACAAAAGTGGGCGGAATACCTGAGTTGATGCGGGACGGCCAGACAGGCTATTTGGTTGAAAAAGGCAATCCAAAGGATCTCGCTGATAAATTAGAGATTCTTCTTGGTGACAGCAAAAAAGCGGCCGAGATGGGCAGGCAAGGTAGAAAATTTGTGACAGAGAATTTCAGCTGGGATGTAATAACGAAAAAGTTTTTGCAGACTGTCAAAGAGTATGGCTTCTAATTGGATTTTTTCCCAGTCACACTTATACCGCTTTCTATTTCTTTGAAAGTAAGAATTTTGATTTTTGCGTCCTTGAACCATTTTCTTACTTCAGTTGGTGTGTGCCTATAAGCAAATTTTGGATAGTACCAATCAAAATTCACCCCCACACTTCTCTCAAAGTTGCCAGATTCATCCCAAAAGCATTTTAGAAAATGCCAATAGACAAAACGTTGCACATCGTAGGTTCCTGCCTTGACACCAAGAATCGGAATATCCCTTGGAATGGTAATTTTCTTTTTTACTTCAGAGAGGGCTCTGCCAAGATAAGTCATGTCCTTTGAGAATTCTAGGCATTCATTTACCGTCATGTTGGTTGTTATCTTTCTGACAAAATCATCTACGTATTCTCGAATGGGGGCCTTCTTCTTGTACACATAAATGGAAATGTGCCCCTCCCTTGTGAGAAATTTTGTCAAATATTTGAATGATGTTCCAGTGTTTTTTGTGTGGTGTAGAACCTGATCCGAGTAAATGAAATCAAAGAATTCTCTTCTAAAAGGGAGTTGTCTGAGATCGGCTTGCAAAAAATGCACGTTTGGTAGTTTACCATATTTTTTGTATGCAAATTCGATGCTTTGACTTGCATCAAGTGCAAATACCTGCGAATCAGAATTTGCAGAAAGAAGCTTTGCACTGTTTCCAATTCCTGTGCCTGCATCAAGAATTCTTGTCTTTGTATTCAGAAAGTCATTAAATCTGTCCAGAGTTTTCCATTCATATCTTTCCAAAAACCACTTTGTCTGAAACTCAATCCAGTCTTTTGCGTGATGATTTTCATGATGGTATCTCCATTTTGCTGAAAATGCTTCTTCTGTTCTTACAAAGTTTTTTGTTGTATCTACTACAAACCTAGGAATGCCATTTGTAACTGAAAACTTGTGTTTGTTGGAACATATAAGAATCCCTTCCTTGATCTCTTCACCTGATTTTTTCACATTCTTGATTGTAAAATCTGTCCTGCAGACAGGGCATACTAAATATGACAAAAGCGTTGGCTTCATGATATTATTCTTGCAGTTTTTTCGTTTAATAAAAACTAATAATCAAAGCATGAATCATTTTTCGTAGAGCTCAAGGTATTTTGGCAAAAGTACGTCCCAGCTGAAATTTTTGATGATGTATTCATGTGCATTTACAGTCAGTTTTTCTCTTAATGTCTTGTTTGCAAGCACATCATTTATCGTATCAGCTAGTTTTTGCGGCTCATTTGGAGGTATCAAAATTCCATTTTCAGCATGTGTAATGATTTCCGGAATTCCGCCAACACTTGTGGCCACCACTGGTGTTTTAAGATAAAATGCTTCTTTGATTACCTGTGGGAGGCTTTCCATTCTTGATGGTACTGCAAGAAGCGTTGATTCTTTTAGCGTAATCATTGCTTCTTTCCACGGTACATTTGTGCAATATACCACTTTGCCTTTGATCTGTGATTCTATGCTACGTAGTATGTCAGTGCCTTTCTCATAGCTGTCCCTTCCTACATATGCAACTTGATTTTCTTTTTTTGGTACTTCTGGAATGTCATTGAATTTGCTTGTATCCAGTGGTGCTGCAAGATAGATGAAATCAAGATCGTATTTTTCCTTGTAGACTTGTTTGACTAGTTTGGAATCGGTGGTAAGTTTGTCTGCCCATGAGAGTACTTTAGATTCACCAAGGTTGACTGCTGTACTTGTTGTTTTTGAGTGTAAAGCACCAACCTGTTCCGAATACACACCATGAACTGAGAGAATCTTTTTCTTTGCTTTGACATATTTCATGACAAACGCAGACGGTATGTTCCATGCATGTACGACATCGTATCTTTCTCTATCAAACAATGCTTTCGTTATTCCGAGTACAGCAAAGCTTGGATTTTTGAGATTTTTAATTGGTACATGTGGCACGTGCATTAGTTTTACATCAAAACCATGCTCTCTGAGTTTTTCTGCTACTCTGAATGCATGCCCGCCTATTCCTCCCTCATATCTTGGAGAGATGAAAAGAATCTTCAATGGTCAGAAGCTGATTTTTGCTTTTAAAAGGCCTCCGATGAACTTTTCTGATAGACAACAAATTCTTGAATTTAATAGATGCTTAGATACGATGTAAATGCCAGATAGAGTATTGAAAATACATGAGCAAGCATACAAAGCGCTCAAATCCAAAAAAAGAAAAAATGAAACATTCAGTGATGTAATACTCAGATTAACCCAAAAGAACAATGCGCACAGATTATTGGAACTGATGGATGAGCTTTATTCACCAGATTTAGCAGACAGCATCGAGACTACAAGTGAAGAGTTTCGTAATAATTTTAGAATATCAAGCCAAAGATTCAGGTAAATGTTTTTGATTTTTATATCAAAGCCTGTGAAGCCTGATGGAACATCTGGCTTTTTGCACAGCCTGCTGCAAGCTCGTCGCCTGCTCCTCTCCTCATCAAACCACGGTACAAGCCGTCTTCCAGTTTGACGCCTTCGCGCTTTTCCCATTCCTCAACAGAAATAGAGTATTTCTTTTGGATTCTGTCGCGGTACCATTCAGGAATTACATTGAATGCACAGAATGGAATTACTCTGAGATCAGGTGTCAAATAATGGATGTCACATCTCTGCAGCCTTTCTAGGTCTTCGTTGTATTTGTCTTGGAAGTGCATCATGCCCAAGAACAAGCCCTTGACATGCCAAGAGCCTACCGCATCAAAGGATCTCTTCATGAGTATGTTGCCAAACATCTTTGCTAAGTCAAGTCCGGCTGGCTGCTTCTTTTTATCAATAAAGCTGGATAACTTTCTTACCACTTCCAGCATGGTAAAGTACTTGTTTTTGCCTGAGCGAATCTCCTCTGCTTTGTCCTCAAATAATTCTAGCATTCCTTGAATGTCTGCAAATCTTGGCAGCGGCACGAATTTCTTTGTCTCTGCGTCCTCAAAGACATATGTGCCTGCTCCGCACGCAAAGTGGATTGACAGCTCGTATTTTGGCTTGCTTGAGAATGCCTCAATTACGTTTGTCAGAGGCATGCAGCTTGGAACTGGGAACCAGTCGTCCACTGTGACTTCACCCTGTGTCTGCTCTTCGATTCTTTGAATGCAGTCTGGAATTGTGATTCTGTATTTTTCACGCTCTGCTTTGCCCATTCTTCCTGTGAGTGATACCGGCTGGAAGTTTACCGCATGGACTACATCCATGTTCTTTTGGGCATATCTGATAATTCCGCCTAATTCGTGATCGTTAATTGATTTGATAACTGTTGGAACGAAAACTACTGTGGTTCCTGTCTTTCTGCAGGAATCAAGTGCGTATGGGATCTCCCAGTGGTTCTTTGGGTTTGTTCTGGCCGTGACACCATCGAAGCTGAGATACAGGTTGTTGCATCCGGCAAGTCTTACCTCGCGGGCTGCCTCTGGGTCCATTGCGTGTCTTATTCCATTTGTGTTCATCTGGACGTGGTCGACGCCTTCTTCTTTCATTATCTTGATGACCTCGGTGATGTCGTCTCGCAGCATCGGCTCACCGCCTGTAATCTGAATAGAGTTGCCAGGAATTGGTCGCTCTGCCTTGAGCGTCTTCATCATTGCACGAACCTGGTCTAATTCTGGTTCGTACATGTATGCGCCTTCAAGGCCTTTCTTTACATAAAAGAAGCAGTACCAGCATGTCAGGTCACATCTGTTTGTAACTATCATGTTTGCAAGGCCGCTGTGCGATAGGTGGTTTGAGCACAGGCCACAGTTGTTTGGACAAGAACATTTCTCAATCATTACGTTTGGTGCGTGTGCGCCTTTTCCGTCAGCCCAGTAGGTGCTGAACTTTTTGTACATCTCATAAGAACCAAAGTACAGCTCTTCGCACTCACCGTGCGTAGGACAGGTCTTGCTCATAAAGACGCGTCCGTCGCGCTCAAAGACCTCTGCGTCCAGAATCATGTTGCAGTCTGGGCATATGCTCTGAGTGAATCTAATGGTGGATTTCTTTCCTAGAGTCTTTGTAGAGTGTCTGGAAAGCTGAATTAGCGACATTTACCTTATCAAAATGCACTCTTCCAATATGCTATATAACGTATTTCACACCCAACCCCGTGTGATTTAGGAGATTCACGCCTTAGTGATTTAAATACCAAAAAACTCCGATTAGATCGATGAGTATATCGGATAACACGCGCAAGTCCCTAGAAAAAATAGGCCTCACAAGTTATGAAATCAGAACCTATTCGTCTCTGCTCAAGGGTGGCGAGCTCACAGCATCCGATCTGAGCCAGAAATCAGGCGTGCCGTACTCAAAGATCTACGAGGTGCTAGGCTCCCTGGAAGAAAAAGGCTGGATCGGCTCAGATGATTCCCGTCCTACAAAGTATTTTGCAAAATCACCTGCTACCGCACTAGAAGTTACAAAGCAAAAGATGGAGTCCGATTTCAAAGAAAACGAAAATATCGTGCTGCGTGAGCTTGTGCCGCTTTATGAGAAAAGCGGCGTAAGCGAGAGGCCGGACATATGGGTTCTTTCTGGAATAATGAATATCGCATCAAAGATTCTTGAAATAGTTGAGACTTGCAGAAACGAGGTTTTAATCGCACTTCCAAAGGCAAATGAGGCGCTCATAAAGCAGGCGCTGCCAAAGCTGCGCCAGCTCCACGACAGGGGCGTCAACATCACAATTCTGATGTCCGATCAAATGGAAAAAGAGGCGCTAAAGAGCCTGACTCGTGTTGCCACAGTCAAAGTTAAAAAAGGCCTCTTTGGGGGCGGCATCATATCGGACAAAAGATACGTAGTCATACTTTTGGGCCCAATCAACGAGTCGGTCGAAGGCGAAGCAGTCGCAATCTGGGCAGATCATGCAGGCCTTGCAGTCTTTGCAAGGGAATACTTTGAATATTTGCTCAAAGATGCAAAGGGTGTAGGGTAATGGATTCGATAAACGACGAAGTGCTTTTTGTTGGAACGGCCGAGGCAGAGCACGTAGAGATGTATCTAAAAGCAATTTGGCACATCAAGGAAAAAAGCGAGCCAGTCAAAATATCCACCATCGCAAAGATGCTCAATGTGAGGCAGCCAAGCGTAGTGCAGATGCTAAAGAAGTTAAACGAGCAAAACCTTGTCAACTATAACAAAGCTGGAGTCGCGCTCACCGAAAGCGGTGAAAAAGTAGGCGCAAGTATGATGCGCAACAGCAGGCTTTTAGAGGTATTGATGGACTCGGCCCTCAAAGTAGAGATAGACGAGGAGATGGTCTGCGGAATAGAACACCACATGAACCAGCAGTTTACCGATGCGTTGTGCACGATGCTCAAGCATCCAAGAAAGTGCCCCCACGGCCACGACATCCCGCGCGGTGCATGTTGTACTAATTAGAGTTATATCATACCGCGAATCTTTTCAGTTATGGCTTGTTTTTGTGGTTGTCAGACATATGTCAAAGACGAAAACGGCTTCAAGGTGGGTTGTGTCAAGTGCAGCCACGGGCCACAAAACCATCAGGACGACTTTAGATTGGCAGCAAGAAAAAATGAGTCACAGAGCCAAAAACGCGACGCAGACTTTGGTTAGTTACTCGCCAATTATTTTGACTAGAACTCTTTTTGGTCTCATGCCGTCGAATTCCCCGTAAAAAATCTGCTCCCAAGGCCCAAAATCAAGATCGCCGTCAGTTATTGCTACTACTACCTCTCGTCCCATTATCTGTCTTTTTAGGTGTGCATCTGCGTTGTCTTCTCCTGTGTCATTGTGTTGGTACTGGCTTATCGGTTCGTGTGGTGCAAGCTTCTCAAGCCATTTTGCAAAATCCTTGTGCAAACCAGACTCGTTATCATTTATGAAGACACTTGCAGTAATGTGCATTGCGTTTACAAGACATAGGCCATCTTTTACTCCACTTTTTTTAATTAGTTGGCGTACCTGGGGTGTGATGTTTACAAAAGCGATCTTGGTTTTGGTGTTAAAGGTAAGATATTCTGTCAGGGACTTCATGTATTTTGAAAAGTCACATCATCCCATAAATATTCAAGGCTCAGAACTCAAGATCTTCATCATCAAGATCAAAGGGATAATCTCATCAACGCCTCTGCATCATAATTGGCAAGGGGGATTTTTAAAAGAAGCTTGATATTGTCAGAAAAACCCCATAAAAGAAATGGTGGCAATAGACGTACCAGCATCACTCGAAAGTTTTAGAAGATTCGTGATTGCAAGCACGTGCAGCTCATACATTCCACGCGGCTACGTCGAAGACCCCGAGGTCTTTCCAGAGCGTGAAGAGTCACTGGGCTCAATATACGTAGAGGCAGCAGACAAGGTCACCCTAAAGAAGATCCGAGACATTACCTTTGTCAACGCACGCGACGTCTTGGGCATAATCTACAACTCAAAGAGCGGAAACACCACACTAAAGTGGAGACAAATAAGGAGAAAGGGCGGAAAGGTGACAGGCGAAGCATCACCAAATTCGCTTGTCAACTTGGCAGAAGGCGGAGTCATAACTCCAGAGTGGGTCGACAGCTATCTAAAGAAAAAGAATCTCGAAAACACCAACACTGTTTAATATTTTCTTCAAAGCTATCTTAATCAAATGATTACAAAAATTATCGACGACTCGACAGTTTCTTTTTTAGTAGAAGAGCCAGACGACCTGTTGATACTTCGAAGAATAATAAAAAAAGGCGACAAGATAGTTTCTGACACCACACGTGTAATCAAACAGGAAAAGGATTTTGCAAGGCCCGACAGGGGCGAGCGCATAAAGATTCGAATAATGCTCGAAGTAGAAAAGATATCACTTGATGCAGTCTTTGATAAGCTCAGAATACATGGCACCATACTGGAATCAAGTAACGAAGCAGTCTCAAAAGGACTGCATCACTCCCTTTTGGTAAATATCGGAGATTCCTTTAACGTCATAAAGAAAAAATGGCAGCCAGTCGAGTTAAAGCTGACAAAAAACAAAGATGAGAGTTTTGGTTTTGTTCTTGTCGCAATAGACAAAGGCGATTGCGGCATTGGCAGATTGAAGGGAACGCACCTCCAGCTTTTGCAAAACATGTATTCTGGCTCAAGTGGCAAGCAGTACAAGACGAGCTTCAACATACAGACGTTTTTTGAAAGCGTCGCAAAAGCATTGGACATAACGCTACAAGAAAACGACTCCATCATAATATTTGGGCCCGGCGAGACAAAGAGACAGTTTAGCAATTTCCTGCAAAAATTGCCAATTGCAAAAAAATACAAAATTCAAGTTGTCGATGGAATTGATTCCGGTGGCGAGGACGGCATCTATTCTTTCATAAGATCCAAATCCATGCAACAGATACTTGGCCAAAGCAAGCTTGCAAAGGTGGCCTCAATTCTAGAAGAAGTCATGATAAAAGCAAATACCAAAAGCAGAAAATTCACAATGGGTTTTGAGGAGACAAAAAAAGCAAACCAGTTTGGTGCAGTAGAATCGCTTATCTTCTCAGAAAAAGTGATCCAGACACACAACGAAGACGAAGTAATAGAATTTCTCAATGAGGCCGAATCAAAGGGAGCCCATATTTACGCACTTGATTCCAGCACAGACATTGGCTTGCAGGTATCCGGCCTTGGCGGCATGGTCTCACTCCTTAGGTTTCCAGTAGAGTCCTAGCCTGTCGAGTCTACGAGCCACTGCAGGTATGGTTTATTGATGTCTTTTACATCAAGTTCTGCTATTTCCGGCACCTTGTATGGGTGCGTGTTTTTTATGACGGATTTTAGCTTGTGTTTGTTTTTCTGCGTTGTTTTAAAAAACGCAAGAAACTCGTTTGTGTTTTCAATTTTTCCTTGCCAAGCATAAATCGATGAGATTTTTGTTATGTTGACACAGGCTGCAACCTTGTCTTTTACTAATTTGGTTGCAATTTTTGAGATTGATTTTCTGTCCGGATAAGTCGATACAATCACTGCTGGTTTCATAGTGTTATCTTGGATTAGCGATGTTTGTTCTTTTTGGTCAACCTTAAATGCATGTACATGTATTTATCGTACATAGGTACCACGACGATCTCATTGAGTGATGAAGCATACAGAATACTCAAAGCTCAAAAGTTAGATGGAATCTTTCTCAGATTTAATATTACGAAAGTTTGGGAAGGGTAATCCATCTGCCATACTAGCTTATCTAAAAGAAAGAGGGCCAAATCCCGATCTTGCAGACAGTGTAGAAAAAGCAAGTAAGGAGCTGTGCAAAAATCTGAAACTGTAAAAGGTCGATCTCTAGATTGGTTTGCGCTGATACTAACTTTCTTATCGCGTTAGAACGTCATGATGCGGACGCACTGGCAAAGATGAAAGAGTTGGAAAAAAATGGAGAGTTGATCCACACCACTTCGGTTAATGTAGCAGAGTATTTTCGTGGTGCATACGGCGCAAAAAACAGGATAAAAAGCACTTTGAACGCGTTCCTGATTTACGAGTAGAAACGTGATAGTCTTCTATTCAAGTAAAAATTACACGCTTGATTTTTATAAATGACAGTAATACAAAGTGTAATTAATTTGGCTTTGGATTTTTTGTCACAAAACGCTATAATCTACGTGTTAATAGCTTGGGGGATCATACTCGGAGTAACAAAGGCACTCAAGCTAGAAAAGCACGGCTTTGAGATAAAACCATACAGCCTCACATACAAGAACGCACAGGTCCAGGCTGCACTGACTAGAATGTTGGGTAGAACAAGACGCGGCATACGCGTCTTTGCAGATGTGAGTGTGGTCGCAGGATTCATCATGATGGGTTTTGGGTTTTGGTTTCTAATTGACAATATTACCAAGTACTTTGACAGGCCAGCAGAGTTTGCAGAGCTCACAGTCCTCATACCTGGCGTTACATTAACGTCGTCTTCGGCAATTCTGTATTTTCTTCTCTCCATTCCAATTGTTCTTGTCATTCATGAGGGGGCGCACGGCATAGTTGCAACACTTGAAAAAATTAGAATCAAGACTGGCGGCTTTGCCATATTCATCGCAATGTTTGCAGGCTTTGTTGAACCCGATGATGAAGAATTCAACAAAGCAAAAAAGATCTCAAAGCTTCGAGTAATCGGTGCAGGTGCAACATCAAACGTAATTTTTGCACTGGTCCTTGGGGCATTCTTGCTTACAAATCCGTTTTTTGCAATCATAGTACCGGAGCCTATTCGGAGTGCATTCTACGAGATACCGCAAGGCGTCACAATAATTTCTGTAATGGAAGATAGTGGTGCACAGAAGGCAGGCCTGCAAGCAGGAGATATCATCACCTCGATTAATGACATCCCCATAGTGACACCTATTGATTTTGCCAGAGTAAAGCTTGCACCAGGCGACACGGCCACTGTTACTTTGCTCAGAGAGGGCCAACAGTTCCAGTACCAAGTACAGATCATGCCTTCTCCTGACGATCCTACAAAGGGACTCATTGGCATAATTCGAGACAACTCGGGCACCTACAAGCCAATCTACAACTTTATCGAGTGGAAAAGTCCTGAGCTGTCCATGTTTTTGCTGTGGCTGTGGATGATCTCATTTTTCATCGGGATAATCAATATGCTTCCGCTTCCGATCCTCGATGGCGGCAAATTCATCCATAGCATAATTGACAAAAAACTCTCAGACATTACAGTGAACAGAACCATGTGGGCAATCTACGCCTTTACCTTCAGCCTCTTTGGCCTAAACATTGTATTATCATACATGAAGTCCGGCTGGTTCACCATTTGAGGCAGACCAATTAAATTTGGGCAACTAGGATCGCTACCATGAAATGTGACAGATGCCAAAACACCGCAGTCTATGCAAGAAAGTATTCTGGCGAAAATCTATGCTCTGAGTGTTTTTCAAATTCCATACTAAGAAAGACAGCAAAGACCATCTCAAAATACAACATGATGCAAAACGGCCAGCTCGTCTGTGTCGCAGTATCTGGAGGCAAGGACTCACTTGCCCTGCTTCATGTGTTATCAAAAATGTCAAAAAACCACAATTTCAGGTTGCACGCAGTAACAATCGACGAGGGAATCCAAGGGTATCGCGAAGAAGCGCTTGGTATTGTAAAGAAATTCTGTGCAGATCTTGGAGTCGAGTACAGTACATACAGCTACAAGGAACTGTTTGATCTCACGCTTGATGAGTCCCTTTTGTTAAGAGATGACAAGCTTTCATCTTGCTCTATTTGCGGCACCTTCCGACGAAGGGCAATTGATCATGCAGCAAAAGAAATTGGCGCAGATGTGATCGCGACTGGACACAACCTAGATGATGTTCTGCAGACTTTTGTAATTAACACACTTTCTGGCGACACAAACAAAATAGGTTGGATGGATCCTGACACTTCCGAGAACTCGCTTCGCAAAATAAAGCCATTTTGCGAAATTTACGAGTCCGAGATAGTCTTTTACGCGTTCACAAACAACCTGCCGTTTCAAACCGAGCCATGTCCCCATATGAATGAGGGCATACGAACTGAGATCCGAGAATTTTTGAATAATTTGGAGAACAGCCACAGTGGAATCAAAAACAGCATGTATCGTTCCATTTTGAAGATCTCTCAAATTATGAAGGAATCAAACTACAAACAAAAACTCGCCTGCTCTAATTGCGGCTCGGAATGCACAGGTGAGATCTGCTCTGTGTGCAAAATGATCGTCTCGCTTAAGGACAAACCGTTGATGCAACAGAACCGACAAACCTAATCCAAATATATCATCAAGTGGTAAAAATACTCGGTAGTAGGTAGGATCGGGGCGCTAGCCGTGCCCTACTCTGAAACCGGCTCTATGCAGAGGTCAGTAACTGCTGGATAAATCTCCAGATGGATAATTCCCGCTTGGTGTACTGAAATGAAATCACGCCGAAGCGGGTGGATACAGGTCTGAGATTGTCCGAAGGGATAACGCTCAAGGTCGAATTGCCGAAATGGATGAGGTCCGGGAGGGAGCAATCCTAAGGCAAAGTACCCACGCTACTTCGTCAACGTGGCGGATCTTGTGCGCCTTGAGATGGGGTTATCTGTCTGGACTGGAACCAGCAGAGCTACTACCACTTAAAATATTTGGTTGGCGCTCAAAACTAGTGGATGACATGTTTGTAGGTCAAAAAAGAACGTACGAGGAATTCAAAAGGCAGATTCCGCCCCATCTCTTTGCTGCCTTTGATTCGCTGAGACAGTGTTGCGTCTCTCTTGGAGCAAATGTGGTAGAAGATGTTCGTGCACACAGGATTGTTTTTGGAAAATCGCTTTCATTTAGATGGTTTGCAGACTTGGAGCCGGATCAAGATAAAATTATCGTCAAAATTCAGAAAAGCCGAAAAGAACCATTTACTATATTTTTGGTCAAACCAGACGACAACCTAGATGAAACAAAAAGATTGATTCTGGAAGCATACAACACGATTCGCTAGTACAAAACATCAAACTTGGTAAATTCGTCTTTGAATTTTTCGTTTTTTATCACAACGTCCTCGACGCGCGCATTTGCAGGTCCAGCATGACACCATTCCACCACATTGCTTACATTGAGATCCTCACCCTCAATTACGGCCTCTACGCGGCCGTCCTTTAGGTTCTTAACCCAACCTGTAACATGGTTCTTCTTTGCGGCCACCTTCATAGCTTGGCGAAAAAAAACTCCTTGTACCTTACCACTTATGAAAAGATGTACACGCTGTTTTCCCATTTAAAAACAGTCTTGCTTTGGCATTAATCAATTTTGTTATGGACTTTTGATCTGAAAATTTTCAGAATGGTTTAGAAAACTATACTCTTTCTTTGAGTCTGGCGCGGCCGGTTTTTCTTGCAGCGATGCTTCCAACTTTGGCTCCAGGCGGTGCGTTTCTTGATACGGTTCCGCTTCCTCCCATGTGTTGGTGTCTTCCACCACCGTGCGGATGCACATATGCTGCTTGAGCTACACCTCTAACTATTGGATACTTGTGGCCCTTTGATCGGTACCTTCGCCACTTGTTTCCTGCATTAAGAAACGGCCTCTCCGATGTTCCGCCGCCTGCCAAAACTCCAACCATTGCCCGGTTTTTTGGATTCAGCGTGGTAAATGCGCCTGAAGGAAGCTTAATTGTGACACCATCAGCACTGTGTGAAAATACCGTGGCAGATCCGCCTGCAGATTTTGCAATGCTTCCTCCGTCTCCAAAGTGTTTTTCAACGTTGCAGACTATAGTGCCGTCGGGAATGTTTTGAATGCTGATTACGTTTCCATTTGAGATATCTGCGTTTAGGCCGAACTTGATCGTAGAGCCGATTTTTGTCCCCAAGACTGCAGGAACCAGAGATACAGATCCGTCCTCGAATCTGACTCGTGCCAGCGGCGCGTCTCTGCCTCTTTCATGAACCAGATCGATTACCGTGCCTGTGTGTTCTTCGGACAGATCAAAGTATGGGTATTTGGCTGGTGCTAACTTGCCAGTAAAGGCTGCCCTAAACTGCATGCCTCCACGGCCACGTCTTCTCACTAATGGTCGCTTACCCATTTTTGGTGATGTCCTTAGCTTGTGATTTTAAGCTTTGTATTGTAAGAGAAGTTGTGTGGATCAATTACGACAAAGATATAAAAAATACGCTGAGAAGGTATTGTTATGAGCCAAAACTCCCTCTCACTTAAGGTACTTGAGGCATATACAAGAGATGTTGGACGTGGCGTAGCTCGAATTGATTACGATTCTATGGACACTCTCAACGCGTCAACAGGCGATGTCATCGAGATCAAAGGAAAGCGCAGAACCGTTGCCAAGTGTCTTCCGTTGTATCCATCAGACGAAGGAAAGGGAATAATACGAATCGACGGCCTTGGGAGAAACAATGCAGGTATCGCAATTGGCGACACCATAAATGTAAGAAAGATCAAGGCGGTTGCAGCAGAAAAGATAGTAGTCGCACCACTTGAGGCAATACCACCAATCGATGAGAGATATCTTGCAGATGCACTGGAAAGTGTGCCGCTCATCAAAGGCGACAACGTAATGGTTCCATATTTTGGAGGGAGACTCACATTTCAAGTAATTGGTGTTACACCCGCAGCTGATGCAGTTCTTGTTACTCAAAAAACAGTATTCCACATTGCAGAAAAGGGAGAGACTCTGAGGGGTGTACCCCAAGTCACATACGAAGACATTGGTGGATTAACAGATGAGATTAAAAAAGTAAGGGAGATGATCGAGCTCCCACTTAGACACCCTGAGATCTTTGAAAAACTTGGTGTAGAGGCTCCAAAGGGCGTGTTGTTGTATGGTCCACCAGGTACCGGCAAGACCCTCCTTGCAAAAGCAGTTGCAAATGAAAGCAACGCCCACTTTATCAGCATCTCAGGGCCTGAGATCATGTCCAAGTTTTACGGTGAAAGCGAGGCAAGACTAAGGGAGATCTTCAAAGAGGCAAGAGAGAAGGCTCCGTCCATTATCTTCGTAGATGAAATAGACTCCATTGCACCAAAAAGAGAAGAAGTAACAGGCGAGGTGGAACGACGCGTCGTATCTCAGATGTTATCTTTGATGGATGGCCTAGAGGCAAGGGGCAAGGTAATAGTCATTGCGGCAACAAACAGACCAAATGCAATCGATCCCGCCTTGAGAAGACCTGGCAGATTCGACAGAGAAATTGAGATCAAAGTGCCAGACAAGAAGGGCCGAAAAGACATACTCAATATACACACACGCAACATGCCACTGGTTACCGAAGAAAACGACCCCAACTATGTCGATTTGGACAAGATTGCATCTGTGAGTCACGGATATGTTGGCGCAGATTTAGAATACTTGTGCAAAGAAGCGGCAATGAAGTGCCTTCGAAGATTATTGCCAGAATTGAACCTAGAAGATGAGAAGATTCCGCCAGAGACACTGGACAAGCTCATCGTAAATAATGATGATTTCCAAAGAGCGCTAATTGAAGTCACACCGTCTGGAATGCGTGAGGTCTTCATCGAAAACCCAGATGTAAAGTGGGACGACATCGGAGGCCTAAAGGAAGTAAAGCAACAGCTCCAAGAGGCAGTGGAGTGGCCAATGAAATATCCTGCACTATACGACAAGCTGGGACACAAGATGCCGCGTGGTATTTTGCTTCACGGTCCAAGCGGCGTCGGAAAGACCCTACTTGCAAAAGCAGTGGCTACTGAAAGTGAGGCAAACTTTGTCTCAGTGAGAGGTCCCGAGCTTCTCTCAAAATGGGTCGGTGAATCAGAAAGAGGAATACGTGAGATCTTCAGACGCGCAAGACAGGCATCGCCATGTGTGATCTTCTTTGATGAGATTGATTCTATTGCTCCGATAAGAGGCGCCGGAGCTGAGACTGCAGTGACCGAACGCGTAGTCAGCCAGCTCCTAACCGAACTCGATGGTATGGAAAACCTTCATGGAGTAATTGTCCTTGCGGCGACAAATAGAGCAGACATGATTGACCCAGCGTTGCTACGACCTGGCAGGTTCGACAAAATCATTCAGATCCCAATGCCAGACAAAGATAGCAGAAGACAGATTCTAGAGATATCATCAAAGAGTATCCCAATAGTTACCGACAAAAACGATCTTGACTATGTTAACTTGGACAAGATCGCAGACATTACAGACGGAATGAGTGGAGCGGATGTGGCAGCAATTCCAAACACCGCAGTCTCACTAGTCATTCATGAGTGTCTTGACAAGCACCCGACAAAAGAGGAGCTAGAAAAGGCGACAAACACAGCTAAGGTCACGATGAAGCACTTTGAGGAAGCAGTTAAGAAAGTAAAGACACAAAAAGACCTCAAGATCGGCCAAAAGATAGCAGTTCCGTACTATCGATAATCTTAAAACAGCAGCAGACCAGTTTTTTCTCTATATGTCAGAGTACAGAGGATACCATGGCAAGGCCCTTGAATTTCTCAAACAGTACAATCTCAAAGTTGGCGACACCATACAGATAACGACCGATTCTGATCAGACAGGAACAATAATGCCAAGATACGAGCACAGCGACGACAAACACATAGCAGTCAAGCTCAAAAGTGGCTACAATGTGGGACTCGAAATAGACAAAATAAAAAAAGTCCAGTATCTTTCATCCACCAAATCCACTAAAGAGGCTTCTATGGTGGTAGTCAACCAAGACCTGCCAAAGATTTTGCTTTTGTCAACTGGTGGCACGATTGCAAGCCGGGTAGATTACAGAACAGGCAGTGTGACACCGGCACTTTCTGCCCAAGAGCTAAATGCATCTGTACCAGAGCTTGCTGAAGTAGCAAACATTGATGCCGAAGTCTTGTTTTCTGAATACTCTGAGAATCTCACACCGGATCACTGGCTCAAGATTGCACAAAAGCTTGATTCACTTGCAAAATCAGATTATGCTGGCATCCTTGTTGCGCATGGAACAGACACAATGCAATATACTGCAGCGTACCTTTCGTTTGCACTTGCTGGATTCCCAAAGCCCATAGTTCTTGTTGGCTCACAGAGGTCTTCTGATAGGCCCTCCTCTGATGCTGCAATAAATCTGATTTACGCTGCAAGATTCATTGTAAGATCTAAAACAAACGGCGTCTTTGTCGCAATGCACAATTCTGAAAGCGATAACGATGTTGCGTGTCACCTAGGCACTCGTGTCAGAAAAAACCATACCAGTAAAAGAAATGCCTTTGAGACAGTAGGCGCAAAACCAGCCTTTGTCGTCTATGAGGACAAGATAACACAAAATTTCCATGAACCTTACTTTACGCAAGAACGGTATGACCCAAAAATAGACGTTGACACCAAGGCGGCCCTAGTCAAATACTACCCAGGCTACGACCCAAATCTTATCGAAGATTTACTAAATCACGGTTACAAGGCAATAATCTTTGAAGGCACAGGCCTAGGACACATTGGGAGAACAATGTACGATGTGGTAAAGAAAGCAAAGCAAAAAGGTGTCTTTGTTGGTATGACCTCGCAGTGCCTTGATGGCCGTGTCAACATGGCAGTCTACGAAAGCGGTCGTGACCTCATGCAACTTGGAATTGTACCACTATCAGATATGATCCCTGAGACTGCGTTGGTAAAGGCCATGTGGGCCCTCTCGAACCATAATGACATCAAGGAGATAATGCTCAAAAATATAGCATCCGAGCTCACGCAATGACTTTAAGGTGATCATGTTTAGGAGAAATCATGGAGCCTCCACTAGACAAGATAGGCCTCAAGGTAGGCCTTGAGATACACCAGCAGCTTGCGACAAATAAGAAGCTGTTCTGTGGATGCAAGCCAATCGAATCAGACAATTATACCATAAGATTCTCCCGCAAGCTGAGATTAGCAAAAAGTGAGCTTGGCAGCTATGATCCTGCCGCCCTCTTTGAATCCTCAAAATCAAAGACCATCTACTATAACGCAAACCCACAAAGCAGCTGCCTTGTGGAATACGATGATGAACCACCACATGGACTTGATGGTGATGCAAAACAGACAGCACTGATAATTGCGTCCGCCCTCCATTCCAATATCTTCAATGAAAGCTATGTGATGAGAAAAATAGTCATCGATGGTTCCAACACGTCAGGATTTCAGAGAACAATGTTAGTAGCTCAGGGTGGCTACCTACAAGTTGACGGCAAAAAAGTGGGAGTACAATCAGTTTGCCTTGAAGAAGATGCAGCAAAGCTTCTCAAAGACACAGATGATTCCAGAGAGTACTCGCTGGACAGACTTGGCGTACCATTAGTTGAGATAGCTCTTGAACCGATAAGCGCCTCTGCCGAAGAAATAAAAAAAATAGCACTTGGCCTTGGAAGGATGCTACGAGTAACTCGGCGGGTAACAAGGGGGATCGGCTCCATCAGGCAGGACGTAAATATTTCAATTTCCGGTGGTGGCATAGTAGAAGTAAAAGGCGTACAGCAGCTTGACCAGCTGGAAAAAGTCATCACGTACGAGGCAAGAAGACAGCACGGCCTGCAGTTGATAGCAGAAAGACTGCAAAAAATCGACCTAGACATGCTCTCAAAAAAAGACAGCCTAGATGTGACTGCATTTTTTGCAAATTCAAACTCAAAGATAATTCAAAAATCACTCAAAGGAGGCTCTGTCATTTTTGCTCTCCCAGTGCGAGGATTTTCAGGCATGTTTGGGTACGAACCATATGAGGGAATAAGACTTGGCAAGGAGCTTGGCCAGCATGTGAGGTTTTTTGGCATCGGTGGTATCTTTCACTCCGACGAGCTGCCAAACTACGGCATAGAAAGGGAGGAGGTGGAGAGGCTACGACAAACACTTAAGCTACAAAAAGATGACGGCTTTTTGCTAGTCGCAGGACCAAAGGACAAAATCGAGTTTGCCCTTGACGCACTCATCAACAGGATAAAGAATGCAAAAAATGGAGTGCCCGCAGAAACCCGTATGGCAACACCGTCTGGCGAGACGGTGTTTTTGCGTCCAAGGCCAGGCTCTGCAAGAATGTACCCAGAAACTGACATACCTCCAATTCTAGTTACCAATGAAGAGCTCCAAGCTGCAAAAGACAACATTCCAAAACCCTGGGATCAGATCATCTCAGAGCTGCAAAAAAAATACGGCCTCAATACACAACTTGCAGAGCAGATTTTTGATTCTGATTACTTGGATTTGTTCGAATCAATATGTGCCAAAAGCCACGTCAGTCCTAACTTTGTAGCATCTTCATTGTGTTCGACAATTACGAATCTTCAAAGGCAGGGACTCGATGCTGCCAAGTTGAAACAAGAACATATTGCAAGAGTCTTTGAGCTTTTAGGAGAAGGCAAGATAACAAAAGAGTCAGTCGAGATGATCTTTGAAGGAATCATGGCAGGCAAGATAAGCTCACCAGACGAGTTTGCCAAGACCGCAGTAGATGACAAAGAACTCGAGGAGTTCCTAGACAACATAGTGAATCAGAACATTGAAGCGATCAAAAAGCAGGGGCTCCATTCAACGGGACTTTTGATGGGACTCGCTATGAAGTCCTTTCGCGGCAAGGTATCCGGAGAAAAACTCAACAAACTTTTGGAGTCACGGATTACAAAAATATTGGAAAAATAAAGACTTCAGAAAATTAGTTTTACTCTAATTTCCTTTTTCCTGTTCCTCTGCCCACTGAAACATAACGACCTTTTGTTGAAGGCCTAGTGGTTTCCGGGGTATCCCCAAGTTTTCTTTTGCGAGTGCCACGTCCTGAAACTACGTATTCGTCTTTGGCTTTTTCCTTCATCTGTTTTTGGTATTCTCGGAATTTTTCGCCAGACCACTTCATCTCGTCAGCTTCGGTTTCTCTTCTTGATGTACCTCTTCCACCGACTTTAACGATTTTTCCCATTATGAATAGTATAACTAACTATGGTTTAAAGGATTCTATAGTAGACTCGATTTTTAAAAATCATTTACAGGTTAATGCGGGAGGTGGGATTTGAACCCACGAACTCCTAGGAGATAAGGACCTGAACCTTACGCCGTTGACCGGGCTTGGCGACTCCCGCAAACAAGGGTTTCAGGTGCCAAAATAAGTGCTTTATTAATTAGTTCTGTAAAGATATCACTTGGAATTTAAAGAAGTCTACTGCAATAACTGCAAAAAAACGCTGGGCCGCTACAATGTAAGATATTTTTCTGATGCCAAGATTGCAGAATTGATAAAGTCCACCCACGCAGCGCACTACAGAAATGGACACGAATTAGACATACGCAAGGTGACCAAGTAGTTATTCCATGGTCTGACGCAGTTTCTGTAATAGTTCTTTTTGCTGTTTGCTCAGCTTGGTTGGAACTTCGACGACAAGTCTTACATACTGATCCCCACGGCCGCGAGCGTTAGAATAAGGCAGGCCTTTTCCTTTAAGCTTCACTATTGCGTTTGGCTGTGTGCCTTCTTCGACTTTGATCTTTTCTGTTTTTTCCAGAGTAGGTACTTCGATTGTTGCGCCCAAGGCTGCATCAGCAATTGAGATCTTTGCGTCATAAAAGATGTCTGCGCCGTCCCGCTTAAATAATGGGTGCGGCTTGACGCGAATTCTAACAATCAGATCACCGCTTGAGCCATGTGGTATTGATTCTCCTTCCCCGCTTATCACATAGTCTCCGTTATCAATTCCAGGCGGTATGTCAAATGAGAGTTTTTTTGTCCCCTTTGTCTTGCCTGTTCCCTTACATGTCGAGCATGGTTTTGGTATGAACTTTCCTTCACCGTGGCATTTTGTGCACGGCTGCACTGTGACAAAGGTAGAAAAGCCCATGTTTCTTGTAATGCGTACTTGGCCTTGGCCTCTGCAGCCAGGACATGTCTCCTGCTTTGTACCGGGAGCGCAGCCAGAACCGTTGCAGTCTCCACAGTCCACGTTTTTCTTTACTTCGATATCAAGTCTTTTTCCTCTAAAAACGTCTTCAAGTGTTACACTGGTTTCATACAAAATGTCGGCTCCTCTCTGTCTTGCAAATCCGCCAAAGCCTCCTCTTCCAAACAGCGACTCAAAAATGGAATCAAATCCACCAAAACCAAAGTTAGAGAATATGTCATCAAAGTTCCCTCTTGCACCTTGGAAGATGTCTTCGGTGGAATACCTGCCTTCCAGTCCTGCGTGGCCGTATTGGTCGTAAAGCTTGCGTTTTTCTGGATCCGAGAGGACTGCATAGGCCTCAGATATCTCCTTAAAGTGCTCTGCTGCCTCAGGAGACTTGTTTCTGTCTGGATGAAATTTGAGTGCAAGTTTTCTGTATTGTGATTTTATGGTGTCGGCAGAATCAGATTTTGATACTCCCAATACTTCATAATAGTCTCTTTTTGCTGACATTTCCTATTCTTCTAGCAGGGCAGTGGGTAAATTAGCTTGTTGCGCCCTGATTCTGGGTGTTTTGTTCTGATCCTGTGGAACTTTGTTGTTCCTGGGTTGGCGGCGGACTGACATTTTTGTAGAGCTCCGTTGTTATCTGGTTTACCAATGTTTTTAGTGCATCAAGCTTTGGCTTGATTTGATCTGGTCCTTTGTCTAGAACCTCTTTTAGCTCCTTTACTGCTTCGGCAATCTTGACACCTTGCTCCTGAGTCAGCTTGTCTTTGAGGTCTTGTGTGAGTAGTTTTTCTGTGGTATACACAAAGCTTTCAGCTTCGTTTCGAATGTCGACTGCCTCTTTTTTCTTTTTGTCTTCTTCTGCGAATTTTTCTGCGTCTTGCTTTAGTTTCTCGATCTCATCTTTTGATAGCTTGGAGCCTGCCTGGATCGTTATTTTTGCCTCTTTTTTAGTGCCAAGGTCTTTTGCAGTCACGTTCAGGATGCCGTTTGCGTCAATGTCAAATTTGACTTCAATTTGTGGGATTCCCCTTGGGGCTGGAGGAAGTCCGGTGAGATTGAAGCTGCCAAGTGAGACGTTGTCTGCTGCCATGGGCCTCTCGCCCTGTACCACATGGATGGTAACTGCAGTCTGGTTGTCTGCTGCAGTTGTAAAGATCTTTGTCTTTGAGGTTGGAATTGTGGTGTTTCTTTCAATTAATGGCTCCCTTAGGCCTCCTAGTGTTTCCACTCCCAGAGTCAGTGGCGTTACATCAAGTAATACAATGTCGCTTGTCACATCACCTGCAATAATTCCGGCCTGAATTGCTGCACCCATAGCTACTGCTTCCATTGGGTCTACGCCGGATTCTGGGTTCTTGCCTATGACATCACCTACGAACTTTTTCACAAATGGAATTCTGGTCGGTCCTCCAACCAGCACTATTTTTGAGATGTCGGATGGAGTGAGTTTTGCATCGCGTAATGCGTTATCAATTGAGGTACGGCATCTTTCGACTATCGGCCTAATTAGATCCTCGAATTTGGCCCTAGTTAGTTTGAGTTCTAAGTTTTTTGGTCCAGCTGAAGGGTCATACGAGATGAATGGTAAGTTAATGTCAGTCTCCATCACCGTCGAAAGCTCTATCTTTGCTTTTTCTGCTGCTTCTCTTATTCTGGTCATCGCAGTGCTGTCTTTTGTGAGGTCTATTCCTGTGGTCTTGCGGAATTCGTTGACGATGTAATCTATGAGTACCTTGTCCATGTCGGTTCCACCAAGTTGCGTGTCACCTGATGTGCTGAGCACTTCAAAGACACCTCCTCCCATTTCCATGATGGTGACATCCAGTGTACCTCCACCAAGGTCAAAGACGAGTATCTTCATGTCTTGGCCTGCTTTGTCCAAGCCGAACGCAAGTGATGCAGCCGTTGGTTCATTAATTATTCTGACTACATCGAGTCCTGCAATAGTACCTGCATCTTTTGTTGCTTGCCTTTGGTTGTCGTCAAAGTAGGCAGGAACGGTGATAACTGCCTTTTCTACTTTTTCGCCAAGAAATGCTTCTGCATCTTTTTTGATCTTCTGTAAAATGAAAGCCGAGATTTGTTGCGGTTTGTATTCTTTTCCTTGCACCTTGAAGACGTGGTCGCTTCCCATCTTTCTTTTTGCAGCAATTATGGTATTGTCGGGGTTGGTGACTGCCTGTCTTCGCGCCGGTTCTCCAACTAAAAGCTGGCCGTCCTTTGTAAATGCGACTACAGATGGGAATGCCTTTCCGCCGATCGAGGTGCCTTCCGCTGCTGGGATCAGCACAGGCTTGCCTCCCATCATTACCGCTGCTGCGGAGTTGCTTGTTCCCAGATCAATTCCTATTATTTTTGCCATTTTTTCACCTTAGATTATTTTGATTGTGGTTTTTTTGATATTTCGACTAGTGTCGGTCTAAGCGTCCTTTTATGAGAAATATATCCTTTCCTTATTTCTTTTGTAATAGTGTTGTCGTCGAGGCCCTCATCCTCTACTATCGATACTGCCTCATGTAGATTTGGATCAAATATCTCCCCTAGTGCCTCAATTGGCGTGATGCCATACTCTGCCAAGAGAGCATCGATATTTTTTAGGATGGAATCGAGGCCTGCAGCGTTTGGGTTTTCCTTTTTGAGCACCTGGGCGGCCCTTGTCAGATCATCGTAAATTGTTAGAAACTTCAACATGAATTTGTCTATTTTTTCAGTCACACCGTTTTCAATGTCGGTCTTTGTCTTTCGCTCGAGGTTGATAAAATCAGCAAGCGAGCGTTTTAGCTTGTCCTCACATGATGCCAGATTTTGTTTTAGCTCTTCAATGAGTTTTTCGTTTTGTGGTGCGGCCTCCTCGCTTATCTGTATTTCTTTTGATTCTGCAGTTTCGTTTTGCTCAGACAAGACAAATAATTTTTTTGTGTTCCAGTTTTAATCTTTATGTGTGATTTCACACAGTGGGTTTCCTTTTATTATTATGAGGTCGTTGTCGTGTTTCTTTTTGAGATTATCGTAATCGGTCTTTGAGCATATGACCAGAATCGTCGTTTTGTCGTTATGGAACAGATCCATGTTTGGGTCATTGAATGCCTCCACATCACCTATGTAGTCTCGAAGTTTTGTGATGAGGTTTTGCAACATCTCTATTTTGTCTCCGCGCATCTCGTGTTGATCAAGCGACCAGGAAAGTGCAATCTTTGTTCTGCTTGCCTTCAAGTCGTTTTTCTTTAACGTCGCTCTTATTTCGTCAATCAGTCTTTTTATGTAGCCGTCTATGCCTTTTAGGCTTCCATTAATCAGGTACATCAGCGTGTTGGCTCCTTCAAAGGAAGTGCCAAGTGAACGCAAGTCATACAGGCCGCTTACCATGTCGTCTAAGAATATGTTTTGAAAGTCGTTTGAGCTTAGATCCATCTTTGTGTTTTCGTCCTGCGCGAATTTGCATACTTCAAGGACGCTGCATAACGTAGAGAATCTTGAAAGCACGTTTATTGCATGAAAATGTTCTGCAGACGACACCCCTACAAAAGAGATCTCTTTTTTGTGGCCCAGTAGTGTAGCCAGATTTTGGTCGTGTTTGTTGTTATACGACCCAACTACCTTAGGAGGGTGGTTTCCTCCTCCAAGAGGATAATAAAAGTAGAAGATCGATTTTCCTGCTTCAAGTCCCGTGACGTGTTCCAAAAGTGAGACATTCTCGCTGTTCCCACCGATTCCAGTAGGAAGCATGTAGATGACTGAGCTGCCTTTTTTGAGCGACGACGTTGCATCCTTGAATTTAGAGTGGACCTCGGTCTTTGTTTCTTGTCCTGTCTTTCTTATTCTTGGTGCAAAAAAGAGGTACTGCGCTTTTGATATTGCAACATCTATTGGTTCCATTGCCAGAAGCGGTTCGTCTTCTTTTAGTGAAGAGACGTTTGGGTATGTTTTTGCTATCTCTGGTTTGAGTGATATTGCAGACTGGGATGATTCGTCAATGATGAAGACATTTGCTCCATTTATTGCCATTTGGCATGCAAGTGAGTAGCCCTCGGTGCTCAAACCATACACGACAACTCTATCAGATGCCAATTCATTGGTGCTAGGTATAAGGACTAAGAAAAACTTATTGCATCTCTCATCACACAGCACCTATCTTGCGGATCTGGATTGACATACTGACACCAAAACAAGTCTTGTTTTTTGAGCCGATGATCAAACGATTACAAAAAAACAACACTATGCTTTGCACATCAAGAGATTATAGAGAAGTAAAACAGCTTGCAAGACTTCGCAAGATGAAGCTTCACATAGTAGGCAAGCATGGAGGACAGACCAAAAAAGGCAAACTTGATGCAAGTTTGGACAGAATGACAGGTCTTGCAAAACTGATTCAGAAATTTAATCCAGATGTTGCAGTCAGCTTTTCTTCTCCTGAGGCTGCACGGGTCGCCTTTGGACTTGGAGTCCGGCACGTGACTTTTTCTGATTCGCCACACGCCGAAGCAGTGATGCGCCTTACGTTGCCATTAGTACAAAAACTGTTGATACCCTGGATCATACCAAAGAAGGAATTCACAAGATACGGCATTGCTGCAAACGACATCGTAACATACAGGGCAATCGATGCGGCCTTGATTGTCAAATCTGCAAAACATAATATGAAATCTTCCAAAGAACACAAAAAAAAGAACATTCTAATCAGGATTGAAGAATCGCAGGCAGCTTACGTACAACAAAAAAATCATACAAAGAAAATCATACAAAAAATCGTTTCAGGCTTTCCCAATGAAAATGTGGTAGTCCTTCCGCGGTACGGAGCGCAGATCTTGAAGCTAAAGCACGATTTTGGCAAGAAGTTAAGGATTTTAGATAAAGTGGTGGTGGGCAGCACGTTGCTTAGTGACACAGATGTATTCATTGGCTCTGGGGGCACCATGACTGCCGAGGCGGCTTTGCTTGGAATCCCAACGATCTCGTATGATGCGGTGCCCAACTTGGTACAGGACTATCTTGTCAGAGAAAAACTAGTAGTCTTGCAATCGAATCCGAACAGGATTGTTTCAACCATAAACAAGATGCTACACGCAGACAACAAAACTCTGCAAAAAAGAGCAAAAAGTCTCTTATCATCAATGGAAGATCCTTACGACAAGCTGATCCAAGTCATTAGAGCCGCATAGAAAATTCAATAATAGGAGTTTTTGAAGGTGGGTAACAGGAAGCCCGGTAGTGTAGCGGTCAAGCATAGGGGCCTTTGGAGCCCTTGACCCCAGTTCGAATCTGGGCCGGGCTACTTACAAATCTAATTTTGTTAAGAGCTTTATTGCAAGCACAAACAAAACAGTGGCTATACTTACAAGCACCAGCATTTCAAGCATCACAAACTCATTGAAGGTGCCAAAGATTCCCGCCCTGATTATATCGACAAGGTAGGTGAGTGGATTTAGATAGAATCCAGTTGCGAGCGGTTCCGGTGCACCCTCTGCCGGATAAAACGCCGTGCTTACGAATGCAAAAAACAAAAAGACGGTGTTAATTATTACGTTGAAGCCTTCGCTTGATCTGATCCTCGTTGAGATTATCGATGCGATAGAGCCAAACAGTATGGATCCCACAATGGACGCAAACACCATGAACGGTATGGTAAACAAGTTGAACTGTACGGATTTGAAGAACAACGGATAACCAATAGCAGTAATTATTGCGGCACTGATGAGGCCGACTATTGCGATTGTGTATACGTTGCTAAGTATGTAATTGGTTCTTGTAAATGGTCCAACAAGTATTTGCTCAAACATTCCATGTCTTCTGTCATTCCAGATTATGATGCCAGAGACAAGTGTGCTGTTCATTATGTTAAACCCAATCATGCCAGATGCAATAAATGCCGGATAATCAAGTGCGGTGTTCCCAAATGGAACCGACTTTATCAGTGCAGTATACGCAAACCCTGCGACAAATATGTAGACGATTGGAAATATCACCTGCCAGACAAGAAAGCCCGGATTGAGCGATATCGTCAGATTCCTGTTTACCAGTCTAATTGTGGGGTGCATTTGTATCCTTGACCATTTTGAGAAATATTTCTTCGAGTGTAGTAGGCATGGCAACCAAATCCTCAATTGCGATGTTGTTTTCAATGAGGATTTGCAAGATTTTTGAGAGTACTAGTTCGGAATTTCTTGACTGAATCAGTATGTCGGTTCCAGTGTTAAAATCGACAGTACAGTCGGATATGCCAGAAAGTAGTTGAGCTAAACCTTCATGTCTATACAGAAGGTGGATCTTGATCGTTTTTTCTTGCCCAAATGTGTTTTTTAGCTGCTCCGGTGTGTCCACTGCCAGGATTTTGCCTTTGTTGATCACTGCAATTTGATCGCACAGGTATTCTGCCTCGGTAAGAACGTGCGTGGTATAAAATATGGTAAGGCCGGTCTTTGCCTTGCCTTTTAAAAAGTCGAGTAACCCCCTGCGTGCGCTCGGATCAAGCCCCACGGTAGGCTCGTCTAAAAACAACAGTTCCATTTCATGCATGAATTCACGAGCTACTTGGACTCGCCTCCTCTGCCCTATTGAAAGGTCCTCGTTTTTGCGCTTTCTAATTTCTTGCAAACCAAAGATCTTGATAAGTTCTTCTGCTCGTTCTTTTCTTGTCTTTTTGTCAATATTCCACATCATGCCGTACTTTTCAAGTGATTTTTCAACCGAGAGGTTTGGCTCGTAACTTGGTTGCTGTATAACGACACCTATTCGCTTCCGTACTTCAAGTGGATGTTTGATCGCGTTGATCCCAAGAATTTCCATCGTGCCGCTTGTTGGTGGAATAAGTGTGGTGAGAAGCTTTATCGTAGTCGATTTGCCTGCCCCATTTGGACCCAAGAATCCAAAGACATGTCCTTCTTTTACATCCAAGTCTATTCCATCCACTGCAACCAGATCGCCGTATGATTTGGTAAGCGATCTAGCCACTATACTCGACACAGCTTGTCTGAATTTCACTCTAATTTAGGCGATGAGGTTCTGCGGTTCAACTTATCGAGACCTGCTCATACAGATCCTGCGACCATCATGCTGATAAATTCTGGGTTTGGTGTGAAAGGCTGCCTGATTGATTTTACTGCGTACACGTGATCAGTCTCCTTTTATGAATAAAACTATTTATCATTTGCATCAGATCTCGACAAATTAGCAGAACCGGTGATGACAAATTTTTATTAGTACACCTGTTTATCAAAATCTAACTTGAGTGAATTTGATTCCCTTTTATCAAAACTCCTTGAACAAAAACCGGAGCTCACAAAAGAAGACATAGAAAAGCTGATCGCCCAAAAGAAAGAAAAGATAGGTGCCGGCTACCTTACAGACCAGGGCGCATTATTTCTTGTTGCGTCTGATCTTGGCATAACTATTTCAGAGCCGCCAAAAAGCGAGGTCGGCATAAAGGATCTGTATGCGGGCGCAAAAGAGGTCACCTTACAGACCAGAGTCCTCAACGTCTCCCCAAAAAAACAATTCTCAAGAAAGGACGGCTCACAGTTTTTCTTGCGAAACATGACAGTGTATGATAATGATTCATCTGCCACAGTAAAGCTCTGGGATGAGAAAGCGAATCTACCTGAGATTACAAATCTGAGTCCAGGCGATCTCATCAAGATAATCAAAGCTTACGTCAAGTCCGACCTCAACGGTCAGCTCACAATCAACATAGGCTCAGGCTCCACAATCGAGCGTGCAAGCACAGAAAGCGACATTCCTTCCATTGATTCTCTTACAAAAGACGTATCAGAAATCAAAGAGGGTCAAAACAACATTGTGGTTTCAGGCATCATAGACGGCGGCATTAACTTTTCAGAGTTTACAAACTTTCGTGGCGCGCCCGGCACTGCGTTGCGGTTCAGACTCAAAGGCAGCGATGGTAGATCCGTGCGAGTTGTTCTGTGGAACAAAAACGATTCAGAAATTCCAAAAATGATACCTGCAGGAACCAAAGCGCGACTCGTCGGTGTGAAAACAAAGATGAACCAGCAGGAACTTGAGATTCACGGAAACGAATCAACCATTCTTGAGATTCAAGCAAAAAAGGAGGTAGAACCAGTCATAATCAGAGTGCTATCCAGCACAAAAAATGAAAACGGGCAGAGGATGCTTCTAGGAGTCAACAAAGAAAAACAGATTTACAACATTGTAGATACCGCAGATGCCACAAGCTCGTTTGGCCAAGGCGATGTTATAGAATGCATGCCATCAAAGTTGTACGGAAACAGCATCACAATTGATGCCGATTCTTTTGTTAGAAAAATAGATGACGAGGATCTACCGGTGTTGGCAGACCTTAGAACAAAAATTGCAAACATAAAACCAGACAACAACTATTACTGCATTGAAGCTATCATCCTAAAAGCGCCGGAGAGAAAAAACATACAGACAAAGACAGGCGAGACTGTTTCACTTTCTGAAATGTTTGTAGAAGACGATACGGCGCAGATTTGGCTCAAAGGGTGGAGGAATCAAGCAAGACAGCTTGACGAGTGCTCAATTGGAGAAATCATTTCAGTAAGCGGCGTAGTAGCAAGGCAAGGCCTTGAGGGAAGAACCGAGCTGTTTTTGACGCCGTATTCCACCATACGAAAGAAGAACTAGTCCCAAAATCCCCGTGTGGTCACATACTGCCTTTCTGCCTCGTAGATCTGCCTATACAGGGTCTCTTCGTCAACCATATTTCGAAGGATCCTCGAAGCAGTATCTACGCCTATTCCATAGCCAGAAAGAACAATGAGTGCAGTCTTGCCAAAGTTTGCCAAAAGTGAGGCCGACTTCCATGCACGTGTAAATTTGTGGTTTTCTTCTGCTGAGATCTTCTTTCCGGCCACTTTTTTTTGTATGATTTTTGTCAGCTCATAATCAGAGTAGAAGGTGGTTGCAATCTGGTGTGCCTTGCATTTAGGGCAGCTTGGCATTTTCTCTATCTCGCTTGTTTGAACCACTTTTTCCCATTTGCCGCATCTTGCGCAGATCAGCCTGTGGCTGGTTTTAAAGAGACGGCTTTTCACTAGATCGAGTATTCCTTTGTCGATATTTGCGGGAGACGAATAATATTTTGTGGTGTGATCCAAAATTGGTTCTGCAAGCTTTGAGAATTTGTTTTCCTCAAGCCAGTGGATCTGAATTTTGTTAGAAGATATGTCTTGGAGCACCTTGGCAGAATTTTCAAGATCGTATTTGTCGTGGAACAGCTCCCTCATGGCCTCCCTGACTAGTGGTGTGCCAGAATACCGCTCAAAGAGAAATCTTGCGGATTTTTTCTCATACACTGCGCCTCTTCCGACGACTCCGAATTTCTTTGCAACATTCCATGTGCGCCAGCTTACGTTGTGCGTTCCACCAAGTGAAGCAGTCACCAATTGATCCAAATCATATGTGTCCGCAAGTATCTGCCTTACGTGGTCTTCGAGTATACGGCCCCTTGAGGACAATGCAATTCTGTATGCGTCAGACCTTGCGTCCACTTGGAATCCCGTCTTTGAAGAAAGCATGGAGGATAGCACCGTTGCCAAAGTTGCGTTGATTTTTGTTCCAAAACAGGAATGAATTACGATCATGCCTTGCCCGCGTACCGATTCTACTACCATGGTTCTATCGTCCGGTATGACTGGCAGGTTCAGTTGTGTGATCACATTATCAGGTAGGGTGAGAAGACCGCTTCGTATCTTTGTTCTGAATTTGCCGACTTTGGATGCAGTTCTGTGATCCACAGGTATGTTTTCTCCCTCCCAATATGGCACGGTGATGCCGCCTGCGCGCACAGGTTCCACATTTACCTTCAAGGAAGATTCATCTACGTTTACTATTTTCCATTGTGAGCCCCTCAGAACAAAGATGTTTCCTGGCTCGCCAAAGTCACCAACAAATCTCTGATCTAGGCTTCCGATTGTCTTTTTTGTTATGATGTCAAATACCTTGAATTTCAAAATGTCTGGTATTGTAGAGAGGTTTTCAAAGTAGTACCTGTAACATTTTGCAGTCTTTTTGAAGACCATTTTTTCTTTGTCAAATGTTATCAGATAGTTAGAGTCCAACAGCTCAAGTACACCGCTAAGCTCATCAAGTGTCAAGTTTCTAAATAGATACGAGTTCCTAAAGATCTCAAGCGCGGTGCTTACTGGTATGATGCCAAGCTGCATTGAGAGTCCCACCAGATGGTGTGCCAGCACATCTAGTGATCCAGTGTGTGTGGTTTGGTCTTCTATCGAACCTTCCTGAATTCTCTCCATGATTGCTTTTGTCTCAAGTTCGTCGTCTACACTATTTGTGATTATAATGCCTTTTGCAGAAGAATGCTTGTTGTGCTTGCTTCTGCCTATTCTCTGCATGAATTTTGAGACCTGGCGTGGTGAACCATAATGCATGACGAGTTCAACTGAGCCGATGTCAAGACCAAGCTCAAGCGACGAGGTGCATACAACCAACCTCGATCTTCCAGCCTTGAGGTTTTCCTCTGTTTCCTCGCGCACTTGTTGTGAGAGCGAGCCGTGATGCAGCTCAACTGTAATTGGCGATTTTTCCCTCAATATGGACGCCAGAAACTCTGCCTCACCCCTTGTATTTGTGAAAAGCAGGACTGGGGAGTCCAACTTCAATTTCACAAGGCAGTCAATTATTACGTCTGCTACATCATGAATGGTTCCGTTTACGTGCCTGACTTCTACGTCGTATTTTCGAATGGTGTTGTCACGTATGACTTGGTATTTTCTTTTTGTTCCAACAAGGAATTTTGCAGCATCATCTGGATTCCCTACTGTGGCTGAAAGTCCTATCCTAGTTATCGGGTTTTTTGTGTTGAGCTGCAATCGCTCGATGCTTACAGAAAGCTGAGAGCCCCGTTCATTGGAAAGCAGGTCGTGTACTTCGTCGACTATGACCCATTCCAGCTCAGAGAGAGCCTCAAGCATTTTTTGCTGAGTCAGCAGAATCACCAGTGTTTCTGGCGTTGTAATTAGAATGTCCGGAGGCAGTGCCGTGATTCTTTTTCTGGCTGATTGAGAGGTGTCTCCGTGTCGGATCTCTATTGTGAGGTTTTCCGATTCAGCGTATTTGATGATGCGTTTGAAGACATCACGATTCAGAGCCCTCAGTGGTGTAATGTATAGTGCTTTTATTTTGCCAGGCTTTTTTGTAGTTGCAACAAATGAAAAGACCGGTATTACGGAACATTCTGTCTTTCCTGATCCGGTTGGTGCTATAATCAGACAGTCTTTTTTTTGAACTATAGTGGGAATCGCTTTTTTTTGAATTTCTGTTAGTTGTGTAAAACCAAGCGAGTAGAATTTGGTTAAAACTGTATCAAGTTGTTTGTTGTGTATCTTTTCTTGACTTTGCGCGCTCATAGACCATTATACCAATGATTCCGATCACAAACAAGATTACGGAAATAGCTGGAATGGAATCAAAAATGCCTGCCATAACTAGTTAGACTGCTGCCATGGTTAAATAGCTTCAGTCACTTCTGTTACCCCTTCTTTTGTGATCGTGTAAGAAAACTGATTCTTTTTTGCCGGATCGATGAAGACTTGGCCTTGGTATTTTGTTGAGTTTTTTGTCATCCTGATTTTTATGTGCGTGTAAAGCGAGATTATAGAATCCAAGTTTTCTTGCTCGTTGTCGTCTATTTTGCGAACCATGTTTACAATTAGTATTGGAATTTTTTTTTCGCGTGCTATTTGTGATAATTGTCTCATGTATTTTGCAAATTTAGTGGTTTTTTCTAGCACCTGATCGTCTTTTGAATATTCAAATGAGAACAGATCTGTGATGTTATCAATTATGATGAGTGAAAAGTTAGATTCGATCTTTGAGAGGCTGTTTATTTGCTCTGCCGTGTTGGTTATTCTACCCACAGTCATGTTATCAAGGAGAGTTGAATCGAGTCCTTTTGATTTAAGAATCTCAACAAGCCTTTCTGGTCGAAAACTTCCTGTAGTATCTTGGTATAGTATGCTTCCACCTTCAGATAATGTGTTGGCAGCGATTTGAAGTGTGAGTTGTGTCTTTCCAGAACCGCTTGGGCCGAAGATATCAATGATCGTGCCATTCTTTAGGCCGCCACCCAATATATCATCCAATTTTTTTAGTCCTGTCCTAATCATCACTATAATTCCATAAAAAAATTAGAAAAATAAACAAATCTTGTCTTTACGTTAAGAAATAGGCAAGGCTTTTATTCAGGTTACAAAGCTAGCAACACAAGAGAACGACCATTGTCACAAGTAAGCGCCAAAAAACCATTAACAACACTACAAAAGAATACGAAAAAGAAAGTCACTGTAAGACTGAAAAATGAAATCGAGTATAAAGGCAAAATGGACAACGTGGATTCCTACATGAACCTCATTATGACCGATGCCGAAGAGCTACACGAAGGCAAAATTATTGCAAACTATGGTAGAGTCATAGTTAGAGGAAACAACGTATTATTTATCAAACTAGAAAACGATTTGTAGGCAACGATTCTAATGGCACGAAGTTTTCTTTTTACTTCAGAATCTGTAACAGAAGGCCACCCAGACAAGATTTGTGACAAGATCTCAGATGCCCTACTTGACGAATTCCTAAGGCAGGATCCCGATTCACGTGTTGCTGTAGAGACCATGACTACCACCGGCGTCGTAATCGTAGCAGGCGAGGTGACTACAAAGGCAAAATTCGACATTCAACAAGTAGTCAGGGACACCATAAGAGAGATCGGCTACGACAAGCCAGAATATGGTTTTGATGCAGACACGTGTAGCGTGCTTGTGTCCTTGCATGCGCAAAGCCCAGATATCTCACAAGGAGTCACGGCCACAGATAACAAGGATCAGGGTGCAGGAGATCAAGGCCTCATGTTTGGTTACGCCGTCAATGAAACCGACGAGCTCATGCCGCTTCCAATTCTTATCGCACACAAGCTGACAAGAAGATTGGCCGAAGTTAGAAAAAACAAGGAGCTCCCCTGGGTTCGCCCAGACGGCAAGTCACAAGTTTCTGTAGAATATGAAGACGGCAAGCCAAAGAGAATAGAGACCGTAGTCATATCCACTCAACACTCACCTGAAGTTAGCAATTCCGAAATAAAGCAGCAGATAGTAGATAAGGTCATCAGACCGGTATGCGACAAGTGGTGGCACGATAAGATCAAAGTTCATGTAAACCCGACTGGGCGATTCGTCATAGGTGGCCCACCGGGAGATTCCGGCCTGACTGGAAGGAAGATCATAGTAGACACGTACGGTGGAGCCGGAAGGCATGGTGGAGGAGCATTTTCCGGAAAGGATCCTTCAAAGGTGGACAGGTCTGCTTGCTACATGTGCAGGTACATTGCAAAGAACATAGTTGCAGCTGGCTTGGCAGATAAATGCGAAGTCCAAGTTGCATATGCCATAGGGGTAGCAGAACCAGTTTCGTTAATGGTGAACACTTTTGGCACAAGTAAGATTTCAGAAGAAGACATTGAGAATCTAGTAAGAAAGCATTTTGACATGAGGCCTGCTGCGATAATATCTCAGCTTGGTCTCAAAAGGCCCATCTACAAGGATACTGCAGCGTACGGCCACTTTGGCCGAACAGATGTTCAGTTCCCTTGGGAAAAGACCGACAAGGCAGACATACTCAAAAGGGCAGCAGGTCTATAGGCTGCAACTTAAAGCCACAGAGTTTTTCTAACTTTGTGTGATTGGCGGTAAAATCTCCAAGCAGGATGTTTAGGTCGTCTAGGCCGTAGACTGCGGTTTTTGGCTTGGTAAGGGCGTCATGGTACGCCTTTTCTATAGACATTTTTTTGATTTTGGCTCTTTTTCTGACAAAGTTTCTCACATAGCTCTCAAAACTTATCGTCTTTGGACCCACTAGATCGACTATCTTCTTTGAGAGTTTCTTATTTGTAACACACAAGAGAATCACTTTTGAGACGTCGTCAACTGAGATTGGTTGCAATCTATATGAACCAGAACCCGGTATGACAACCGTTCCTTTTTTGATTTGGTTTCGAAGGTTTCTTGTGAGTGGATCGTCTTTGCCAACAATGTACGAGGCCCTCAGAATGGTGTAATCAAGTTTGGATTCAATAATCATCTTTTCTGCCTTCAGCTTTGAGATAAAATATCCAAAGGTAGTAGCTTTGTGTACTCCAAGGCCGCTTAGATAGACAAGTTTTTTGATTTTTGATTTCTTGCACAAATCAACGAGTTTTCTAGTTTGCTCCACGTTGACTGACTCATAATCCGCATCCATGGTTTGCATTCCTGTTCCTATGAGATGAATCAGTGCATCACACCCCCTAAGTCTTGCAATCAAAGTTTTGCTTGCGAGATCGGAGAAGACTAGGTTTTTTTCAAACCGAAAGTTCTTTTGTTTTTTTCTAGTCAGGCTGATGACGTGGATTTTGTTTTTTGAGAGGAATCTACGAAGGTTTGTTCCCACAAATCCATTTGCCCCAGCTATTGCGATTCGTAATTTGGGTTCGCTCACTCATTTAGGAATATTGAATATAATTTTAAATGTTCAAGACGGTAAATTGGTTCATTGAATGCAACGCAATGCTACGAGATTTTAGGATTGCAAAAGAATGCATCATTTAAGGAAGTAAAACAAGCGTATAGAAAACTGTCGCTAAGGTATCATCCCGACAAGAATAAAGACGAAAACACGGACAAAAAATTCAGGGAAATAACCGAGGCATACCAGATACTCAAACAGGAGCAAAAAAAGGAAAATGCAAGACACAAAGATGTAGAAACCGCACAGGCAGAATTTTGGAAATATTATGATAAAAATACCAATGAGGAGGTCGAGTTTGGCTACCACGCATATTATAAAGAATTTAGGCGTAATTTTGGAGCAAATGCAAACCAAGCTCAAGCTGACGAAAAACCAGTTTCCCACAGAATGACGCACCTCTTGCTGTATGGTGGCCTCGGCGCAATCGCGATATGGATAATTATTTCTGAAATTCTGAAATGAGTTTTCCAATTTTTCTGTAAAAGTTATTACGTAAACAAATTATCATATGCTGTGAGTGAAAGATCACAAGGAAAGCTACGTACCGGCTTTACTACCGGCACATGTGCGGCTGCAGCAGCAAAAGCAGCACTTGCTGCAATCATATCTCAAAAAAAAGTAGATACTGTCGAAGTGTTGTTACCAAAAGAAAAAAAGCTTACAATCAACATATCAAGTTGCAGCTTTGATTCCACCACTGCAAAGTGTTCTGTCATCAAAGATGGCGGTGACGACCCCGATGTGACTCATGGCGCGGAGATAGTAGTCGAGCTGCAGCTCACAGATAACGCAAACCACATAGAGATCGACGGCGGACAAGGTGTGGGAAGAGTGACAAAACCAGGCCTTGGCCTTGAAATCGGCTCGGCCGCGATAAATCCCACACCAAAAAAGATGATAATTGAGAATCTGGCTTTGGTTGGTAATGAAATTCTCAAAAAGAATGGAATCAAAGTAACAATTTCCGTGCCAAAGGGGGAAGAGATCGCATCAAAAACTGATAACCCTAGACTTGGCATTGTAGGCGGCATTTCGATCCTTGGTACAACTGGCATAGTCATACCATATTCAACTGCATCGTTTGCGGCCGCCATTAGGCAAAGCATAGACGTGACACTTGCCATGAAAGACGACACTGTAGTTTTGACCACGGGTGGAAGAAGTGAAGAGTTTGCAAAAAAATACATCAATTTGCCTGAACACTGTTTTGTCCAGATGGGAGACTTTGCAGGCTACACTATAGAGCAATGCGCAAAAAAAGGTATCAAAAAAGCATACGTTGCAGGATTCATTGGCAAGCTTACCAAGATTGCGATGGGTGTCAAGCAGACCCATGTCAAGGGCTCAAAAGTAGACATGGAGTTTTTGGCAAAAACTGCGTTGAATTGTGGTGCACCGGATGAAGTCATCAAGCAGATAAAGAGTGCGAATACTGCAAGACATGCACAAGAGATCGTCGCAAAAGGTAACGTTAAGGGGTTTTTTTCTGAGATTTGTACTCAAGTTTACAAGCAGATGCGAGCACACTCAGACAATAAAGTGGAGATCGAGGTGATTTTGTTTGACTTTGACGGCTCCATACTTGGTCGATGTCCCCAGTAAGATATTTTATTTCAGTTGGAATTTTGAGAGCATGGAAAAGGTTGCAATTCTGGCAATTACAAAAAATGGAATAAAAATTGCAGCTTCCATAAAACAGATTTTCCCAAGATGGCAGATCTATGCACCATCAAAATTTCAGGCAGAATCAGCAGACGCGATATGGTACGAGGAACAAACTGCACTCAAGATTGCGGAACTTTTCAGAAATTATGACGGTATTGTATGCCTGTTTTCTCTTGGTGCCGTAATTAGGCTGATTGCGCCTCATCTCAAAGACAAAAAGACAGATCCTGCGATAATTGTGATCGATGACAAGGCAGGCTTTGTCATATCTGCTCTTTCTGGTCATCTAGGTGGTGCAAACGAGTTGACCGAAGAGATTGCCAAAAATCTTGGAGCAACTGCCGTCATCACAACTGCGGCAGATGTAAACAAGACCATTCCAGTTGACTTGGTTGGCAGAGAATTTGGCTGGGAAATAGATGATGACTCTAATGTAACTAGAATAAGCGCAATGATGGTAAATGAAGAAAAAATCGGAGTGTATCAAGATTCTGGTGAGAAGAATTGGTGGAAAGGAGAGCTGCCAAAGAACGTGACCATATACGAGACACTTGAGGAACTAAGGCGCTCTGATTCGAAGGCATACTTGATGATTTCAGACAAGATATTAGATGAGGATCTAACAAAAAATTCCGTCGTTTACAGGCCCAAGACTCTTGTTGCAGGAATAGGCCTTCACGCAGATACGACTAAAGAAAAGATAATCGAGTCAGTGCTGTTTTGTCTTTCTACATACAAGCTTAGTCCAAAATCATTAGCAAGGTTTGCCTCACTCAAAAAACCGCAGGACGTACCTGGACTGGTCGATGCTGCAAGAGAGATGGGACTAGACATAGAATATTTTCAAAGAGAGGAGCTTGCCAAGATCAGCATTCCAAACCCTTCCGACATGGTGCAGGCTTTCGAAGGAACACCAAGTGTATCTGAAGCGGCCGCAATCAAGAGCTCTCATGGAAAGCTAATAGTTGAAAAACAGAAATTTCCACCAGACCTTACCGTAGCCATAGCAAGAATAGAAAAATGAAACGTGGTTTACTACTTATCGACAGGGGCAGCAGGGAAAAAGAGGTAAGAGACGAGCTGAATTTAATTTGTAGTAAGGTAAAGGAGCGAGGCAGCTATGCATTTGCAGATTATTGTTTCTTGGAGGTCCTTCCGCCTTTCATAGAGGAAGGTGTTACAAACTGCCTCAAAAAAGACATCAGTGCCCTTACAATCGTGCCATATTTTTTGTATCCAGGCAAGAAAGTCAAAGCAGCAGTAAATGAAGCAATCAAGTTCCAAGCTAAAACGGACATCAAGTTTGTAGTTACAAAACCGATGAGTATGCACCAAACAATGGTGGACATTGTGGAATCGAAGATCCAAGCAGTCCTAGAAAAAAACAAGATGTCGATGCCAAAGGACAAAATTGATGTCCTTGTCATAGGACATGGAAGCAAGGATCCTAATGCACGCATTTCAATAAAATATGTCATAGACAGGCTGGCGCAACAATACCGCAGCGCTGATTATTGCTTTCTTGAAATCGAGGAGCCCACCATCCAACAAGGGATTCAAAAATGCGATGAAAACAAACCGGAACTGCTAGTTGTGGTGTTTTACTTTCTGCATGAAGGGGCTCATGTAAAAAGAGACATCTATACGGATCTCAATCCAGCAATTGAAAAATCGCACATAAAAAAAATTCTAATAACGGAGCACATTGGCACCGATGAAAGAATGATCGAATTTATCTTACAAAGAGCAAAAGAGGTAGAGAATGCAAACTAGGAAGGGCCAGTCAATTGAAGACCAAAGCATGGAGATTATTGAAAAGGAGATCGGCCCTCACCCCTACACTGGCCACCAATGGCAGATAGTAAGACGTGTCATCCATTCCACTGCCGATTTTGACTTTGCGCGGCAAAATGGACTCATATTTCACAAAGACGCAGTAGATTCAGGTCTTAAAGCACTAAAGGCCGGCAGAAACATAATAACTGACGTAAACGGGATTGCTGGCCTCCTAAACAAGCAAAACCTTGCCGACTTTAAAACCGAGGTAATCTGCGATATCTCAAACCCAGATGTAGTACGTGAAGCACTAAGACTGGACAAGACGAAAGCTCAGACTGCAATGCGGATTAGAGCAAAGGAGATGAATGGAGGCGTAGTTGTAATCGGTAATGCTCCTACTGCTCTTTTGGAGGTGATTCAGATGGTAAGAGAGGGCCTGACCAAACCAAATCTGGTTGTGGGAATACCTGTAGGGTTTGTTGGGGCCGCCGAATCAAAAGAGGAGTTGTTGCGTGTAGATGTGCCATATATTACCAACAAAGGCCGAAAGGGGGGCACTCCGTGTGCTGCCGCCATAATAAATGCCCTCTTTAAGATATTGAGGGACTCACCGCCTTAGGTATGAAAGGCAGTTACTTACAAAGTTCCTTGCGTGCAGACTGCGATCAAAGTAAAGATGCATGTATGATGCTAGCGTGTTGTATTCCATCAAGCCATCCTTTTTGTTTTTAATTCCGACACCCAGCGAGACATTGTAAGCAAATTTTGAGTCTTTTGGAACCGAGTTGAGCTCGGAGTAATGGAACTCGTGGCCGAATATTTTTGTGGAGCTTTTGGCAACAATGCAGTCATTGATTACGTTTGCTTTCGTATAGTTGAGTATCATCTTTTTTTCCATACTTGTTTGCGCATCAAAGAGGCCCACCATCGAGTATTTTTTGTCTGTATATTTGATCGATTTTGTCAGATACATGAGACCGCCACATTCTCCATAGATTGGCATTTGCTCTTCTGCAAGCTTTTTGATTGACTTTTTCATGGCATGATTCTTTGCAAGGGGCAGTCCTAGAACCTCCGGAAACCCACCGCCGATATAGAGTCCCGAACATTCTGGTGGAGAAGAGTCAGAAATTGGGCTGAAAAACTCTATTTTGGCCCCGTTCCGTCGTAGCGCATCAAAGTTGTCATAATAATAAAAGTTGAAGGACTTGTCTAATGCCACGCCTATAGTGACTTTGGATTTTTGGTTGGTTTCTTTGATTGTTCGAAAAAGTGGCGGTGCCCGCTGCGCAATTGATACTATTTTGTCTATGTCAAGATGTGAAGAGATACTCTTTGCGATCTTTCTTATTTTTTGTCCAACCTTTTCTTGTTCCATTACAGGTATTAGTCCCAAGTGCCGCGACTCTAGTGAAATTTCTGTATTTTTTGGGACACAGCCAAGAATTGGAAGTTTGAGCGGTTCCAGTGCAGCTCTGCACATCTGTTCATGTTTTTTACTTCCGATTTTGTTGAGAATCAGACCCACAATTCTAGAATTTTTGTGGAATTTTGTAAACCCAAGAGCCGTTGCAGCAATAGAACGAGCAGTCCTGCTTGCATCCAGAATTAGAATGACTGGGGCTTCAAGTATGGTAGCAATGTGATGCGTACTAGAAAGATTTGTGCTGCCCGAAAATCCGTCGTAAAAACCCATCACGCCTTCTATGACAGAGATCTCCGAAGTAGAATTCTTTACAAAACTAGAGAGCACTGCACTTTCTCCCATGATCCAAGAATCAAGATTTCTTGCATGGTTTCCAGATATCGCAGATAGGTATGTAGGATCGATGTAATCTGGGCCTACCTTGAATGGTTGCACGGAGTATCCTTTGTTTTTCATGGCAGCTATGATAGAGCAGGTAATGGATGTCTTTCCTACACCACTTGTGGCACCAGCAACTACGATTCTTGGTATTTTCAATTTTCAACCTATCTTTGAGACAGGAACTATACGAATCTTTTTAGTGGTGCGTAATGATTTTTCAGCATGCAAAACGAAGGAGGCCTCGTAATTGTCTATACAGGTAAAGGAAAGGGCAAAACAACTGCAGCTCTTGGCATGGCCTTGAGAGCAATTGGTCACAATTACAAAATATGCATGATCCAATTCATCAAAGGATCTTGGCATTATGGTGAGATGAGTTCGTCAAAAAGGCTTGAGCCCGAGTTTGAGCTGACCGCCGTCGGAAAGGGCTTTGTAGGAATACTTGATGACAAGACGCCAAAAGAAATACACCAAAAAATAGCACAAGAGGCGATTCAGATAAGCAAAGAAAAGATCCTTTCAGGAAAATACGATATAGTGATTTTGGACGAGATAAATTATGCAGTAGATCTTGGATTAGTTGACATACACCAAGTCCTAGATCTTATAAAATCAAAGCCAGATGATGTGAGTCTGGTTTTGACTGGGAATCATGTAAGACAAGAGATCGTCGATGCCGCAGACTTGGTGACTGAGATGAAGGAGATAAAACATCCATTTCAGCGCGGCATACGAGCAAAAAAAGGCATTGATTTTTGAAGATTTGGTCAACAACATTAAATTATGTACACCAAGTCAAAGCTCCAATGGCTACTGAGTCTCAAGAGCTTCCCGAGATCGGCGAGATCGTACTTGCTACAGTCACAAAGCTTACTGATCACGGCGCGTACGTAACACTTGATGAATACAACAACATGCAAGGATTTTTACATGTATCCGAGATAGCTCCAGGCTGGGTTCGTTCCGTAAGCAAATTTGTCAAAGAGGGTGAAAAAAAGGTCCTACTTGTAAAAAAAGTCAACCCAAACAGATCCGAAATAGATCTTTCTCTAAAACAAGTCTCAAAGGATCAACAAAAAAAGAAGCTTCTTGAGGTAAAGCGGATTGAAAAAGGTAGGACGCTACTGCAAGCAGTCAAAGAATCTGCAGGCCTCTCAGACAAAGAGCTAGAAAAGCTCGAAGACGCAATATTTTCAAAATACGATTTCATTTATGACGCATTTTTGGATGTGTCTGCAAAAGGCATAGGCATACTTGACGAGTTGAAGCTCTCAAAAAAGATACTTTCTGCAATCGAAGAAGCAAGCTCCAAGATAAAGCCACCGTCCGTTGAGATACGTGGAATCTGTGAGCTTACCTGCAACCAGTCAAACGGAGTAGAGGTAATAAAGAGCGCGATTTTGGATTCGATTGGGAACCAAGACTCCAATATTTCTGTGACTTACATAGGTGCCCCAAAATACAGAATAAGCGTCAAGGGGCCTGACTTTAAGACCGCAGAAAGGATGCTCAAGCCTATACTTGATAAAATTCAAAAGATCATAGAAAAGAACAACGGCACATTTAGTTTTGCAAGAGAAGAATCTAAAAAGACACGCGAGGGATAACCTTGAAGTTCCAGCTTCGTAAATGCCCAGACTGCAAAAAATACACACTCAAAGAGCAGTGCCCACAATGCAATTCCAAGACGGTAACTGCACACCCAGCCAAGTTTTCACCAGATGACAGGTACGCGCGTTACCGCATAATGGACAAATTCAAAGAAAGCTAAGATATTCTTATACTGTTGATTCGTGCGCTTTCAAGATCCAGGGGGCGCGCCGTTAGATCTGTCTGAAGACTACCAATCTTGTCCACTACGTCTTTTCCTTCAATTACCTCGCCAAATATCGTATACTGGCCATCAAGCCATGGCGCATCGCCAAGCATTATGAAGAACTGCGACCCTGCGCTGTTGATGTTTTGGCCGCGCGCCATAGACACGATGTACTTTGTATGTTTGAGATCGCTTATTTCGGCGTCAATGCTGTAGCCTGGGCCGCCTGTTCCCCATGTTCCTGGAGGACCATCGATGGTGTTTGGATCTCCCCCTTGAATGACGAATCCTGGCTCGATTCTGTGGAATAGAGTGCCATCGTAAAAGTTGTTGTTTGCAAGTTTGACAAAGTTTTCAACTGTTTTTGGAGCAATTTCTGGCTTTAGTGCTATTACAATGTCACCGAATTTGGTCGAGATTGTAGCTATTGGTGCGTTTTGGGCCCTGACATCGCTTTGGATGTCTTTTTCTGGTTGCTCTGTCGTCGAATCTTGTTGTTTGTAATTTTTGTTTATTTCATAAATTAAGACGCCATTTATTGGTCCAGAGTCACTTCGCAGAAATCCAGAAGACATGTATGCAAGCCTGAAGGGACCGTTTCCATCTTTTGGAAATTTGATGTCGTCTATGTAGACCGGTGTAAATCCGGAAACATACGTATTTGCTTGCTTTTGGTTTACCAAGTCGACATAGGCATAAGTAGTAAATGGGATCATCTTTCCTAGTGTTGTCTCAGCCCAAAATTCCGGAGTCGGGCTGATGCCGTCATCGTACAGGTATCTTTCCACTGGAGCGCCAGCGATTCTCATAAACCATTGCTTTTTGCTTTCGTCCCCTCCTCCTTGAACCATATACAATGCTGGATCTTCGCTGTTTATTCTCTGAGCGGCGACATAAACCAGAACATAATCTGCGTCCATTTCTTGCAATATCTGCCAAGCTTCATCAGGTGTGCTCAGAAATACTTGGGCCATCTGTTTGATTCTCCAGTCAATCAGCGTTGCATTATCTGCGATTGAGCGTCGCTCACCAAGGGTGGTGATCCAGTATCCGTAATCCCACCATGAAGCGACCACTGCATCTTCAGGAGTGTTTTCTTTGAGCCACTGCATTGCGTCAAGCCAGTCAGTAGTAGCTATGTTGTAGTTGCTTCCTCCATTTAGGATGGTAGGCGGTGCTTTGCTGCCATTTATCCAGTTGGCGCTCACAGGCACCATCAATGGGATGATGAGCAAAATTGCAATTATGACAGAATACGAGATTTTCAGAGTCCTTGGATGCGCTCTGATTATCTTCTTGTTTTCCTGTCTGTCTTGTCTGAAGATGTGCTTTGTAATCATTGCAAGGCCCACGGAACCAAGTATTACAAGGGAAAGAGAAGAGAATAACTCCAGTCGTATGAATGCCGAGCTGATATAGACGCCAAGTAATCCGAATATCAAAGCAAAGATCTGTGCGTCCCGCTTGTCATTTGACTCGTTAAGATTCTTGAAGATGAGCCACACACCTATGGCGGCAAATATCATGAATACAGAGTGAAACAGAAATGACTGGAAGATGTTGGTTGTAGCATGCTCTGCAACCGAGTCTACTAGTGGGTCAACAGTAGTCAAAAACGGGTTTATTGCGTTCAGATATCTGAAGCTTGGAAGGCCAAACACGTTTGCGCTCAGTATTCCGATGCCTGCTGCAATTACGGCAATCAAGAACAGAGCGGTGTTTCTCTTTCTTTTTTCCTCTGAGCTGCGGCTTTGAATAAAAGAAGAGACCACAATGAAGATGGTTGGCCCTATTATCATAAAGCCGCTTGCCTTTGTGAAAAACCCAAGGCCTGGTCTTTCCATTGGCGCCAAAGATATTGCAAGGCCTAGGACAAACACGGGTATTGCCCACCTAAGGAAGCTGGTATCTTTTCTTACAAAGGGAAGCGATAGCATGAATAGCCCTAGAGGTAGAACAAGAAAGTCGGTTCCGCCCCATGCAGAAAATGCAAAGCCGAGGAATATTCCTGCACCAATTAATTTGGCAAAAGCGATTTTGTGCGATGATGATTTGATTCCGCTCAAAAACAGATACGCTGCAAGAATACCGTAAAACAGTCCTAGTGGTTCTGATTTGAACCATCCAAGTGTACCCCTCGTAATTATTGGAAGCGATATTGAGTAAAGCATGGACGCAAACAATCCGGCGGTAGTGCCGCCGATGACTCGGACCAGTGCAAAAACTACAATCGCTGTAAGTGAGCCAAAAACAACCGGCAGTATGATGGTAAATCCGTACAGGTCAGAGCCACCGCCAAATGCCGAATAAGTGACTGCCGCAGTTATGTGCAGCATGACTTGGGATGTTGCTGCCACGTCTCTGCCAAACGGATACCAGCTCATGTCGTCGTGCCACTTGAAGTACTCTGTGATTCCGTTTTCTACAATGAATTTTGTTGCTCTATAGTTGAAGAAGGGATCGAACTCGTTTAACTGAAATCCGTATTCTGCTTGCTGCGATCTTATCATCGCAGATATTGAAAACGAAAGCGAGAGAATCCCTATAATCAGTAAGTGGTGTAGGTAAAAATCAAAACTTCCTACGGAAAATAGTTTTTTGTTAGAAACCAATTGCTTTTTTCCCAAAAGATGTGCTTATTACTCTTTTGGGTTTTTCGATTTAAGTGTGCTCAGAGTTTGAGCTGCAAGTTTTGCAACAGGTAGAAAAATTTAACTTTGAGATCCAGAAAATAGTGGTGTAACATGATTTTAGAAAGTCCTGCGTTCAAAGACGGTGGGGAGATTCCAAAAAAATACGGTTACAAAAACGATAACATCAGTCCACCACTTAAGATAAGAGACGTTCCATCAGACGCTAAATCATTAGTGTTGATAATGGATGACCCAGACGCAATGGGTGCTGTAGGCAAATTGTGGGTTCACTGGCTTGTCTGGAATATCGATCCAAAGACATCAGAGATTGCAGAATCTTCTGTGCCACAAGGTGCAATTGAGGGAACAACCGACTTTGGTGCAATCGGATATGGAGGCCCTGCGCCGCCAGACAAGAGACATACGTATATCTTCAAGTTATATGCGCTAAATTCAAAGATCTCACTCCAGAAAGGTGCCAACAAAAAACAGCTTGAAGACGCAATGCGGGATCATATAATAGCACAAACTTCACTGCGTGGCACTTTTGCACCCTGATTTCACAAAAATCTGAGTTTATTCTAACACTATTTTATTATTTGAGACAGAGATTATGGAGCCGCCAATTTTTTTTATTTTTGATTTTAGCTCTTTATCCATTGTAGCCACCGTGCCGCCGGATTTTTCCACGCAAGCAGTAATTGAGTCATCTGCATGAGTTCCCCCCAATTCGATTCTCTTAAACGGCTTGATGAATTGTAATGTGGTGTCAATTTCATGTTTTTTTTCTTGTGTGGTTCCAAGTTTTGTCAGTTCAGAAATAACAACGTCAGGCACTACAAATCGTATATTTCCTATTTCGGTTTCAAGAGAGGAAAGATTTTTGATCCTATTGTTGGCTATGTGAATGAGAAAACTGGTGTCGCATATGACGTCAACCAACTACACCTGCTCCGATTAGTCTCCACCTGTCCTCTATCTTGCGGCTCAGCGCCACGTTGCTGTTCTCAAAAATGCAGACAGGCCTTTTGAATTGCACGTCAATTTTTCCGCCTTTGACTTTGTTTACCTTGGCAAGAACCGGGGCAGTTCCTATGTTGAGCCTCAGGGATTCTCCCACTTGGATTGGAGTTACTTTGATATCGTTAATTGTTCCTACTGCAGAATCAAAGAGGTTTATTTCCAATTGTGCGCTAGTTGAATTTTCAGGAAGTGTTTCTGGTTTGCCTATGACAGAACCCACGAGGGAGTCGCTTCTTGTCATCGATGGATCCAGCTTTGTACCTATTGCTACTAGGCCTCCAGGTTTGACGTTGTCTACTATTCCTGCTGCTGTTCCAAGTGAGACGATTTGCGTTCGAATGGGCTCGTACGTGTTTTTTCTAGAGTTGAAGATGCCAGGTTTTATCTCAATTTCTTCACCTATAGAAAAGGTGCCCTGAGTCAGGCTGCCACCAATCACTCCTCCTTTGATGTCCTTGATAATGGTACCTGGTTTGTTTACATCAAAAGATCTTAGAACGTGCATTATCGGTTCTTTTGATTCTACTCTCTTTGGGGTCGGGATGGTGTCTTCGATTGCACCAATGAGTGCATCTATGTTCAACCTAGATTGTGCAGATATTGGGATGATTGGGGATTTTGCTGCTTTAGTCCCCTTAACAAATTTTGTAATGTCGGCATAGTTTGCCATTGCTTCCTTGTAAGAGATAAGATCTACTTTGTTTTGCACTATTACTATTTGTTGTATGCCGAGTATTTGTAATGCCAAAAGGTGTTCTTTTGTTTGTGGTTGTGGAACCTTTTGGTTTGCCGCAATCAAAAGCATTGCACCATCCATGAGTGCTGCGCCGGAAAGCATGTTTGCCATGAGTGATTCGTGACCGGGACTATCAACGAAGCTTACTACTCTGGACAGCTCACTTTCTTTGCCGCAGTTTGGGCACTTGGGCGTAGTAGAATAGCCAAGTGGTGGCTCGCAGTTTTTGCATTTGTAGAAAGCAGCATCAGAATATCCAACCCGTATTGTGATCCCTCGTTTCAGCTCTTGGCTGTGAACGCTGGTCCACTGACCAGTGAGTGCCTGAATTAGCGTGGTCTTTCCGTGATCTACGTGTCCTGCGGTGCCGATGTTGACACAAGGTTGATAGCCGTATTTTTTTATGTACCATTCTGGAAGAGTTTCACGCCAGTGCATTACAAAACCTCAAAGACTCGGATATCTTAAGTTATGCCTTTTCTTTGTTTTCTGCAGGAGCTTCTTCGATTTTTATCTCACCATCGTATGAGCAGTTCAGCTGATAGATCTCCTCAGAAATGGTGTTGCCTCTGATTAATCGGCGTCTTCTCTGGCCTTTTTCAACATTCTGTAGGCCGATTCCCTTTGAAAGTAGGACTTGTTTGCGTGCAGAGCCATAAATGTCGCCTCGCATCGGAATGCCCGATTTATCGGATCCGCCAGTAATTTTGAGTTTGCCTCCAAGGCCTACTATTGCGGCGTCAACTTCGCTCCCAATATGAAGACCAATCAGAGTGTTTGCCTCTTTGTCTTTTAGCTCCTTTGATAGAGATTTTCCTTTTTTGTCCGATATAGTGAGCTTAAAGTTTGCCAAGTATTACTCGAGGATTTTGAGTAGCTAATAATTCTTTGGGGTTTTTCTTACCTACATAGGCAAAATTTTTAACTTGATCCGAGTAATTGATGCGGATGAAAGAAGAGATCACCTGTCCTCGCTGTAACAACAAGATGGTTGACATGCAGGCATGTCACATGATTTGCCATAAATGCGGCGCACATCTTGATTGCTCAGACAAGGGTTCTTTTTGGTAAGTTATAGTCCTGGCCTTTTTGGGATGTAGTCTGTTGCCATGTTGACTGCCTTGTCCTTCATAATTTCCAGATATGTGTCATAGTCTGCCTCAAAGCTGCAGTGTGGACACTTTACAGACTTCATGTCATCATCTAAGATCGCGACTTTTTCACATTGTGGGCAACGCGCATCCATGATATTCATTGTGCTCAAAACTATAATAATATAGTTGCAAAAACTCGATTTGCGCGGCGTTAGTCCAGCCCGGCAGGACGTCAGCTTCCCAAGCTGAAGGTCGCGGGTTCAATTCCCGCACGCCGCATCACATTTCTTTTATTGCCTGTAAGATCTGGGTTTTGTCTTTTGCGTTTGGTGTGTGCTTTAGATAGTCTTCAAAGTCCTGCTTCGCTTCCTTGTTTTTCTTTAGCTCAAGCCTTGCAATTCCGCGATTTTTGTAAATAGGCCCGAATCGAGTCGGGTTGATTTTGATTGCTTCAGTATAGTAGGACTCTGCTTTCTCAAACTGTTTTGTTTTTAGGTAATAATTCCCAAGGCCCCTATACGCAAGATAGCACCTTTTGTTGTGTGCTATGCTTTGTTCGTAATATTGAACGCATTCAGGTGAGTTCCTTTCGTTGTATATCCCACCCAATAAGCATAGTGCCGTCGAATTTGTTCCATCAAGCGCTATTGCTTCTTTAAGAGTCTTGATGGCATCGTCTGTTTTTCCTTGCAGGTTTAGCTTTTCTGAGACAAAGCAAAGTCGGTTTGATTTTTCCTTGTTTTTGTCTTCAACTCTGATCGTAGATATGATGTCGGTTGGCGCGACAAGTATTGCCAGCCTACCATCTTCTTCCCACATACCATCAAATTGTTTTTGTGGGATCATTCCTATTTGGTCCGGCTGGGGCATGTAGTGAATGATCGAGTTTTCCTTTTGGTCGTAGCCAGAGATAACGGATGCATGTTGCACAACTTCGTAGAGGCCAGGTAGGATCACAATGGGGGGAATACCCATGTCGATTATTTTTTTGAGTTCAGCCAATGATGAATGTAAGATAAGACTTGCTAGGCCGTGTCTTTCAGCAAGCTCTATTCCTTCTATTAGGATGCTTCCGCGAACATTTTGGTATTTTTTTGCAATCTCTTTTGCTTCTGCAAGAGGCAGGTTGATGTCCCAGTATTTTGATACAGCGCTTACGGCAAGAGGCAAGCAAATGTTTTCTTCTGTTACTGGCGGAACTAGGAGCTCATGTTCACTCATGTTTTGAGTCTCCTATTTTGATATTAAAACCGTTCAAAGCAAGACAAATCGTTCGATTAACGAGAGTCCGTCCTGTGTCATTTCAGGATGAAACTGAGTACCAAAGATCTTTGTGGCTTTGTATTGAACCATTTCGTATTTGCAGCTTGCTGAGTATGCAAGCTGCACAAGTGATTTCCCAAGCTGAGATATCTCAAAATTGTGGCTTTGGTAGACGTTTATGGTTCCGCTACACAGTGGATTTTTTTGAGTTACGGTTACTGTACTTTCACCTTTTTGAGCCGAATTCATCTTTCTGATCGTACCGCCAGTGGTCAGTGCCAGAATCTCTGCACCGTAACAGATTCCAAGCAATGGTTTTTTTTCAGATATTGCGTGATTGATTATTTTGGAATTTAATGCGTTCATTTGTTTATTGTTTTGTCGCCTTCCAGATAGGATGTATGACCCAAAATTGTCAATGTCTTCGAATTTTATTTTTTCAAAGGACATTATTGTACAGTCTATCTTTTTTGAAAGAAAATCATCTATATTTTTTGTAAATACGGAACCGTTATCGACCACAAGCAACATACAACACCTCAATTTGTACTTCTTTTATTTGTGATCTTGTGTCAAGCCTGCTTGGCAACAAGTCGAGATTTTTATAGAACCAATCCGTTCTTTGTGTGTTGAATCAACTGATTTTGTGTTTGATTCTTGGTTTTTTGGCAGTTGGTTTTATTCAAATTGTTGCAGCTGACATCATAATTCTTGGCAAGGGGCACGCGCCGATTTATGTGTCAGATAAAGACTTGTCTCACTTTGACATAAACAATGATGGTTTGATAGATTATTACGTAAAAGCTCATTTTATTGGAAAATCGAATCAACAGTACAAAGTAGATTACAAAATAGTTGACGAATGTGTCGACGGCGGCACTTATGAGACAGCTAAGCTGAAAATTGCTTTTTCAAATACGACGATATTTCCTACTAAGCGAGTCTGGTTTACTCATTTTGACGTATGGAATCCATGGTTTAGAGCTGCAGACAACGATGAAAATAAGAGAATCGATGTTGCGTTGTTTCCAAATGGAACCAATCCAGATCCTTTTCCATTCAGTGGAGATGATGTGATAACTAAGATTCCAAGTCAGAAAAAAGGATCATTTACACACGTTGCAAATATTACCGAGCTTGATAACCAGCCTGGCTGGGAGGGTTCTGTCTTTTTCCGCGGCCCTCCAGGAGAATATTTTATGTGGACTGTACATCCAGGTGACGGTGGATCAGGCTGTGATATTCTTACTGGCTTTGCCATACCCATAATCATAAAACCATAAATTCAGTTTCTGGAACCGAATTTACTTGCCTACTTCTATTGAAATGTAGTGCAGCTCAGGTATGCTGTCAATTACTATGATTGTTCCAATGTTAATAATGTCATCTTGCTGCCACATGAGAACACGTTTTCCCCTTGGAGTTACGAATTCGTCAATGAACTTGTCAAGCAGTTTGTTTGTTGTGTCCAGATCTGTCTGAGTGAAGAACGAGACTTCGCCCTCTCTAAACGATAACGGTACAGACAGTGCGGTAGGCGTTACAACCTCGATGCCCTTTTCCTCAAACACAGACTTGATTGCCTCAATTCTGCCAGTCTTGTCAAATCCAGGCTCCACCTGTGATGTCGAAGTTAGAGGGATGCCGGAAAGCTTGCGCAAATACGCATCAAATGCAGCATGCTGAGTGTTTCCAAGTCCAACATAGTATTCACCGTTGAATGCAGCACCCACCGCTGCGATGGTACCCAATTCTGCAACTACTCCGCCTCCAGATCCCGCAGTATACACCGGTATGAAATAGACATCATGTTCTCCTACCCGGTACAAGATGTTGTCGCCTATACGAGGAGTCCTAAGTAGTGTTTTTAGCTGCGCAAAGTCGTTGTCCTTGTCAAGTGCTTCTCTTACTGCGGTTGGGCCGATCAGTTTTGTAGTAGAGTTCAGCGGTACTTGGTAGAACTGCATGTTACCAAGTGCTGGCAGATCATTTTCTACTATCATATAGCCGGAAAGGTTCTTTCCCTGCGATCCTCTCAGCTCCAGCGACAAAAGTCCCAAGAATTTGATCTTGTCGTAACCTGGCGGTTTTGCTGCTATGTAGTACGCTTCCAACCTATCTGGGATCTCATAAAATGAGTTTGCTTGAATGAAGGTCTCTGTGTTTGTAACGTGGTATATGTTGAACATCTCTGTCTTCCAAGTGAAGAGCTCTTGTGGGTACCTTATCTGTTCATTTAACCATGAAGGTATTGGCTGGAATTTGTCTCCGTATTGGCTGTAGAGAATCCTTGCAAAATAGTCATCGCCGTACTTGAGGAGGGTGATATCACCGTTATAGGTATCTACAAGCGCAAATCCCACCAGACGGAGATAGGGATTACCTATCGACCAAGGCACTGCCTTGGTATCGAATCCCACAATCAACGGTACAAGCCAGTATGTGTTTTTGCCATCAGTTACAGGATAAAAGTCCAGTTTTTGCCCAAACAAATTATACAGAAAATACGGATACAGGGTCTCCATTCTATCGTAGATGTCTTTGTATCTCATCACGTGTACTGGGGTGCCTGGATAGGACAAAAGAAAGTTCGGCTCAAAGACCCAGCTTAGTGGTGGTGCGACATCTATTCCGCCCCTTCCGGAGTATAATGCGTTGTTAAGCTCCGCACTTATGCTTCCTCGCGTTGTAGGATACGCAGACCAAGTTTCGCTAAACAGTCCGCCTTCGCCGTAGTAAATTGCTCTTTGCGTGAATAGCTTGCTGCTGTCTACTGATTGGCCTGTCGTTGCCTGCAATGTTAAAAATCCGTTTGGAACGTGTGTGTATACAAGGTGTTCGTTGTACCATCGGTTCTCAAGGCTTACAGTAGATGGAAGGACAGGTTTCATTGATGCTGTCCAGTAGAGTGTGTTGTTGAACCTGAGAATGTCGTTGTCTTCAAAGTCGACATACGGTATGAGGCCGATCTCTGGCTTTAGTTTTGCATATGCTGCTTCCCAGTCCCAGATTCGGATCGAGTCTAAGACATCGCGGTTTTTGTCCATGTAGCTTTTGATGTTGTTTGGTGAGACAGACACCAGACTCACGTTGGTAGTGGTTGTCTTGATCTTGTCTAGCTCGCCTAGGTATCGATTTACAGTGATTTGCTGTTGTGTGTAGGGGCCGAGGTATTCTATTTTGCGAGTGTCAGCTATACTGTTGTTTACGGCCATTATAGAACCGGCAATGATTCCTATCGCGATAAGCGTGAAGATTCTAATGTAGATATCGCGTTTTATCGGATGCGTCAGTACTCTTGAGCGAAACCTGTCAAGTACGGCAAACGCAATAAGCGCAAAGCCAGCTGCAAGTGTTCCACCAATTACGTATTTGGTGTTGTAATCGATTTGTTCTGTAAAGAAGAGATTGATTCCTGCCCAAATCACTCCTATTCCAATTATTCCTTCTATCGTTGAGACATAGTTTAGGAACTTGGGTTTACCTTGGGAAGAATCAGAAATGTACGAAGTAATTACTCTGACTATGGAATGAAGCCCGACGTATATTGCAAGCCTTATTCCTATTACGCCAAGCAATGGTGGCACCACAATGGTAAGTGCCGGTATGAGTTCGATGACAGTTTGTGCAGGCTCCGACGACATTGGAGTAATAAACGGTAGCGTGAAGATGGTCGGAATTTTACTTATTCCCAAGTCATTGCCATCTAGCATGTAAACTAGGCCAAGGCCAAACATGATGTTAACAAAGAATGCGCCAAAAAGGAAGATCTTTGTTATCTGCCAAATTACAAACTGCGGAACACTCATCCTGTAGTCCCTAAAACTTGGGATGTTTTTTGCAAGCGGATCGTGGGTTGCACGGTTCAAAAACGTGATGACGATGTGTATGGAATACCATACAATCGAGGAGCGGTTTTTAATGTCTACATTGAGAAGTGCAATGGCTGAGAGTACAAGCGCCGAGATAATCGAGTATTGGAGGGGTTTGGTGAATTGGTCCCCAAATTCTGTCATATTCATTGACAGTATGACGCCCTGATTTCCTACTATTGCCAGCACTATTATGCCGATTATGGCTACGATGCCAAGTCGTATGAGTTTGCCTGCGCCGGGTTGTGGCGAGTTGGCTTCAGTAGAGGAACTATACAAATTCAAAGTTTTTCCTTTGTGGATAAATTAATGTCTTAGGATGTATCTAGCAGGCAAGTGTGGCGCATCCTTTGCAGATCATATAAACTGCGGCGTATTTTGGCACTGTGATCTGCTCGTTTTTGTACGGCCCGAATTTTTTGTGCTTTAGTTTGAATTCTACAGGACAGTTTGCCGTCACAGTGACTTTGTCGTCATCCACATAACATGCATCGGTGGAGGGGTTGAATTTTGCTAGATCTTGGCAGAACATCTTGGTAAGGCCGCTTTTGCTGTTCAATGTTCCACCAAGTCTGAAGATCCTGTGCACATCGATTGTCACGTTTGGATCTACTTTGACTCCTATCTCCCTTTGAGCGTTTTCCAGTCGTTTTTTGAAGGCCATGTAACCTTCTGAGATCAGCTGTTTTGAGACTTTGAGTTTGTTTGACTTGGAGCCAAAGATGTATTTTGAGACGCGTCCAGGCCAACCCTTATCGTCAACATCCGCAAACTGGGATTTTGCAAAGTTGTATTTGGCACCAAAGGTTTCTGGCAAAGCTCCCTTGAGCATCACATAATCCACAATCTCGGCCCTTTGTTTGGAGTCTAGTTTTTCGTAATTTGTGCTTGACGCATAAACATGAAATCCTTCGTTGCCTGAAAAAAATACAGAGATGTTTTCTTTTTTTATTCCAAAGTCCAAAGTAAGCACGTTAAGCAGCTTCTTTACTTCATTTTTTGCGGCCAAGATGCATTCGTTGCAAAGTACTGACGTGGTTTCAAATTTTGCTGCATTGCAAGCTGGACATTTGTCCGAGTTTGCAAAGATGTTTGCACAGTTTGTACATTTTTTGCATGTGTGGTTTACCCTGCAAGGTAGGTTGAGATCCTTGGCGTCGATATCAAAGATAAGCTCTGCGTCCTGCCAGTCTTTTTCTGCCATAGGCAGGTTCGGAAAGGAGTAGCGAGCGTTTGAGCAATACACGTCTGATGGTATCTGTGTCATCAAAAGGAGGTGGAGTTCCTTGTCTGATTTCAGTGCTATGTGTCTGTTCATTCCACCATTGAATTTTTGGTATCCAAATTCCCGCATCTCTGGGTTCTGGGGTGTGTGGATTAGATCAAAGTGTTCAAAATAGTATTTTTTGAAGACCTCTTCTAGAAATTTTACATCTTTTTCAAGCATTGGTTATTTTTTTCCTTCCAAACTGTAGTGGATTGATGATGTCTGCACATTCTGGTATGGCAAAACAGAGATTTTCACTTTTTAGCTTCTCGCATGACGGACAAGCATACTTGGTGCCACTTCCGAAATTTCCTGCCAAGTGTTTTAGTTGGTATAGTGTTATCTTTTCATTGTAATCTGGTGCATTTTTGAAAAGTGGTGCAATCTCTTCGATTGTTTGGCCCTTGTTTAAAAGATAGGTAGCAAGCATGAACCTTCCTGAGTGCGGTAGATTTTCGCCTTTGTTTAGGATCTCGATTGCATGTTTGATGCAGGGCGGGTATTCGGTTGTCTGTACAAACTGTACCGTGAATTTTTTTGCAAGTGTCATGAGTTCCTCTACAGGCTTTCTGAAGGATTCAGGCAGTTTTGGAATATTTGCTGATTGGATCTTTGAGTAGATGTGGTTGTCAAGCTCCTTTCTTATCAGCCTGACGGTTTCGTGTGCTGAAAGGAAGACGTTTCCACCATCTACCAGCCTGTTGACGAGCTTCCATTCCTGTTCGTGGAAATGCGTGGAGTGTTTGAGATAGTCAGGAACTGGGATGACAAAGTAATCATCTGATTTTTGGATCTCCATTGCAAAGAGATCTCTGATTATTTTGATTGCAAGCTGCTCGTTTGACTTGTCACTTACGAGATCTTTTTCAAGAAATTTTTCTGCGCGGCGTGCTTCTGCCAGAGAAAACCTCCTAATCAAAGCTGACATGCCACTCTGTCTTAGAAGAATCACTGCTACAAGAAAGGAAAATACTTCGATGTCCAGTGTCTTTATGCTAAAGTCAGAATTGAAGATCTTGCCGTCAGCTGCAGTCTTGATGCGCGAGACTGCTAAATTCAGAATCGGTTTGAGATCTTCGTCTTTGTCAAACTGCTCAAGTGTAAACCCTTTTTCTCGCAGGTAGTTTCCTGCCTCAGTCAGGAAAGGGTACTTGGCTATTTCTTCGGTTCCCAGCTTCACACAAGTAATCACATTGTTTCACATTAAAAATTTGGCTTACATTGGAAGTGGTTTAAATTATCTGGATGCAACGGGTCAATATGCGTGTAGGCCTCCACGTATCGATTTCAGGATCTCTGGCAGCTGCAGTCGACAACGCACTTGAGCGTAAATGCACTGCGTTTCAGATCTTTACACGTAGCCCACGTATGTGGAGTGCAAAGGAGATCCCAAAAAAGGACTCAGACGAATTCAAAAAAAGACTTGCGTCAAGCAAGATAGATCGGTTCGCAACGGTTGCGCACATGCCTTATCTGCCAAACCTAGCGTCTCCAAACGCTGCAACTTGGTCTAAATCTGTAGGAGTATTAATCAAAGAAGTCGAAAGGTGCGGTCAACTCGGCATACCGTATCTTGTAGCTCACCTAGGAAGCCACATGGGCGAGGGGGAACAAAAGGGAATAAAACAGCTTGTAAACGCGTTTACAAGAGCATCATCGGTAAAAAATGATGTTGTGATTTTGCTTGAGAATACGGCGGGCCAAAAAAACTCTGTTGGTTCTGATTTTGCACAATGGGCCGAGATCTTTTCACAATTGAAGCCAAAAAACCGATTCGGTGTCTGTTTTGATACATGTCATGCGTTTGCATACGGTTATGATCTAAGAACGGAAAAAGATGTAATCGAGACTTTCAAAAAATTCGAAGAAACAGTCGGGTTTGAACATCTGAAAATACTACACCTCAATGACTCAAAAGGCGAAATTGGTTCCAACCTAGACAGACATGAGCATATAGGCTTGGGTAAGATTGGCGAAGCCGGCATGAAAGCAGTAATCAGACTGGCAAACAAAAAGAACATACCCATAATCTTGGAAACACCAATCGATAATACAAGGGACGATTTTGGCAACATAAAGAAGGTAAAAGAACTTGCATAGTTTGGAATTTATTCTCAGAGTTGGGTGATGACTCATTGAATTATGATTCTGTAATGCAGTTGGCACTTGAACGTGGTTTTTACTTTCCAAGCTGCGAGATCTATTCTGATGCGCAGGCTGGCTTTTGGGAATACGGCCCATCAGGTGTAAGCATGAAGACCAAATTTATCGAGTTATGGAGGCGCGAGCTTGTGCGACGCGACGGCATGCTTGAAATTGACGGCTCCCAGATAATGTCCCAGTCAGTCTTTGAGGCATCAGGACACCTAACAAGTTTTGCAGACCCCGTGGTTAGATGCAAGCAGTGTGGACTGAATTTTAGGGCAGACAAGCTCATCTTTGAGGTATCAAAACTAGAGATTCCAGAAAGCGCTGACCTTGCCGAATTTGACAAGGCAATCTCTGAGAAGGCCATTAGGTGCCCAAAATGCAAAGGCGAGTTCGACAAGACACGAAAGTTCAACATGATGTTCAAAGTGGAGATAGGGCCAGAAGCGGAGCCTGCATACTTGAGACCAGAGACCTGCCAATCCATTTTCGTTGATTTCCCAAGATTGTTTAAGACCATGCGCGGCAAGCTCCCACTTGGCATTGCCCAGATTGGAAAGAGTTTCAGAAATGAGATCTCGCCACGGCAGAGTCTTTTGAGACTACGTGAGTTTTACCAAGCAGAGATTGAAGTTTTTTGTAATCCTGCCAAGTTAGATGATCTGGATAGATTCTCTGAAGTCCAAGATACGATCATCCGTCTTTGGGTAAATGACGAACTAAAGCCGATGAGCTGCAAAGAAGCAGTCGACTCTAAGATACTGCCAAACAAGTTTGTCGCATATTATCTTGGACTGCTTACCGAGTTTTACGAAAAAACCGGAATCGACATGACAAAGAGCAGGTTCAGAAGGCTGGGAGAAAAAGAAAAGGCCTTCTATGCTAGCGTGGCATTTGACTTTGAGGTCAACACAACGATTGGTTGGCTTGAGCTTGTAGCGTGTAATTATCGCTCTGATTATGATCTTACTAGCCATGCAAACAAGAGCAAAGAGAAATTTGAAGTCATAGATAATGAGCAGAAGGTTCTGCCACATGTCTTTGAAATATCAATGGGAATAGACAGGAGTCTCTATACTATTTTGGAGCATGGCTTACGAGAAGACAAGCAAAACGAGAGGATTGTTCTTTCTATCAAGCCGTACTTGGCACCAGTACACGTAGGAGTTTTATCTTTGGTGAAAAAAGACGGTTTGAAAGAAAAAACCGACGAGGTTTTTCTCAAGTTGAAGAGAAAATATGATGCATTCTTGGATCATTCCGGTGCAATAGGCAGAAGATACAGAAGACTTGACGAGGTTGGTGCGCCATTTGCCATAACCATAGACCACCAAACATTAGAAGACGACACGGTGACTTTGAGGCATCGTGATTCTATGCAACAAGACCGAGTCAAGATTTCTGAAATAGATTCTGTTTTATCTAAGGCTGTTGCTTTTCCTTAAAAATTCCTACAGACTACTTGTTTTTGCTTTTGTTATTGCCGTTGTTTTCATTTCCATGATTGTCGTCATCTTCAGACTCTGATTCGCCTTCGTCGTCATCGTTTTCTTCATTCTCTTCTTTCATCTTTTTGTCTTCTATTTCACAATTGACTATTGTGTTGTTGCCTTGAGCACCGTTGCATCGGTCGGTATCAGCTCCGCCATCAATTGAGTCGTTTCCTTGGCCGCCGTGGATATAGTCGTCGCCGTTGTCTCCATTTAGTGTGTCATGGCCTTGGTGTCCAAAGATCTTGTCTTTGCCGTCTCCACCATTTACGGTATCATCTCCTTGGCCGCCGTGGATATAGTCGTCTCCTGCTTCACCATTGAGGATGTCGTTTCCTGGCCTTCCAAAGATTTTGTCGTTGCCTGTGCCAGCATTTACGGTATCGTTACCTATGCCTGCGCCAATCCAGTCATTGCCATCACCGCCAGTAATGATATCGTTTCCTTGGTTGGCGTGTATTTTATCGTCTCCTGCACCTGCATCAATGGTATCATTGTCTTTGCCTCCAAAGATTTTGTCGTTGCCATCACCGCCAATTATTATATCATTTCCTTGTTGGCCGTGAAGTTGATCATTTCCTGCGTTTCCTTCAATTCCATCATCGCCTTTGCCGCCCCAGATCTTGTCGTCCCCATCACCCCCAATGATACAGTCGTTGCCGTTCTTTCCATGGATCTTGTCATTACCGCCCAGTCCAAAGATGAGGTCGTCGTCATTTGTACCCTTTATGTGATCGTTTCCTGGTGTACCTGTGATTATATTATCAAAGTCAGTCTCCGCCCTTCCACAAAACGGAGGTTCAACTATAGTAATGATGGTTGATAGATTGTTATCAGAGTCCGATTCCTCTGTGATGGTTGTTACACCTGCAGAGTTTTCTATATTGCCTGTAGCAGTAAGTGCTATTTTGACTTGAATTGATTTGGTTAAGGTTTGTCCTGCTCCTACTGTGCCAAACTGACATTCTACTGTACCTGCTTGATCTTGACACATTGGATCTGTGAGTGAGGGTAGCTCCGTTGATGGGATGAGTGTAAGTCCTTGTGGCAGCTCATCGCTTACCAATACCTCTTCTGCGTCAGATGGTCCAATATTTGATACGGTAAAGTTGTATGTGATTATTCGTCCTGCAACGGTTGTTTCAGGTCCAGACTTTGTGATTGTCACATCTGCTAGTTGAAGTACTTCTATAGGATCTGAAGATGCTGAGTTGTCATTAGGATTTATTTCGGTAGAATTGCTAATTACGGAAGCGGTGTTTTTTAGGGTACCAACTGCGTTTGAGTTAACGTTTACATTGATAGTGATTTCTGCAGTTTCACCAGATGACAGTGTTGGTATAGTGCAGCTAAGGATATTGGTTTGCTCGTCATACTGGTCACACTCAGCTGACGTTCCGCTGCTTGCAAGTGTTATCCCTGCAGGAAGTGTGTCCGTAATTACAACATTTTCTGCATCAGAAGGACCGTCGTTAGTTACAAGAATTGTGTATAATATGGAGTCCTGGCCTGCGATAACTTCGGTTTTGTCTGCCATTTTTTGTATGGAAAGCTCAGATAGTCTTGATACTGGAGTCTCGGTACTGTCAGATTGATCTGGTACACAATTATCACATTCTACTGTTACAGTATTTACGAGTGGATTAGGTGCATCAGAGTTTACGTCTACTGTGTACTCTATCGTTACACTGTTCCCGTTGTTAATGGATCCATAATTGCATTCTAATTGACTTGAGCCGTCTGGATTCTCAATTACGGTACATTCTGCAGGAATTGTACCTTGATCAATTGTGACGCCACTTGGCAATGAGTCTGTAACTACAACGTTTAGAGCATTTATGCCAAGACTGTTAGAATTATCTATAACGATTGTATAATCAATAGTGCTTTCTCCAGCTACTACATCGCCAAGAAATAAAGCCTCTTTTGACAGCGTGGAAAATTCAATGGATGGGGTTACTGTGATATCAACATGAGTAGTTGCAGAAAATATCTCATTGGTTGCAGTAACTGTGTTTCGTAAAATACCTTGTGCACCAGGATCGACGACGCCTTCAATTGTTATCACAACAAAGTCATCTACATCTAGGGGTCCGAATGCTTGACATCTCACCTCATGAGATGTAACCAAAAATTCGCAAGTACCCCCTCCGGCGGTAATTTGACCTGTGCTTACGTCATGGATTTCGGTAGTATATGATAGTAGATTAGTTTCAGGATCAACGAATGGATTTACTGTTCCCGGTGGGAAAAGGGGAAAGCTATCAAGAACGATAAGATCTTCTGCTAAATCAGGACCATGATTTGTGACATTTATGGTATAGAATATGTGTTCATTAGGTAATGGGGTTGGATTATCCACTTCTTTTGAAATTTCAAGGTTTGTTTGAAGTGTAGATTCTTGCACTGTAAGTGTAGCAAGGCCTGCAGGTGCTGAGAGTAATTCTGTTGTTACAAGTATAGGAGTTTTTGGAAGAGTATCAAGTAAGCTAAATCTGTATATGGTTGGTGCATCATTTCCATCGTTATTATCGTCGGCAACGTAAAGATCCTCACCCATAGGATCAATAGCAAGACCGTTTGGTATTGAAAGCTGGCCTCCGGTATTATCTGAGAACATTATTGCCGTACCCAATGTAGGGTCTATCTTTATGATACCAGGTATACTAGCAAAATTTCCTGAGACATAAACAAAACCATCATGAACTGCAATGTTTCGTGTATCTGCTAAGGAGAACACACCAAGATCGCCTGAATAGATTTCAAGTGCAGGTAGGCCATCAGGAGTTGCGCTTGCTGTGAGATCTATTTTGAAGATCCTGCCATCATCACCGCTGAAATCTGCATCAAGGACATACAAGTTGTTACCTTCTAGTGCAATGTCACGAATAAATGCAAAATTTGCATTAATCACTAAGAGTGTGTTTCCTGCTGGAGGAGTAGTGGTCAGGTCAACTCTGTAGATTTTGTTATTGGAAGAATCAGAAACGTATGCAAGTCCGCTTGGATCAATCACGATACCACTTAATGCAACAAAGTCACTATTTGTTATGTCTACGTTATTGTTACCTATTGTCAGAGATGGATCGGGGACACCCTCTGAATTGAGATTTAATTTTGTGATTCTATCGACGTTAGCTACATAGACATCTCCACCAAAAGTTGCAATATTTTCGCCGTCCTGTAAAGTTCCGGGATTGTTTATTGATATAACATTGTCAGATGCTAGGTTTGGATTAACGGAACGTACTAGAGATTCACCGAGGCCTCCTGCTTCAGGGTCTATTACTATAATACGAAGTCCAGGAGAAGGATCGGCATTAGCTTGTGATATTGTACCAATTATTGTTAAAAAGAGCCCAAGAGTCAGAAAGATTATAGTTTTCATTCTTAGCTCCTACCATGTTTTAGGATATAACTCAAATCCGAATATACCACTTTTGGAAATGGATCAGGTAGTTCCAATGTCATCAATTCCACTGAAAATCAATCATATTTATGAAAAGTGGAATTTTATGGGTCGTGGTAGGTTCCAAAGTGGCACAGCTACTCTGAGGCTACTGTGACAAGTTTTGTGTATGTTGCCCTATACTTTATCTTGAGTTGCACGTCTTCTAATGCCTGAGCCTCTGGGATTATTCCCTGGTCTGATTCTAATAACACGCTCCATGTTCCAACTATTGGGTCAATGGAGGTTATGGAGAATCTTTCAAGTGGGCTGTCCTGTCCTGAATACCTCACTCTGTATATTTGGCCGTCCAACTCCACACTTATGGTGTTTCCTCTGTTTCCTGCTGTGGATCCTTTGACAAGACATGATTCAGATTTGCCAATTACACAGGTACCATCAGGCGCTATCACTCTGTAGTGAGCTGTTGGGTTGACATCAGATGAGTACAATAGTGCAGCTCTTGCTACAATTTCTTCTTCAGATATGATCGAGCTTGCATTAACAGGCTCTAATATTGAAAAGGTCTTTGTTCCTGGAAATGTCTGGAGTGTTGTAGATGTAGTTTCAATAGGCGTATCATACATGTTGAGCCTTGCACTTGTGACATATTTTGATTCTGATCCTACTTCTGGTATATCCCAATAGAGGTTGACTACTGATTGACCTTTGTTGAAGAGCTGTTCTGGTGAAGTATATACTACGTTTCCATCCACAAGCAGAGATACTGAGCCAAAGAATTGTTTTTCTCCGTTGTTGTAGACATATGCAGTTGGGTTGTATGTAGTACCTTCAGCTTTGCTTGGAGGCGAGTCAAGCTCCAATCTTGCATCTAGCTTGTAGGATGGTTTCACACCAAGTGCATATCTTTCTGAACTTTGGATCTTTTCATCGTTGTTAATGACATGAATCCAATACACTATTGCTGGGGCTTGCAAGAATGAAGTTGGTAGCTCTGCTGATACCATGTATGTGTTTGTGATGTTTAGTAACGGAATTGCGTCCATCTTGACTGCTGCGTAATTGCTGTAATTGCCTCCCACTATGTTTACTCGGAGTTCTGCGCGTCGTATGCTCGTTGGGCTGTCCACGATTGCAGAAACTCTGACTTTGGAGTCTGATTCTACGTAGTGGTTTACCTCTGTTGCTCTGATTGGCTTGTTTCCGTTTACTTGGAATTTGATATCAAATATGTTCGGTCTGCCTATTTCTGCGGTCGGTTCTTCGATGCCTGTTCTTTCAAGATCAGTCATTGGGTTTACCACTATCGTTCTTCTGCAGTCATCAGCAATGTCAACCATATAGGTGGCAGTCACGGCTGCGCGTCCGCCAATCTCTTCGGCAGTTACGATAAAGAAGTTAAGTTGTGGATCCAGTGGCGCCTCGTAGACGTACCTGCTAATTTGTAGTACCTTGTTTGCCTCTATGTATGGCTGGTTTTGTGCAAGTGTCGCGGAATAGACCTCCTTTAGTGGTGTTCTAATCTTGACGTTTGGTGCAGGTGATTCTGAGCCGACTACACCTACAGTTATCCTGACCATGTTCTGCTCACATACGTCATACGTAATTTCGTAGATTATTATCGGCTGGGCTAGTCTTTCTCCGAATCCTTCTCCGCCTGCTGTTCCACCACTTCCTCCTCCGCCTCCACCGCCGGCACCGCCTGATGTGGTTCCAGAGGACGTAGACGTACTTGGAGTTGATGGGGTACTTGGTTTTGGTGATGAGAAGAGGCTGAATCTACTAAAGTGATCTACTGTCAGGTCTAGCTCACACGTGTTGGCATCGATAGATACGATATTTGAGAGAGTTATTCCTTGCTGTTTCCATGTATTGCTTGATGTATCGAACATGTAACCTGTCATGACCGGACATCCGTTGCTATCAGATATTACTGAGCTTGATTTTGCTACACGAACTTTTAGAACTGGGTCTTCTGCAAAGTTGTCTGAGTCTGACCAGTCAAAGCCTACACCGTCTTCTTCAAATCTGTACTTTACGTCGACAAACAGGTTGGGGTTAGTTTGTGTTATACCGTTTGTTCCGACCGCTGATGGTACATTGGATGAAGTCTCTACTACGAACCAGTCATCTGGTGCGTTACCAACAGATGATTTACCATTCATTGGGTGAACCGTCATCTGTTTTAGGCCGCCCCATGAAGGTAACAGTGTGGGTTCTACTGGCATAACCATCATTTGCCCCGGGATTATCTTATTCAGTGGAGGAGTCATTACAAATTGTGGCGAGCTTGATGATGGTGCAGTTACAATACTTGGAATTACAGATGTTGTGTGTGGTGACTCTGGTATTGAGTAATTCTTTACTCCTATTGTTTGCTGGATGGTTTTGCCTGTACTCAATGCTGGGAATGAGAGGCTCAATTTTATTGATGCTTGTTTGGTGATCGCGTCGTTCAGCAGAGATGTTGCATTTCCTACAGATACGATTGGTGGCAGATCCTGAACTTTGTCGATTACATGTGTTGTTGTTTCATTTACTACGGTTGCAGAATATGTGCTAGTCCATGTGTCATATGTGGTGCTGTTAAGCGATGGCGCAGTAGTGATTACTGTTGGCGCTATTGATGAAAGATTCACTGTCTGCAATACAACTCTGAAAATGGCCGTTCCGTTGAGTTGAGTTCTGTGTACTTCGAACAGAGTGTTGTTTCCTAACACGTTGTGGCCGGTAGGTATTGTAGTCATTGTAAAGTTGTAAGTTCCAAATGGAACTATATCAAATGTGACACTTCCTGTGATACTATCATTATCATTAATGCCACCGTCTACTACAGTTAATGGTGTGGTGCTGCCATCAGGATTTGGAGACACCATGTAAGTTGCACCTCCAATCAGTGAATCAGAGATATCTCTTGCTTCTATTTTTGCACCACCCTTGAACAGTATGTTGGTGGAAAGGCCAATTCTTTCTTGTAATGATTTTGTTGGAGAGACGGTCATAGTGTCAACAATGCCTAGGTTTTCTGTAAGAGATCTAGTTCTAGATACGATCACAGTGACTGTGTCTCTTATTCCCACATTTTCATTGACAGATTGTTCAAAGGTTTGAGATGTAGTTGTTGTAGTGTTGTCGGTGATTCCGAGGTTCTCTGTGAGGCTCTTTGTGAGTGTGCGTGCTGTGTTGTCGGTGATGCCAACGTTTTCTGTCAGTGACTTGGTTGCAGTTCTAGCTGTGTTGTCTGTAATGCCTAGGTTCTCTGTGAGTGATCTGGTGAAGGTCCTAGCTGTGTTGTCGGTGATTCCGAGGTTCTCTGTGAGGCTCTTTGTGAGTGTGCGTGCTGTGTTGTCGGTGATGCCAACGTTTTCTGTCAGTGACTTGGTTGCAGTTCTAGCTGTGTTGTCTGTAATGCCTA
>JBFLWI010000002.1:0-35166 GCA_040757675.1 Thermoproteota archaeon | reverse complement strand
GGTTCTCTGTGAGTGATCTGGTGAAGGTCCTAGCTGTGTTGTCGGTGATTCCGAGGTTCTCTGTGAGGCTCTTTGTGAGTGTGCGTGCTGTGGTTACAGTATCTGTAATTCCAAGACTTTCTGTGAGCGATTTTGTGAAGGTCCTAGCTGTGTTGTCGGTGATTCCGAGGTTCTCGTTGAGCGACTTGACTTTAGTTGCTATTACAGTTATAGTATCAGTGATTCCAAGATTTTCGGTTACTGTTTGCTTTCTCGTAATTATGGTAACTAGAGTGTCTGCAATTCCGACATTTTCTGTCAGTGATTTGGTTCCAGCTACTGTAACTACGATGTTATCTGTGATACCGACATTCTCGTTGAGCGATTTGGTTTTTGCTGCCGTAGTAGTCACGTTATCAGTGATTCCAATTAGCTCAGTAAGTGATTTTACTCGTGATACTGGTGTTAACACTGTATCTTTAATTCCCAAATTCTCAGTTAGCGATACCACAAATGTTCTAGCCGGTTTTGTTGGCCATTGTACTACTTGGAATCTGTAATTCTGGGTTTGTGCAGTATCCGATGTAATCAACTTGACATTATTAGTTGCTGTCAAGTTGAATGCAATAGCACCAATTGGGAAGTTTGTACCAGTACCACTTGTGCGTGTGTTTTCACCCATAATAGAAGTAGTAGTCAAGCCTCTCACAGTATTAATTGAAATATTTTCTGTGTACTCTTCGGTTGTTCCACCGCTTCGTGTTCCACTTACATGTTGCACTATCATTGCATCATCGCCTACTTGGGTGTTAGATACCACCCAAACTACTGCGTAAAGCAGAGATGGTGTTGAAGCAGTATTGAGGTCAAATGAGAGTTGGTTGGTTGCACTAAAATAAACCTCACCACCTGATTCATCAAGACCTTGTTGTCCAAGTCCTGCCCTGTGTTGGTGGTGGAAGAATGCTCTGTTTAGTGAGCCTACGTCTGCGATCGCTTCTGTTTCAACGCTTGTTGATGCATAATTGTGTTCAATTCTCTGTACATTCCAGTTACTACCGGTGAATTCGACTACCGCGTAGCTTAGACTGTTGGCATCGCTTGAGGCTTCGCCTCTAGTAAAGTTTGCAGTTTGTGTAGTAGACGACCAAGCTGCAGTGCTAAGGCCGGTGTTCCAGTCTGTCGCTGCACTATCTACGTTGCTTTGGCCCGTAATGAAGACCACTACTTTGTTATTGTTTGCGACACCAGAAATTGTAGGTGTTGCAGTTGTCAGATCTGATGCTCCATAACTCACTGTGCCAACAGATCTGACTTTGATGGCGTTTGCGTTAGTTGGTAAACCTTGGTAGTCAACTATTTGCCAACATATTCTGGTATCGTATCCAGCTGCACTTGCATCCCTTGTGAATGTTATAGATCCACCTGCAAAGTCTGGATCGCTTATGTATGTGGTGACACGTTCAGCAGGCTGTGTTCCACCACCGGATGTTCTGCCTATTCCGTGTAACCTCGTATCTACTATTCGTATGAATGCTTCACCTTCCGGTTGAACGTAATCAACTCCTGCAGTTAGTGTCTTGCTTGTGGAGGTATCGGGAATTACGGTACAACCATTTTGAGTACGGTATTCAGTGCCTGGGAATTTCTGTGTTGTAATGGTATCAAATATGCCTACTCTTTCTGTTAACGATTTTACTTTTGTAACAAAGATTTGATCCCTGATACCAAAGTTTTCAGATACGGTGCGCAGGTTGAGCTTTCCAACAATTATTGTATCTGTAATTCCAATGCTTTCAGAGTTGTTTTGATCACCAGTTGTCCTTGTAAGCTGTATTGTGTCAGTAATTCCGAGTCTTTCAAATGCTGTTATTCTTGTCTTCTTTGCCGATACTGCATCGCTCATTCCTAGTTTTTCTGTCAATGAGATTGTACGACTGGTTCTTACAGCTTCGTTAACACCAAGGTTTTCAGTAACTCGTTTTGAGATGTTTTTAGTTAATGTAACAGTATCTCTGATTCCGAGTTTTTCTGACAGATTCTTGGAAACTATTTTGTTGAATGAAATAGAGTCTCTGATTCCTACATTTTCTTTCAGTGTAGATTTGAAATTATATGATACGGTAAGTGTGATTTTGCTATATGCCGAACCCAATTCACCACCAGATACTGGTCTTGATTCGTCTTCTAGTTTCAAACCAATTGCAAACCAGCTTCTTCCAGCATCAATCGCTGCTTGCAAATCGGAATCTGCAGAGGGTCCCAAATCCACTGTATTATCTGCAGAACATGTGACTGCCGTTGCGTATGCAGTTCCGTTTCCAATATCATTCCATAAAATTTGTGCATCTGGTTCAGGGCTTGATTGTGTTCCGCCGATTGTGTGTGTTGTTGGTTGAATTTCCATTGATCTGATTTCACATGTTCTTCCACCTGCTGAGCTTGATACATCGAGGAATGTTTTTACATCAGTGATAACTGCTCTGCTGTCAATTTTTGTCCCAATGTCAAATTCTCTTGAAGTTCTTTTGCATCCGGTGCTAGAGCTTTGCTTAGTGATAGAGGTCTTTGTGGTGGAGTTTGATTGTGACACGTTTGAGGGGCTAGGACAAGTACTTCCTGTTCCTTGTGCGTGTGCCTGAATGAATGTTTGACCACCAATTGTGACGGTTGGATCAAGGAACATCGTCTCGCCTTCTTTGAGAGTCTTGTCAATGGAAAGGAATTCTATTGTTGTTCTAAGTTTGCCGCCTTTGTTTTCCACACTAAGGTTTGAGAATTCTTTCATTGCCTTGGAAAAGTCAAGTATTAACGGGCTTTGGTTTTCCTTTGTAAAGTAAATGACATCAGAAGCCAAATTGGCTTTTTTCTTGCTTAGCTTCTCGTTTTGCTTTAATTCCTTGATTAGGTTGGCATCAGAAACATCAAATTCGTTGATGAATCTGTCCAGTCTATTGTCCTTCTTACCAAAGAATTTGTTTGCTATCTTTGATTTTGATGTGACAATTTGATCCCCAAGATCTGCTTCGTCGGATTCAATTCCTTCCAGTTCTTGTACAAATCCGAATTTTGTGTTCGTCTTGTTTTCATTTGTGTTAGTAAAATACAAGAATGATTCTAGCGGCTCGTCAATTTTTTTGCCGTACGTGATGAGGAATTTGCCATCTTTGTTTTCTTTGAGAGCATTTATGTAGAATCCAGTTGAGTTTTCAAATGTTTGTACTCTACATGATTCATTGTTAAGTTTTGATTCAGTCCATTGTGTTACACCTATTTGTGATTCCATCAACTTCCATTGTTTCTTGCCGACAACTGGAACCTTCGAATCAATTCTTCCTGCTTCGTAAATGCTTATGGAACAATCGCTTTTGTTAAATTTGAAAGGAATTTGCATTGAGTCATAGGTTATTTCGTCGGCAGTTTCTGTAACAATATGTTCCACATACTTGTTTGTTGTCGGATCAAGAATCCATTCAGGGAGACCAAATGTGATCTGGCCAGTACCGTTTGCGTATTCAACTTTGTAATAATCAGGTCCTCTTTCCTCGTAAATTATCTCATCGTCTCTTTGCTGAACAGATTTGTAGACATCTACATTATCTGTTATTCCAACCCACGTGCTTGCTAGAGTATTATTGCCAAGAATTGTTGGCTGAATTTCTAAGATATCTGCTATTCCAAGATCCACTTGTTGTGTAGTTACATTCGAAAGCTGATAAGTTGTAGTTACAATGATGTTAGAATCAGCTAATTGTAGTGTCTCATCTACTGTTACGAGTGAGTTGATTTTGCCACCCTGATTTATTGAAACTGTTATGTTATCTGTGATGCCAAGAATTTCTTCAACTACTGGCTGCTCTGAATTTATCTCTGCTGGCGTATGAATGAGAGTAACAATATCGACAAAGTAGAGGACATCCTCTGGGAATAATGGCGTTGATGACGGTGCAACATATTCGACAATCTGTGATGTAAATAATTGCTTTATTTCTGAGCCAGTCAATGCACGGTTGTAGATAGTTGCATCATCAATTATTCCTGAGAACTTGTTTGTGAGTTGTGATTCTGATCTTAAGACAGAAATGTATGCTCCAATCACTATATCCGAAACACTATGTGTAGAATCCGAAGATGTAGTTACAAGCTCATTATCAGAAATAACAAATTGACGCGGCAAAGATTTTGTTTCTTGTAGTGTACCGTTAACGTACAAGGCAATACTAGTTTCATTAATTACGGCCACAAGATGTGACATGCTTTCTATTTTTCCTGTTCCTTGAATCTCAGTCCATTGTATTCCGTCAAATACTGAAAATACAGCCGTGTGTTGTGGGCTGAGTACATTGTTTATTGATAGTACAAATGACCTGTCCTTTGATACAACTGTGAGCTCATCTGAGTGATTGTTGTATTCTGGATCAACCCATGTAGAGATGGTTATCTGATTTGTATGATTGATTTTTGGAATCACGATATATTGCGTCGCATTGGTGTTAAGCGTACCATTTGTGTTTGTCTGATTAAGGAGTGAAATTGGTGGCAATTCGATCTGAATCGGTTCTATGGATATGAATTTGGTTAAAATCGCAGGTAACGTTTTTTGGTACAATGAGTGGATTTGCGACGCTGTAATGTACTCATCGTAGATTTGCACCTCATCTAGATTTCCTATAAATACTCGTTGTGCAGTATCAACCGTTCGTGAATCTAACGCTGCTCCAATTACAACATCAGAGTTCCTTTGTGAAAGCTGAGGAGTGATGGTTTGTCTGTTACCTGTGGCATCAAGTGTTATTTGAGGCGAGATTTTTTTAGTCTTTGAAAGTGTACCGTTCACGTAAATTGAGATTTCTGTTCCATTAAATGTGGCAGCAATGTGGGACCAATTCTGACTTATTTCGGTGTCTGTTTGTATATCGTGCCATCTCATTCCATCGAATACTGAGAAGGTTACGATGCGTTGCGGATACAAGATGTTATTTAGGGTCAGCTCAAATGATCGGTCTTTGGACAATATAGTAAATACTGCCGGACCGGCTGAATAATCTGGTTTTATCCATGCTGCAACGGCAAGATTGGCTGTCTGGTTTGTATAATTGCCTGGCGCCTTGATAAATCCACCATCCAGTACAATGCCGGTCTGGTTTACCTTTACTGCCCCCATGAGTTTGGAATCTGTTGTGGTGGCGCTGGCATTCCATGATTTTATGGCGTTCGGAAGTGGAGTAGAGATTGTGGTGTTGGTTTGGTATGGTGTACTGCCCCTTAGGCTGACGTTCTCTATGAGGGAGAGGATGGTCTGGACTGGGATGGCTGTGGTGTTGGTTTGGTATGGTGTACTGCCCCTTAGGCTGACGTTCTCTATGAGGGAGAGGATGGTCTGGACTGGGATGGTGGGTTCTGAGGTGGGTGAAACCGTATCATTATACGAATTCTCTAAATTCGGTGAATTGGTTTGATTAAATGATTCTGAAGATAGGTCAGTTACATTAAGAAATTCGAGGGGGGAAGCAACCTCAGGGCGGGATAGATTTTGGATTTGAATGGTGGAATCCAAGGGTGGTTCTACAGTCTCAGTAGCGTTGTCTTCCATTTCAGCAGAGGCGTAATAGGATTTGGAAATCGATAATGGGGTAATAACAATCGTTGAAGCTAATAATAAAATGAAAACAAATGATAGAAATTTGTTATAATTTTGGATTTTTGTTTTTGGTTCTTCAGATCTTACGATAATGTAAATTGCCGCAATGGCGAAAATGAAAACTGCTGTAGAAGATTGCTGTACAGCTGAGTCTAATGTGAATCTGATCTGTCTGTCAAAATCATCGTAAGCTCTTGTGGTTAAGAGGGCAGCAACAATATGCCCAGTCTGTAAGTCCTGTTCGATTTCATCATATACGATGTTGAATATGTCAAACAAAATTTGCTCAAAGTTTTCATCTCCAGTATCAACTCCCTTCCCCTGCAGGGTTGCCATGGCATCACCATACCATGACATTATAGGTGCAGCAGATAATGGCAGTCCTACGACTTTGTCAAATTTGAATTTTCGATAGTTTAGTATGCGCTCTAATATTGCTTGGATCTGATTATGTTTGGTAAGATAAATTTGGTTTTCTGAACCATCGTTATTTGATAACAATATGTCTTCAGAAATTTGGAGAGTACTGATATGATCTATTTTTGGTTGTTTTATCAGAATTAATGTTACTTCTTGTTTTGTAAATTCAAATTTTTCCTCCTCAATAGAAACTGTAAAATCTTTGGTTAGTTTTGTTGTGGTAGGTTTTTGGACAAAGTGCGGTGGAGTGGTTTCTTCTTGACGGTTTTGCATTGTCTCGCCATATGTTGAAGTAAATGCTGAAAATATCAAAGTAAAAATTAATGATAGTGAAATTATTTTTGTTGCATTCAAAATAATTAACCTCTTAAAATGTGAAAACTTGGTTTTGCGGAAATGCCGTTGAGAGTTGAAATTTTTATTAGCTTAGCTGCAAGGCCGAATCCGTTCAGCTTCTGGACTATGCATTTTGATTTGTTCAATACAGATAATTTACCTCTAAAAAATCAGATAAGCGGTGAGGAACTTTCGAAAAAAAACCCTTACCACTATGGCAAGCTTGTAAATTAATGATACCAATTTGGTTTATTGAGATTTGATCGAGTATTCTATAAATTCGGTTATTAGTTACTGAAAAAATCGGATCATTAACACTAGATTACAAAATTAGTTTTTGTACGGAATTGTGTATACCAATTTTTTGTAGATGATTATGAAAAGTTTTAACATTACCTGAAGTGAAAATCTTCAGAGTATTTTTCGACGATGGAACAAACATTTTGTTTTTTATGATTTGTTTTGCAACTGCGTCTGCTGGATCTAAAAATGTTACATTTGGGAATATTTTTTGTAATAATGGAAATAGAAATGGTAAATGAGTGCTGGACAATGTAGCTGTATCAATATTATTTTTGATGAATATAGTTTGCAAAGTTGAAATTATTTTTCTTATGCAAAAATCTTTGTCATAAATGAATTTAGCAGATTCAACAAGCTCAACAAGCTCGCTAGAATTAATTTTTGAAACTTTTATTTTCGATGTTAAATTAGCTTTAATGAAATTATTTAATGCGGAGCTTTTTGCAACAGATTGTGTAACAAGTAATGCAATTGAATTTGTTTTAGTGATTTTTTGTGCCAATGATAATGGTGGCAGTACTCCGATCAGACGTGGATCATTGTTTATGAATTTGTTGAGTAAAAGCGATGGAGTGTTAGAACCAATTACAATAAGATCTGGATTAAATTTATTCTTTAGACCATTTATTGTATTTTTTATTATTTGTTCAAGCTCAGCTTTGGATTTTCCGCCATAAGGAAAATTTTTTTGATCAGCAAAATAGATGATATCTGCTTTTGTATTTTTTTGAATGGCTTTGATTATGGTTAGTGACCCAAGGCCGGAATCAAAAACAGCTATCCTCCCCATAGCTTGAGTGAAACATATTACAATTTACATCTTGTCAGCTAAATTTACTCAACAGTTGATTATAATGCACTATGGCAATTAAGAATTAAATTCTAAACATCTGCGCATGGCCAACTTTGAAAAGAATTGGGCACGTCAAGAGACTTCAGGCATAACAGACAAAATCAAAGATTCTGTGAAACCACAAGGTGCATTGAAACCAAGAATTCAGACTGCAGTAAACAAGCTGCAATTACAAATATCAAAAATGGATTCAATGCTCAACAAATTACACGAACGTGACGCTCAACTCTTTAAACGAATTGTCGCTGCCATGCAACAACACGACGCTAATGCAAGCCGAGTGCTATCAAACGAACTAGCTGAAATACGCAAAGTCACAAAAATGCTAAGCAATGCAAGAATGGCGTTAGAGCAAGTTCAACTCCGTTTGACTACGATTCACGACTTGGGCGATGCTATGGTTGCAATAGGTCCAGCAATGTCAACCATGAAAGGTTTGAGATCATCGCTTGGACGATTCATGCCAGAAGCTGACGCAGAGCTGAATGCAATGACACAAACATTGAGCGGACTCATGATGGACTCTCTTGCAGGTGATGCATTCAGTGTCGACTCTGATATCTCAAGTGAGGAAACAGACAAGATACTCCAGGAAGCATCAGCGGTTGCAGAGCAACAGATCGGGGAAAGATTCCCATCAGTTCCCTCACCATCTGGACTTTCGTCTCAATCAAGCTCTTCTACGTACGAGTAGAGTTTGAAGACGACAAGTTCTTTTTTGTTTCATATTTTTTTATAATCTTGCTTGCTTTAACAAAGATTTCATTCCATTGCTTCCAACTGAGCCTACCCGTTTGTGTATTCTGCTTGCTTGGGTGATAGCTACACAATATGGTAAAATGCGCATGACCGATTAGTTGCCCGTGTGAAAATTTTGCTTTTTTAATATTCAGTATAGCACAAACTGCATCAAATGCAATCTTGCCAAGACAGATTACAACACGGATCTTGGTTAACAGAGCTAATTCATGTTCTAGATAGTATGAGCATGTGGCAATTTCCTCTTTTGTAGGCTTGTTTTGTGGAGGTGCACACCTTACTGCGGCAGTTATGTAGCAATTAATCAATCTAAAACCATCTTTGTTATGTAGACTGGTTGGTATTGTTGCAAAGCCATTTTTGTAAAGGACTTTGGCTAGCCAGTCACCTGAGCTGTCACCTGTAAACATACGTCCGGTTCTATTTCCACCATGAGCTGCAGGTGCCAAGCCTACTATGAGAATTTGTGCGTTAGGATCGCCAAAACTCGGTAATGGTTTTCCCCAGTATTTCTGAGTTGAAAATCTCTTGACTCGCGTTCTTGCTATTTCTCTTATATAGGAATAGAGCCTAGGACATTTCTTACACCCTATTACTCGTTGATTGAGATCGTTTAGCTGTTTTTCTATTTTTGTCACGTCATTTTAAGAGTCTGGTCCAGTTTATGTCTTGTAAGATACAAGACTAATCCTAAAGCTGGCAATAATAACAATATAGGCAAGCTGAATTCAGGTAATGATTTGTCAGGTGAATATATCTCTCCCCATAGACTTGGCGAATTAATCATAGTATTTGTGAGATTTTGTGGATAGGTATAGTATTTTTTGGAATGATCATCATATACTGAGAAATAAAACCCATAGATGTTATTCCGGCCTATCACTTGAGTTGGGATTTTGAATTCAAACCCTGGGTGCGGTATGGGTGTATACCTATCGTTATTATCAGAGACTGTGCTGAGTCCAATATATTCATCATGGTTTGGAATTACTGTAAAGTTCTGTATGGTTGGGTCGCCTCTGTATGTCACCCCCATACCCCCATCTAATATTGTCATAAAACAATAATCATCGTCACGTGAGTATTCTGTTTTGTCGTTATTAGAATCAAAACATATGATAGCACTATCTAGTTCTTTATCTAAATTATAATCCGTTATTGCGTCGATGAAAATATAAACAAAGTCACCTTGATGTGCAGATCTTAGCACTATTGTCATTTTCCCATTGTCATAGACATATTCGTTTAAGCTTGTTTGCTTCCATTCTGTTAGAAACGTCCACTTTCCATCAAAGTATACTTTGTCCATTGTAGTAGACAAGGTTATAGGAATAGGTTCATACGCATATACAACAGAAAAATTGATAACGAGTACCAAAGGTACAATGATGTATAACTTCAATATTCAAAATTCTGTAAATCTAAAATAAAAATGGTGCTTGTTTTATCAAACCATTTTGGATCTTCATTCAACCACGGTTTAGGCACAATATGCCACTTTGGAGCTAATTGTCAATAAAAAATTCCATTATCGCTATATAGCACAATTAGATCTACAAATTAATGAAAATCAATACCACTATAACGATACTGGGTGTAGCCTTGGCAATTGTTGCAGGAATGTTTACAGCAAACGTTTCTGGCTTGTTAGGCGCAAAATCAACAGAAAGTGGAGCACAAGCTGCAGCAATGTTTACTGGTCACGTAGAAACAGTGGTCAGAGATGCAGATGGAAACATCAAAGAATACAGACAATCTGACAATGTCATAACAAACACAGGTGAAAACTGTGCACTAAGACTGTTGTTCCAGCTGAACCCAACAGGTTCTGGAACTGGCGTATGTACTGGCGCACTGTCAACTCCATGGCATGTAATTGCTATTGGTTCTGGCACAACGGCTGCAAACAACACACAAGTTGCACTAGTTGCAGAACACACTGGTGATCTTGCTAGAGGTGTAGCGACAACAAAGACTTGGTTTAACAGCACAAGTCCATCTGGCACAAACGCTGCAAGAATCCAAATGGAAAGGACTTTCACTTTGAGTAGTGGAGGACCGCAGACTGTTGCGGAGTCTGGACTGTTCAACTCTACAACTAACGACAGCACTGATTCCATGTTTGCACGACAAGCATTTGGAGCTATAACACTCAACAACGGTGACTCACTCACAGTACGTTGGACCGTCAATGTAGGCGGCACAGGCACTATTAGTGCACAAACCGGATAAGAGATCCAAATTTAGTCCATCAAGACTAAATCAACTCTTTTTCTTTTATTTTTAAAAAATCAAGACTACTAAGATCTTTTTGCCTTTCTATACCCATGACTAAACGTCTTATCGTATAGTTTAGAATATTCGTATGACTTGGGCTGAATCACGTCCCCGATCATCACGATGGCAGTCCTCGTTATCTTTTCTGCCCAGACTTTTTTGACTATATCCTGTAAGGTGCCAGTGATTACTTTTTGATCCGGCCAGCTTGCCTTGTATACCACCGCAGCGGGAGTCGAACTGGGGTACCCTCCCTTGAGTGCCTCCTTTACTATGTCTGGTAAAAGGTGTACACTCAGATAGAATATCATGGTGGCTTTGTGCTTGGCAAGCTCTGAGATGCGTTCCTGCTCTGGCACCTTGGTTCTTTTTTCTGCACGAGTGATTATGATGGTCTGAGTGACCCCGGGTAATGTGAGCTGTAGGCCAAGTGCTGCAGAAGACGCCAAAAACGAAGTCACGCCTGGGACTACTTCGCATTCTATTCCTTCTTTTTGCAGATTGTCTGTCTGTTCTCTTATTGCACCATAAATAGCAGGATCACCGTCGTGGAGCCGTATGACGAGTTTATTTTTTTGCGCGTCTGTCTTTAGGATGTCAAAAATTTCTTCTCTTACAAGGCCTGATGCGTCGTGCATCTTTGCCTTTTTGCATATTTTGAGTATTTGAGGAGGAATCAAGGAACCAGAATACACCACCACGTCTGCTTTTTGCAATAATTTTTTTGCTTTGAGTGTGATCAGATCCGGATCTCCTGGGCCGCAGCCAACAAAGTAAACCTTAGACACGTTTGACCACCATTATCGAAAAATATTTCGTAGTCATCGTATTTTCATTTACGTCGCCAAGTCTCATCTTGCGCACTATTTCGTTTGGCGTTCCAAGATCTTGGCCTATAGCAAAGATTGAGTCGTCTGAAAAGCCTGCCTCTTTGAGCAGCTTGATTACCTGATCAAAATATCTGCCGTCTTTGAGAAATATCATAGTGTCACAGTTTTTTGCAGTCTCTTTGACTCGGGACAGATCATAACATGATGGTATAACTGCCATGGTCTCGGCGCCTTCTGCCAAGCTGATCCCGACCTTTGATGCGAACGTAAACATCGAGACTATTCCAGGAATCACAGATATTTTGATCTCTGGGTATTTTGTCTGCAATTCACGGTGCAGGTATATCCATGTGCTGTAGAGATACGGATCACCTACCGTAAGATAGACTACTTTTTTTCCCTCAAGCACTTTTTGTGCAAGAATCTTGGTATTTTTTTCCCATGTTGATTCCAACGTATCTTTATCCTTTACCATTGGAAAGACTAGATTGACTATCTCAGGCTTTGATTTGTCAATTAGCGATTCTACCACAGATAGTGCGATGCTTGGCTTACCCTCCTTTGCTGTCGGACACGCAATTATTTCTGCACTCTGGATTGCCTTGACTGCCTTTACTGTCAGTAGTTCTGGATCGCCGGGTCCGCATCCAACACAGACAAGCTCGTGCATGTTTTGGATCAAAAATTCCCAGTTAAAAGCGATTGTCTAGCTTTTTGTTGCAGAAATTACAGTAACCGGATTTCTTGCAAGCATCATCGTCCCAGTAGACGTTTTCCTGCTCTTTGAGATGGTGATCTGTGTGATGTCTACTTCCTTAAAGTCAAGACCATTCATCACGTCAAGTACGGCATAAAGCGTTTCAATCAAAATAATTCCAACCACGATTCTTCCACCCGACTTGAGTCTCTGATGACAAAGCTTGACTATGTCTTTTGTGTCACCGCCCGTCCCTCCTACAAATATTGCGTCTGCCTGAGGCAGGTTCGGGATTTTTTGTTTGGCGTCACCTAAAATCAGCTCTGCGTTTGGGATTTCGAATTTTTCTAGATTTTTTTTGGTGAGCTCAACTGCGCTTGGATCAAAGTCTACTGCGTATACTTTTCCTTGTTTGCCTACTTGTAGTGCCGCTTCTACAGTTATGGAGCCACTTCCGCAGCCAATATCCAGAACTGTGTTTCCCTCTGCAAGCCTTGCCTTGCTCAGCTGGATTACTCGCACTTCTTCTTTTGTTATCGGCACTTGCTCTGTTCTCTCAAAATATTCGTCTGGAATTCCCGGAGTTTTGTATTTCCACATGATACTACATTGGGTTTAGGGGATTGAGTCCCATGTCTGAGTGGTGAATCAGGGTATACGAGAGTATCCACATGAACAGATAGAGGAACACGTAGCTGCCAATTCCAGTTGTGACGATTTTTTTTCTGTCAGATGGTGGTAGACCTATCTTCATTCCTTTGCCGATTATTACCGAACCTATGAAAACTGCAATCATAAAACCAATTGAAGCCCACCTTCTTTCTTCGCCCTCAATTGATTCAAACAAGAAGGTGGCCATGACGCCAGCTATTGCAGCAAGCCCTACTCTAATCCAAAACAGCCTATCTAGTAGTTTTTTTCTTCTAGCCATTTCGTCCTGATTGTCGACTGGTTCTGTTTTTGGCTGCTCATCGTTTTTTTTGGAGTCGTCTGGCTCTGGCGCCTTTTTCTTCTTTGGGTGCTTCAATGAAATTTCTAGGTTGACTCTATTGTGACTGGTTTAAAATGTTTGGTCGCATGTGTGTCATCAGTAAGAGTATATTTTAGATTCTCAATGAGTTCTCATGGCACTAGCTGGAATAGAGCTCACTTTCCTTGTAGATGAGATATCAAAAGTAACGCAAGGGTACTATGTAAACAACATTTACTCGATAAATCAAGACAGCATTTTAATCAAGCTACACCATCCAGAAAAGCCCGATTTGTTTTTGGTAGTGTCGTCAATAGGTATGTGGCTCACTAGAATCAAAATCGACCAGATCCAGGAAAACAAATTGGTTAAACGACTCCGAGACGACCTCTTGCGACTCAAACTTGTCAAAGTAGAGCAGCTCGGCGTTGAGCGAATCGCGTACCTCAGATTTGCTGGCTTTGATAAAGAGTTTGTTCTGGTATGCGAGTTTTTTGGCGACGGCAACATTCTGCTTTGCAACAATGATCTCAAGATCTTGGCCTTGCTGCATTCGATTCAAGTAAGACACAGAGAGCTTCGTGTTGGTGCGACATACGTTCCGCCACCACAGAAAGGTCTCAACGTATTGGATATTGATGAGAAAAACTTTGATGAGTTGGAATCGATATCCACCCCAATAGTGCGCTGGTTTGGAAGAACGTTTGGACTGCCTGCAAAATATGCAGAAGAGATACTTCGTCAGGCAAAAGTTAACTTTGATTCTCCTGCAGATTCGCTAACACCTGATCAGATCAAAAGTATAGTCCAGTCAACAAAATCACTTGTAGGTAAGATAGTCAATGGAAATCACGAACCAGTGATTGTCAAGACACAGGACGGCCTTGAAGTATACCCAGTCATGATTGAGACGCAAGAAGCAGAATTTGAGAAGATTCCAAGCTTCATGGAAGGACTGGACAAAGCATTTTCCAAAATACTCCTAGAGAAAGGCAAAGCAACCCAGACAAGCTCACTTGATAAAAAGATAGCAGACCTTCAAAGCAGAATAGAGGAGCAAGACAAGGCAGTACAGCAGGTAAAAGAAAGGGCCGAAAAGATATCTCATTTGGCAAAATTTCTTTTTTCTGTGACATCAAGTGGGGTAACCTCCATAACCGACTCGCTTGCATCTGAGAAGCTAAAATCCCAGAATGCTGAATTCGTAAGGGAAAGAGGGGTATCATTTCTGAAAATCGACAACGAAAAAATCCAGATCAGAGAGGATTCTTCCATTCCTGCTATCGCATCCACACTTTTTGACGAGTCAAAGCGCCAGTTGGCCGCAATAGACTCTATTCAAGCGCTAAAGCTGAAAAATCAAAAAGAGCTTGCAAAGCTGAAATCGCAATCAGAAACAACAAAGAATTCCGTACTTTTTACAGAGTTTAAGAAAAAAGAATGGTTTGAAAGATACAGGTGGTTTTACACATCAGATGGCCTCTTGGCAATAGGCGGGAGGGACTCTTCATCAAACTCTGCCATAATCAGAAAACAGCTTGCAAAATCAGACAAGGTATTTCATGCAGAGATATTTGGTTCACCGTTTTTCATTCTAAAGGACGTGCCAGAGTCCATACCATTTGACTCCATAAATGAGGTAGCGCAAGCAACGGTCTGCTTTAGTCGGGCGTGGCGAGAAGCAATGTACGGACTCAGCGCATATTGGGTGAACCCAGAACAGGTCAAGAAGGGGGCACCAAGTGGCCAATTCCTTGCAAAGGGCTCATTTGTTTTGGAGGGCCAGAAAAATTTTGTCAAAGTTCCGACTCTGAAGCTTGGAGTGGGCATACTTTACCGAGACGATCACTATATGCTTATGTGTGGTCCCCCCGAACCAGTAAAGAAACATTGCATATGCTATGCAGTAATTGAGCCAGGTGGAAACGACATGACAGAGACTGCAAAAAGACTCAGAGTCGAATTCATAAAGCTGAGCGAGGAGATAGCAAAGCAGTTCTCTATTGACGATTTTGTGCGAGTTCTGCCTGCAGGCGAAAGCCACATCACCGATCTTGGTCTGACAAAAAATGAACCAGGATAAGCTTGCAGTAGACTCTATGCTTGGTACAGTGGCAAAAAAACTTCGAATGCTAGGTTTTGATTGCAGTTATTGGGCAGATATTGAAGATGAGGATCTCTTAGTGGCAGCAAAAAAGGAGGGCCGGATCATAATCACCAAAGACACACAGCTTGCAAACAAGGCAAAAAAGCACGATATCCACTCAGTTGAAGTTGTTTCCCCAACCGAAAAAGAACAGCTGGTAGAAATCGCAAAAAAACTGAGCATCAAAAGATATCGGTTTGGTGCATCAGACGCACGGTGTCCTAGCTGCAACGGCATCCTACGTAGCGTACAAAAAACTCTGATAGTTGAAAGAATACCGCCAAAAATATCCCAGAACGTAGATGAATTTTGGATCTGCCAAGGCTGCAACCACATTTACTGGGAAGGAACTCATATTAGAAACTTGGAAAAACTTATCGCAGAAATAAATGAACAACTATAACATTTCAGATGAAGACGGCGCAGTTCTTGTTCAGATGGCAAGAAGGATAGTAACCGAGTTTGTCAGAAACGGCCGCCGACTCGAACTGGATGAAAAGTCAAAGACAAGGCTTGATTTCGAATCCGGAATATTTGTAACGCTAAATCTTGCAGATGAGCTGCGTGGCTGCATAGGTTTTACCCTACCAAGAAAGATCAGCCAAGCTCTGCCAGATGCTGCAATTGCGGCAGCCACACAGGATCCTCGTTTTCTTCCAGTAAGAGAATCCGAGCTTGACAAAATTACTTTTGAGGTCACTGTGCTCACACCGCCACAGCAACTCAAAGTAGACAAACCAGCAGAGATTCCATCAAAAATCAAAATTGGTAGAGATGGCCTGCTCATCAAGCATGGCTATCATTCCGGCCTACTTTTACCCCAAGTCCCAAAAGAATACGGCTGGGATGAAAGAAAATTTCTTGACTATACATGCCAAAAGGCTGGCCTACCCCCGGGCTGCTGGATGGAAAAAGATGCACAAGTCTTTACATTTGAGGGGATCATCTTCAAAGAAGAACGTCCAAACGGTAACGTAGTACGTGTGACACTATAGGATTGTGCCTGCTTCGGTGTCCACAGTCACATGTGTTCCGTTTTGTAGTTTGTCATATTGCCGCTCATCTATGATCACAAGTGGTATATTGGCAAGTGCACAACCTGAGGCCACAGTGAGATCTACTTTTTTGCAGATCATCGCAGCAGGTGCTGTCTCATTTGATTTGAGTGAATAAATTGTGTATGCGCCTACACTACTTCCCACGCCATGTGGAAAAACAAGAACTGTGCCTTTTAGCGACCTACCTGTCAAGTCGTGTTTATCGTCATTTATGATTCCTGTTTTTTTGTCAACTGAGCCAAGAAAATTAATTGGCATATCTGTTTTGAGAACCGAGCCGCTTGCCTTCCCACCGACTATCACCTTGAGTGTCATTTTGTATCTTCTTGGATTATCTTTGAAAGTGGCTTTAAATTGACATTTACTTTGTTAGAATTTTTCAGATAGTATGCGCCTTTGATACTGTTTGTTGTAACCGAATCTATATCGCTTGGACAAATCAGTGGCGTAAGACACGTACAGCAGTCTGTGAGAATTTCACAGCCTGCTCGCTCCAGCTCGTTTGTATATCCAAGCTTTCGCGCCTGGTCACGGACGGCCCTTGGACAAAACACCATGCATCTCTTCTTAAATGATCTTCCCTTCAGCATTGATGAGAGATCCGATATCTCCTCGAGGCCCAACTGTGGGCTACCAAGAGTTATGATGTCACCTTTGTCTGATGTATTTAGCTCGTCGTAGATATTTTGCATCTCTTTTTTGTCAAAATCCACCTTCTCTGAGCCCGCAACATCCTCCAAAAGAAACTTGCCGCACCTTCCAGACGTCCCCATACCACCACACAACGACTTGCAGCTGCGCTTGTCCATTTTTGATATTCCCGAGATCCCAACAGAGTTATCAGCTATTTTGCCCGCAAAAAACCCAAGCATCCCAAAGGTAAGCTCGTCTGGGTTTTGGATCTTCATTTGTATTGTGAGGTTTGGCGCATCATCCACCCTGAGATCTGAGTATGGGCTTTTGCCCGTAAGTGCGCTTGCCAAAGCCGAGAACGCGCTTTCTTTGTTTGTCTTGAGGTTGCCAATTGAGTTTGCATAGATTGCCGCGTTGCTTTCCGCAAAAGATACCTGAGTGCCTTTTTTTGGCAAATCAAATATCTCATAAGGAATGCAAGAAAATGACGGCGTCACTCCCATTCGCAGATAAGAGTCCTTGATGCTTTGCTGCTTTTTTATGAAATCCTCCGACAGATTGTACTTTGAGACGGAGTCAAAATCAAAACCCATTGGATTTACCGTAGTCATCACCTTTACTTTGGCGGACTGACTCAGCTTTGAGAGAAATTCCTCTCCTGCATCCCCAATGGTGTTGTAGTTGACACCAGATAGGTGCGCCCAGTTTATCTGGATGAGCTTTTGCGCATTTGTCGCCTCTCCTGTTGCTACAAGAATTCTGTATGCAGTCTGAAGAGTTTCACCATATTCGCCTTTTAGTGCAAGCTCTTCGTCTTTTGTAAGCTCCACATCTAGTGATGAGTTTCTGCACTATAATATCTTGGCGAGCTTTAACTTATTATTGAATAATTGATTCTCAAAGTAAGATGGACAAGATTCTGCGTGGCATGATTCAGACCATGAACGAGGTGAGGCCTCCTAGGATGACTGCACTGCGGCAGCTACACGATGTAGAGCAAGGAGATCCTTTTGCAATACTGATCGGAACAATCCTGTCTGCAAGAACAAAAGATGAAAACACAACCAAAGTAGTCAGAGAATTGTTTTCAAAGTACAAGACTCCAAAAGCTCTCGCTGCTGCAAAAGTAAAAGACGTAGAGAAAATAATCAAGCCAATTGGGTTCTACCGCGTAAAATCAAGGAGGATAATCGACGTAGCAAAGATAATCCACTCCAAATATGGAGACACCGTCCCAGACAATTTAGACATGCTTGTGGGCCTTCCAGGCGTGGGCCGCAAGACGGCAAACTGCGTACTAGTTTACGCCTTTGAAAAGCCTGCAATCCCCGTAGATGTTCATGTGCACCGAATATCAAACAGGCTCGGCCTAGTCAAGACCAAGACTCCAGAGGAGACTGAGTTTGAGCTAATGAAGAGGGTTCCACAGAAATACTGGCTTCAGATCAACGACACGTTTGTCATGTACGGCCAAAACATCTGCAAGCCTATTTCACCAATGTGTCATGCATGCAAGATAAAAAAACTATGTAACTACTACAAGACTAGGAACGCTTCTTGAGTATCAATAGTATTCCAATTATTGCGCCGACTGCGCCAGTCACATAAAACGGATAATAGTGTATTGGGTTTTTTGAAACGTCTCCAGAAAGGATCTCCATGTTGAAGCTTCCGGAATTTATTGCGGGTGGATCTGTTTCATCTGTCATTCCATAGACTGCATAGCTACCAACCACAAAGTCTTGCAAATTAAAGTTGCTCACAACTATTCTTTTGCCATTGCCAACCGATACTCCCTGCGCATCGCTGTGTGCTACAATTATCTTTGAGCCGTCGTACCAGCCATCCTTGTCAAGTCGTGTAGCCGGAACGTATCCTTGGTCTGGCAAGTTGATTGCAACCCAGAATTTTCGCTCAGGTGGGCTGCCCATTCCTATTTCAAGATATTTATCGCTGATATTTGCATCATATAGTCTTAGGACGGCATTGCCTTTTGGGTTTGCGTAAAGCAAGCTATTTTGAATTGTTATCTGCCAGCTTCCTCCGTGCGTCTTTTCAAACGGCACTATGACTATATCCGATTCTGCTTTGTTGAAATCAGCAGGAGCTATGTTTACGTGCTGTAGCACAAGCGAGGGGTTTGTGAATTCTTGGGCAAATGCGGGAGTAGACGCAACAACTACCATCAACAAGAGTAAGAGCTTCATATCTATTCCACGAATGGTTTTTTGTGCGACATGATTACCTTGACCACTTCGGGCCTCATAATAAATTCGGATGGTGGCTTTCCCTCGTCAATTAGTGCGCGAAGCTTCGTTCCACTTATCTGTTCGTGGAACTCTGAGTTATGAGGGCACGCCCTTTCATGTGTGAATGTGAGGCATTTTCTGCAGTAGTATAACGCAGGGAAAAAGAGTGGTTTTATGTCAAGATCCGGATATTGTGAGAATATCTCCTGCGCTGCAAAAGGAGAATAGTATTTTCCGACTCCGGCGTGGTCTCGACCTATTATGATGTTTGTGCAGCCATAATTTTGCCTCATTATGGCGTGGTGTATTGCCTCCTTTGGTCCGGCATACCTCATTTCCGTGTGAAGTGTGGCAAGCTTGCACCTGTTTTGGGGGTAATAGTTTTGAATCATTGCCAGATATGATTCCAAAATAACTTCGTCTACAAAATCACCTGACTTTTTTTTGCCAATCAAGGGGTTCACAAAGACACCGTCGTGTGCGATCAGTGACTCTTTTTGCAACATTTCGTGTGCCACGTGTGGAGGGTTTCTTGTCTGAAAAGCAACAATCGTCTTCCAGCCAGCATCTGAAAACGCCTTTCTTGTCTGGGCCGGAGTCATTCTGTATTTTCTTATTGGACCGTCCTTTGGTCTTTTGATGTAATCTATTTTGCCGCCAAGGAGGTATTCCTTCATCGAAAATGTCTTTGCAACACCAGGATGGTTTTCATCGATTGTGCCGTAAACTGCTTGGGCCGTTTTTTTCTTGTCAAATGTGTAAGCCTCCTCCACGTGCAGTATGGCGCATTCTCCGTTTGATTCGCTTCCAAGTAGGACATCTCCTGCCTGCTTTGCTTTTGTCGCAGTTTCCTTGTCCACGTCAAGAACAATTGGAACCGTCCATGCCAAGTCGCTTGCAAGCCTGCCTTTTGAGACTACAGACTCAAAGTCCTGCTGGCCCAAGAATCCCTCAAGTGGGCTGAATATGCCATCAGCTATGTTTTCCACATCGTTTGCCAAGTCCTCGCTGATTGTAATCGAAAATGTACCTACGGGGTTTTTCTGAGTTATTTTGTTTATCAGCCTACCGCCATGAGGTCTGATAACACCATCATGTGTGGTCATCTTTTGGTATGGTCCATATGGAGACCACATTCTTTGTGCGTGTCAGACTCCCACCACCAACGGCCTGCTCTGAGATCCTCGCCTGGCTTGATGGCCCTAGTACACGGCTCACAGCCGATGCTGGTGTATCCTTTGTCAAGTAGCTTGTTGTATGGTAACTTGTGTTCTTTGATGTATGCCATAATTTGATCCCAGTTCCAGTCAATTATCGGATTTACTTTGATTATGCCGCCATGTAGGTTGTCGATTTCTATCATTGCTGCTTTTGCTCTGTTTTCGTTTTGATCGCGCCTCAGGCCTGTAATCCACGCGTCAAGTGTGGAAAGTATTTTGTTTAGTGGGTGAACCTTCCGTATCTCACAGCACAACTTTCTGTTTTCGACGCTTTCGTAAAACAAGTTGATCCCTTTTGTGCGCACCATCTCCTGAACCTCGTTTGCGTCAGGAAACATCACTTCGAATTTGATGTTGTATTTTTTTGCAATTTGATCCATAACATCGTATGTCTCTTGATTGAGTCTACCAGTATCCAGTGTGAAAAATCTGGCCTTTGGATTTACCTTCATTATCATATCTGTGACTACGCTGTCTTCTGCTCCAAAGCTTGAAGCTTTTGCAATTTTGTCACCAAAAGTGTCATACGCCCACTTCAAGGCATCCTCAGGCGTCTTTAGCTTAGCATTAATTTTGTCAATTTCGTCTTGTGTGAACTTTGCCACACCAGATTGTGGCCTGAGTTTGTTTTATAATTATTACGTGCTGCTCGCAATCATTCAAAATTTAAACAGCTGTACACAAGTAAGAAAAATGGCTGAGAGCTCCTTTGTAGTTGTTTTTCCTTCAATTTTTGCCAAAAACAAGCAGACAGCCCTCATAGACAATATCAAAAAGATTCTCAAAATTCAAAATCAACAGTTTGCCAAGATAGCCAGAGACGATGAGCTTATCATAATTGAAGCAAATGACCCAGTCTTTGCTTCATCTGCAATCAACATGTTGTTTGGAATCCAACGTGTCGCAATCGCAAGACGCACCGAAAACAAGTTCGACTCGATTGTTTCTGCTATCGCAAAAGTTGGAACTAGTTTGCTTTTGCGAGGAGAGCAGTTTTTTGTCAAAGTCGAGGGCCGCTCAACAGGATATCTGCCAAAGGATGTCGAAGTGGCAGCAACTGCATCACTCATTGACAAGCTAGCAAGTATGGATTGCAGACCTGGGACCGAAGAAAAACACGACAAGCTGGTTTACTGTTACTTGACAAAAAAGAACGCGTACGTTTCCATCTTTACCGACAAAGGACACGGTGGTATTCCCTACAACTCGCAGAACCAAAAAATTGTCTGCTGTATTTACGACGAGTTGTCCGCAGTTTCGTGCCTTGAATCGATCAAGCAGGGTTTTGATGCCAAAATTTCTGTGTGTTACACTGACGAGGCAAATCTCCTAGAGCTAGTCAAGATCGTAAACAGAATTCTGCCGCGGACACTCAACCCCCAAGTCAGCTTGGATTTTTTTGCACTTCGCATCAAAGACACACCCAAATCATTCCAGCTCAAGATCATCGCTGCGTCGGAGATTGCCTGTTTTGTTGCAAAGCAACACAAGATACACAGAGTCTCCCTGCCACTCTCTCCGCTGGCATTTCCAATCTGGTTTATTGAGAAAAATCTACAGATTGTTACCAAAAACAAACTTGTACCTTGGATCCCACTCTCAGGAATCGGCGACGAGATTCTTTTTACTGCAAAAGAGATAGGCCTTGGCAAATACCTGCACCGAATCGAAAGGCTCGGCCTTGCCAAGTTTGTCAAGTCAGATCTGGATGCCTCCAAGTTGGTCAACGAAGCAATCAGGTCAAGGCAGACCATCACAGTCAAGCTTGGACCAAACAACATACACGACATCTTAGATGCCCTCAAGCATTGAAAATTTATGCTGGCTGTTTTTGATGTGAATTTGTGAAAAAGATAGGCCAGTTCATCTATTCGTGGGGAAACGGGCACTACTCCAGAATGATGTCTCTAAATGACGAGCTGCCGAACTACCTCAAAGACGAGTACGAGATTCATTATGCCAGTAAGGGCGAGATCTATGAAAAGCTAGTAAAAAAATTCCAAGACAAAAAACAAAACGTACACAAAATCATGATGCCGACCCCAATTGACGGTAATTATGGCCCAAGCATCTTTCTGTCCATGCTGAACTTTGCGTTGCCCATACGTGGCAATCCCCCCCTCATAAACCAAGTAAGAAGCTACCTAAAAAAAGAGGCCGAGCTCTTCGACTCGATTGGATTTGACCTTGTGATAAATGACGGCGACATGGGGCCGAACATATTAGCAAAAAACAGAGGAGTCGATTCAATATTTGTTACCAACCAGTTCATGCCAAAGCTGTGGAAGTCTAGGTTTTACTTTTACCCAGGAGTCCGTTTTATTGCAAAACAGATTGCCAAGGCAACCAAGATAGTGGTAGCGGACTCGCCTCCACCTTACACTCTTTGCGAGTATAACCTGAATTTCCCAGAAAAGCTCAAAGACAAAATAGTATATGCCGGTCACTTTGCTTCCAAAAAGAATCATGTACAGGACAACAAGACAGATCTTGAGAGGCTCTTGGAGCAGGACGATTTTGGTTACTGGATGCGCACAGGAAACAAATCTACAAACGAGGCGACCGGGCGGAAATACGAAGAGGTTTTCCACGCAGACGAAATGAAAAACGAGAAAAGAGTGATTTCGCATGCAACCCAAGACCCATCAATAGACAGGGTGTTGGCAAGAGACGGCAAAGCTTATTCTATTTCTGAGGCCTATGAAAGGAAAGTCGACTGGGTTCAAATCGATATCGGCTTTCTCTCAGAGCAACAAAAAGAGGCCGCCCTTGAGCACTGCAAGTACGCAGTAGTAAACGGCTCACATACAGCCATGGGCGAAATAATTGGAATCAAAGGAAAGCCCATAATCGGCATCCCTGTCTACGATGAACAGACAAACCAGATCCGTTGGGCACACGAGCACCGATTGGGCGTCAAGGCCAACAGCAAAAAACAAGTCATAGCTGCCATTTTTGAGCTGAAAAACAACTATCACAGATTCCAAGAGGCAATTCAGCAGTTTCAGCAGAACTTTGTCTCAGACGGCGCAAAAACTACTGCCAAGCTTGCAGCCGAGATGCTCGACTCCAAGACAAAGAGATAATACCATTTTTTGCGACTTCAGAGTGTCTGGTACGCGGTATTTCGATGGGCGAACTGACCGAAAGGGATGACGACATAATCCGCGTACCAGATCATTGGCAACGCTTTTATGGAAAATTTTTTTGACAAAGTCATTGGTTAATTGCCCAGAATGCCTAGCAAAAGAGCGAAAGGCAGCAATTGAGCGACAAGCTGCCAGCGGAAGCCAGGAGAGCATCCAAAAAGTCATTGAAGAGATCGAAGTGCCAATGAAGTTTGATCCTGTAACGAAGCACTATATCTGTAAAAGGTGTGGTCTTTATGCTACCAGAGAACAGGTGGGCGATATTCGTGAAAAGATCAACAAAAGAGATCCGACAAGAGAAGACAAGCAATACGACTATCTTGATTGGTGGCAAAAAAGCAAAAAAGACAAAAAATAGGACTGATGCCCTATGGTGAAAAAAAAGGATGAGCTCCCAGACTGGGTTTTAGACGGGATAAAAAATGCCAAGTTTGAGAAGCCTGAAATGACTACTAGAACCGGCTACATTTTAGAAGTATACGAAGGTGACAAAAAGATTGATGCCCAGCTCTACGAGCAAGTAGGCGACGGCCGCCACATCGTCACAATGGATCTTCCAAAGAGCATCAAGCCTTCTGACTGCCAGCGTGGTGTGGTATACGAGTTTGTCTTTGATGTCCTAAAAGCCCCACTTGATAAAAAAGTAGCAGAATTCCTCAAAAAAGAAAAAGAGATTGACATGGATGCAATTTACCAGTTCGAGTTGAAAAAAATGGAACTGCTCGATGTAGCTTCAGACGAGGCAAGCCCAGACGACTCCGAGTGACTATTTTTCCAGCTGTTTCCTAAAGGCACTGCCGATTATTGGGTTTACGATAAACGGGAAGGTATGCTTTGCCCACACCGCACCCCTTACAACCGAAGGCACAATTATCTCGAGCCTTGATGATGTAGACGCCGACACTACTGCTTTTGCCACTCTTTTGGCATCAAGTGCAGTAGGCGAATATTTTGGCATCTTGGCAAAAGACGGATGATCAAAAAAATTCGTCTTTACCATTATTGGGCTGACCACAGTTACACCTATTTTTGTACCATATAGCTCGTGTCGCAGTCCCTCCGAAAACCCAAGCATTGCGAACTTGGATGCGCAGTACGATGCAATGCCAGGCAGGCCGAACGAGGCCGCAACCGATGCGACATTTACAATGTGGCCCGAGTTTTTCTCAAGCATTTTTGGAAGAAAGTGTTTTGTGCAGTAGACCATTCCAAGATAGTTAGTAGCCATCTGCGACTCGATTTGCTCAATTGAGAGATCAGAAACTTTACCATAAATTGCAAAGCCGGCATTGTTGACAAGAATGTCTATGGTGCCAAATTTGTCTAGCACCTCTCCTGCCATATCTTTGACTAGGGATTTTTGCGAGACATCACACTGACACACGATTGCAGTTGCTGATTTGCCAAGGCGCTCCCGTACTTCGTCGAGTTTTTGTTTTGTTCGTGCCACCAATGCTAGTTTTGCACCCCTTTTTGCAAACTCGATCGCAGAGGCTGCGCCTATTCCGCTTGAGGCTCCAGTTATGACGACAACTTTGTCTTTGAGCGACATGTCTTTGCTTGGATCCGATTAAAAATAAGTGAGTTTCTATTGCGGTTTTGTATATTTTCTGAGTGCCATTTTCATCAGCAAGAACCACGCAATTGGAATCGGCAGCTGGTACGTAGCTATTCTCCATGCAATGATAGTGTTCCAATCTACGCTGTTTTTTGGAAGCTCCAGTTTAAAGTCACTTAGGTGGTTTAGGTACGCCCACACTCCAAACTCTGTGAGGCCTGAACCACCAACAGTCACCGGAAGATTCCCTATTGCATTTCCTGCCATCACCGCAAAGATCGATTCGAGCGCATTTACTGCATGCTGTGTTCCCAAAGAGATCAGCATAAAAGAAACTCCAAACGCAAGCCAAGAAACAAGCGAAATTAATGTGCTTACCACAAACGCTTTTTTTGCGTCCTTTGAGCGGAGATTTTCTCTGCTCATAGTGCAGATGTCAGTCATCCACTGGTTTGTCTTTTCTAAATAATGGATTCCCTTTTCCTTTCGAAACTTGATGATGAGATCGGATATCCACTTTGGAACTTGGAATGTTCTTTTTGCAGATATCAAAAAGAGTCCAAGCCATATTCCCACAATTGGCGTTGCCGTAGCTAACACGATCGTGCCGATCACAGTATAGCCACTCAAGATAGCAACGACGCCTGCCGTAATGGAGAGAAATCCTGCTGCAAGCACCTCTGTGACGATTTCAAATATTCCAACCCAAGACGCCTTGGCAGTAGACATGCCCCTTTTGTTCATCCAATATATCCTGACAACTTCGCCGCCAACAAACATTGGCGTAGTCAGAGTAACAAACTCGGAGCCGATTCTAACAAAGATCGTCCTCCAGAGGGTTTCAAGCGGGCCGTGGAATTTGTTAATTATGTAATGGAATTTTACGCCCTGCAAAAATAACTTGCACACCATGGCCGCAAAGGCAGCAAGGAAATTGATTATTCCGACTGCAAAGATGTCTTCTGGTTTTACCTTGAACTGAATCGCAATTATTACAAAGGGCACAAGACTTGCCAGAAAAGCTACTATTCTCCAATTCATTTTAGAAGTTCCCTAACTGAATCAAATATAAGCTATCTACAAATAAACATCAGAAATTGAAAGTTATTTTTGTCGCAGGTACCGCAGGCTCCGGTAAATCACTGCTGAGCTCAAAAATTCACGAGTACTATACAAGAAACGGCGCTTTTGCAGCTCTTTTGAATCTTGATCCTGGAATAATCTCGCTGCCCTATACCCCAGATATTGACATTAGAGATTTTGTAGACATCGTATCAATCATGAAGCAGTACGACCTTGGCCCAAACGGCGCATTGATGATGGCAAACGACCTAATTGCTTCAAAGATCGACGAGATCCAACAAGAGACAGACAGTGTAAACCCGGATTATCTAATAGTTGACACCCCAGGACAGATCGAGCTTTTTGCATACAGGACGAGTGGTCCTTATTTTGTCAACAATTTTACCGCTGAGCAAAAGGTAACACTGTTTTTGTACGACGGTGTGCTTGTGACTACCGCGATAAATTTTGTCTCAATGGCGTTGCTGGCAACATCCATTCGACTCAGGCTGGGTTTGCCAACAATTAACGTCCTCACAAAAACAGACCTCATAGCTGACAAGATATCTGAGATTCTGCGATGGACCACAAACCTCAAGACTCTTGAGGCCGCAATCTCTGCCGAATCAGATGGAGAGGGTTACGTGTTGACTACGAACCTTTTGCGCAGCTTGAATTTGGCTGGATTTGCGCAAGGTCTCATTCCACTTTCCAATGCAAGCGGCGAAGGACTGATAAATCTAGAAGCCGCATTGAGCAGAATTCTTAACCTAGGAGAAGAGATAGAGGATTGATGTCAATTACTGCCAGGGCGCCTTCCTCTACTGCAAATCTAGGCCCAGGTTTTGATGTATTCGGACTTGCACTTGATGCTTTCTTTGATGAGGTCACGCTGACAAAGAAAAACAGTGGAATTACCATAATTACTTCGGATCAAATCCCCACATCTCCAAACAAAAACACTGCAGGCCTTGTGGCACAACACATGAAAAAAAAATTCAAAGTAAAGGATGGTCTGCAAATTAGGATCAAAAAAGGAGTCCCCGCAGGTTTTGGCATGGGAAGCAGTGCGGCCTCTGCTGCTGCAACCGCAGTTGCCTTTGACAGACTGTACAAGCTAAACCTTGACGCAAACATGCTCATAGAATGCGCCGCAATCGGGGAGAGAGCAAGCGCAGGCGCCATCCATTATGATAACGTATCTGCCTCTGTTCTGGGAGGGTTTGTAATAGTCAGGACGAATCCATTGGATGTAATTAGGATCTCGCCTCCTTCAGACCTCAGACTTTGCGTCGCAGTTCCGAAGTTAGCAGTCCCGCCAAAAAAGACCGCAGTTTCAAGGAGTGTCGTGCCAAAGCAGGTAAAACTTGTCGACGCAGTGACGAATCTCTCAAACGCCGCTGCAATTGTTGCGGGTTTTACAAAAAAGGACAGCGCGTTAATTGGAAGATCCATTAGAGATGTAATTGTCGAACCCGCAAGAGAGCACCTCATTCCAGGATTTTCTGCGGTAAAAAATAACGCACTCAGAGCAGGAGCACTAGGTGTCACCATCAGCGGGGCTGGGCCATCGGTAATTGCGTTTGCCACAAAGAAATCAAAATTGAAAAAAATAGCTGACGCAATGAAGTCAGGTTTTGCATCCGCCAAGACTGACAGTACCACAATCATTTGCAAGCCTGCCGACGGGACAAAGATCAAAAATTGAAAAAAGCCGTAGTAATCCTCAGCGGAGGATTGGACTCGTTGTGTCTTGGTGCATACCTTAGCTCAAAGTACGACCTTTACGGGATCACCTTTTCGTATGGCCAAAGGGCCGCACGTGAGCTTGAGGCCGCAAGACTTGTGGGCAAGATACTGAAACTAAAAGAGCACAAAATAGTTCCAATTGATTTTATGAAGTCGCTTTACAACAAGACAAACGTACTCACAGATACAAAAAAAAATCTTCCATCAAAATTCGACTATTCCATAGTGGTCCCAATTAGAAACGCAGTCTTTTTGAGCATAGCAACTGCTTGGGCATTTTCGCTCAAGGCCTCACTTGTTGCTTATGGTGCGCATACCGACGATCAAAAATATCCCGACTGCAGGCCCGCTTTTTCAAGAAAAATCGAGTCTGCGTTAAATGCGGGCGAAATAGACGGAATACGACGCGGCCTGAGAACCAAGGTAAAAGTTTGGACGCCCTATTCTGCCGGAATTTCAAAAAGCACCCTTCTCAAAGCCGGCTATGCAAAATTTGGAGACAAGATATTCAAGACATGGAGCTGTTACTCTAACTCAAGACATCACTGCGGAAGGTGCGAGTCATGCAACAACCGCAAGATCGCGTTTGCAAAAGCAAAAATCAAAGACAAAACAAAATATCTAAGCTAGATTACCAGCGGCTCTCAAGGATCTTCTTTTTGAAGATCATCCACCTTATGCCGATATACCAAACTAGGTAGATTACGCCAATTACGCCAAAGAAAACCCAGTTCTGCATCGCAGGATCCATGTCTTTTGCAACAACATTGACTATCTCCCTTGAGCTAAGTGCTGCTATTGCCATCACAATAAAGAACTCGATTGCAAGCCATGTAAAGTATGGCCATGATTCTTTTGGGATGTGGACGTTGTTGTGGACTCCCATGAAAAGCTAGCCGATTGTGTCACTATTTAATTTTTTCAGAGAACAGATGATCTGGTGTTGCGGATCATTGCAACAATGTCTTCGCGGTTTTCCTTTCTTTCGTATACTCCGCGGTATGCAGCAGAAGTCATGGTAGCGTCGTTTTTGACTCCCCGCATCTTCATGCAGAAATGCTCTGCTTCAGATATCACAATTACCCCTTTGACTCCTTGCGAGTACAGCTCGTCTGCGATGTCTTTTGTGAGTCTTTCTTGGATTTGTAGGCGTTTGGCATACTTTTCCACAAGCCTGACGAGCTTTGATACTCCAAAGACTCTGCCGTTTGGAAGGTATGCTATGCTTATTTTGCCAAAGAATGGGAGCATGTGGTGTTCACACATGGAGTAAAAGTTAATGTCCTTTACAATGACTGCGTCGGAGTCTTCTGAAAATTGGACCGATAGTTCCGAGTCAGAATCGTACCCAGAAAAGATCTCCTCGTACATGTCAGCAATTCTGTCCGGCGTGTCGCGCAGTCCTTCTCTTGTTGGGTCTTCGCCTAATTCGATGATTAGCTCACGTACTAGCTTCTTTACTCTTTCTTTGTTCATCATGGTGCTCCCATAAGTTTGTGGAGTTGTGGTACCACACGCACCTCGCTGTAAAACTGGTATGCAATATCATAAAAACTCAAAAGTTTTTCCAAATTTGGTTCTGATATTCCGTAGGTGGGCTGTATTATAAAACCCTTAAGATCTTTAGGGTCAGCTATTTTGAAGATCCTTTTAACCAGATCCTCAAAATCGTTTGCTTGCGTTTTTGAGCTCACCACTATTTTGATGTAGGTTGATTTTTTTGTCTCGATTGCTACCTTGAGGCACTGCAGTGCATTTTCCAAAAGCGTAGAATAATGTTTTGCGTCAACGAACTCCGAGTCGAGTGTCTTTAGCTCTATTTTGATAAAATCGATGTATGGCAACACCTGCTCGAATTTCTTTGCATCAAAGCATGACGATTCTAGATATGTGGGAATATGTTTTGACTGTACAAACTTTGCAAGCTCAGCAACCGCCTCTGCCTGAACCAGTGGATCTCCGCCTGTAAAGTTTACCTTGTAGGTTTTGTCCTTTAGATGGCTTTGTATCAGCTCGCAGGCCTTGCTGATTTCATATTCCGTGCCCGACTCAAGAGGAAGTGCCTCCTTTGTGTCGCAGTAAAAACACTTGAATGGACACCCCGCAAGCCGCACAAAGAGTGTCTTTGTACCATACAGAATTCCTTCTCCCTCAATTGATGTGAATATCTCAAAAAGTCTTACTTTCAAGCAGACGATCTTCCTTGAGTTGGTATAATTGTGTTTACGACAAAACGGGTTCTTTTGCGTAGAAGAGGCCAGCTACGAAAAATATGACTCCCAAGATCCCAATCAGCCCTCCCACAAATTCTATCGTCTCCAAGAACTCGGTGTTTGTTGGAGCCCACAGAAAAGCCATTAGTGCGCCGACTACAATCATTGGAATGCCCACACCCACACTAATCTGCTTAGAAGCCATTTAGTTTTGCTGATTTAGAAAATCTATATGAAGTTTTGTGATTTTATTTGTACTTTTTTTGTGGATGTTTTGGCTCAGACTCAGTGTCCTGATTTTGTTGTTCACCTGTATCACGTACTGAGGTGCCGTCCTGCAAAGACATGACGTATCGCTCCATTTGGTCAAGTAACATATCCACCATCTTTACAGTTCTGTTGTAATCGGAGACGTTTGTAAACTCTTGATTTTTGAGCTTTGACAAAAGTGATTCGGCCCTTGTGAACTTGGGTTTGATTGACTCATCTACGTGTGGCTGGATTTGTGCCATCCTGCTTTCTAGCTGCGTTATCTCGTCTGCCGTTCTTTGGTTTTTTGCGTCTTCTTTTTGACTGACTTCCGTATCGGCTGCCCTTGGAGGTTCTTCCTGGCGTGTCTCTTCAGGGGGAGCTCTTTCTTGGGCCGCACGCGTCTGTTTTTCCTGAAGGTTTGCAGACTCGGTACTTATGGTAATAGAATATCGCTTTATTTTGATGATTATCTGATTTGGATCGCTAGTGGAGGCAAGCTCTTCTTTTACCTTGGTGAGTTTGGCGATATCTTCGTCAGATAGATTCAGCTCCTTTGCCTGTGCAAGTATTGCGTCGATCTTAGCTATGTAGCTGTTTACAAATAGCTTGGCTCTGTCGTTTGAGCGCTGCGTGATTAGCTCTCTTATTGTTTTCTGCATTTCCGATATTGCAGTTTTTAGCTCGCCATAGGTTTTCTCCAACGTTGCCATGTCACCGCTTTCCATGCTTGTCTTAGCAGTCTGGATGAGGCCGTCAATTCGTGCAAAATCAACAGGGAGGTTGTTCTTTACAGCACTTGACTTTAGCATGTTGACCGTATTTTCAATCCTGTGGAGTGCGTTTCTATAGTCAAATTCTGGCACCGGTGGAGCTTGTGCCGGCGTTGATTTGAGGGATGCCATGGTTTGTGCCGAGTCTGAGAACGTTTGTGTGATCTGTCTGAAGATCTTCATTGCAGCCAAAAAGTGCTGTTTTGATTCCTCGATGTTTCCCTGTCTTGCCGCTGCTATCAACAAGTCGGTTTCTTGGTTTCCTTGTTCGTAGAGATTCCTTGTCTCATCCGAGACATTCTGAATCCTGTCAAGTTGCAGCTTGACTTGGGATCTTGCTTGGGTTGCAAGGTTGACTAGTGAATCTAGTTTGGCATCGGCAAACACCATAGGCGTGCCAACTGCCATGCTGAACACGAGTGCCATCAACACAAACGCAAGAACTGTTTTCATTGTCCTTCCTCCGGTTTTCTCTTCAGTTTTACCAAGTTTTGGAACTCCTTTTTTTCTATCTCAATAATACCTTGCCTTTCTAGACGTTTGACTGCTCTCCACATTGTCGTGCGTGGCAAGAGGAATTTTTTTCGCAGGTCACGTTCAAAGGCTTGACCCCCGTTTTGCACTAAAAAGGCAACAAGTTGCTTGTCGTCTTCTCGCATCTGAGGCGTTTCAACCTCGTCTAGTCCTATGTCTTCTTCAGGTCTGTCCTCCTTGTCAAGGAACGGCTCGATCGTCTTTTTGACTGCACTCTTGGTCCTCTTTGCAATCAAGGTAATGGTGGTAATTGCGCCTCCTATTGCAGCAATGGATGTTGCTATAGTTACGACGTTGTTGCTAAGCGATTGGAAGATGGTGTTTGATGGAGATGTAGAGTTTTTGGATGATTGTTCCTCGGCTGCAATTCTTTGCGCTTCTAGTGCAGATCTTTCTGCGTCATCATATTTTTTGTTCTCAAAGAACATGACTGCTTCATCTAGTTTAACTTGGGCCTTGGGGGTTTCGATTCCTTGGCTGTTTAGCTGCTCAATGAAGACCCTAGATCTGTCTATTGTGTTTGAGGCAGATTGTGCAGGACCCGATACCCCAAAAAAGTAATCCACTTCGTTTTCTCCTTTTGGAAGAAGCAGTCTTTGCCTGTTGTCTATTGTCTCTACCAATTCTGGGAAGTTGGTCATCCCTACGATTACGGTGTCTTCTGGCATGACAAGTGAGTAAGAAAAAGGCGAGTTGATTTCGAAGGTCCATATTTTGCCTCTTTTTGAAACTAGATCATAACTATCATAATCAACAGAAACTATGTTGGCACCAAAAGTCTGGATGGTGGCCTCCCCCTCGCCAATATCATACGACAATAGTATGCCGTTTTCGTCTTGGGCCACAAAGTTGTCAATAGCCGTTCCGAAAAGCTGAATTGTTATCTCCGGCTCTTGCGGATCGGCCAGAGTTTCCTGTGAGATGTGGGTTGTGCCATCAGGATATATGGTAAAGTCCAGAGTACGCGACTGAGCTAAAGAATGTTGAGCAGGCAGTACTACTGCTAGGAGTATTCCTATCGCTATGAGAGGCGCTTTTAGCATTCTATTGAGGATATCTGTAATCCTTACAAAAAGCATTCCTTCTACGTCTGGAGCGTCCTGTAAGTTACAGAGTACTGCCGCTTGGTTTTTCATGGTTAATACCTTAAATTTAGTGAATCTAGGATGGATTGGAACTTGCGGAATTCTTGGACAAACTCTATGCCTTTTTCGGTTATCGTGTAAAGTCGGTTCTTGTCGGTTCTGACGGACTGGACCAAGCCTGCGTTTGAGAGTTTTTCGCACTTTTCTATTACGGCATAGTGCGAAAGGTTTGCTCGTCTGGAAATTGCAGAGACGATGGTTCCTTGTCTTCCTCCTTCCATTGTCACGTTCAAGATATCTCCCATTATGCCCATTTCTGAGCGGTATTGTTGTTTTGACATGCCTATAGTATAGTGGGCAGGATTCATTAGGGACATTTTGAAACCTCAAAGCGGAACACATAGCGGAACAGCCATTTCAGGTCTTTGAAACGACAAAAAATCACCAAAATCTGGCGCGGGGGACAAAAACAAACGCACAGCCACAATCCAAGGTCGCAAGGATCTGCCCTAACTTTATTAGGCATCAATCAGTATAGGTCTCAATCCGTGGTAACATGTTTGAAAAATTCAAGAAGAGTGAACCAGAATCCAATGCAGGTGTCATGGAAGAAGAAAGACCCCAATCCACAGCGGAACACATAGCGGAACAGCCCAAGACCACATCTGATATTGGTATTGGCGAACTTATGAACAAGCGTGCCAAGCTCGAAGAAGCTATAGACTATGTAGGTCTCATGATAAAGAATCTCAAAGACAAGCGAACCAGGCTTGAAAAGGAGATCGAAGACGAGTCCGTAGACATCAAGAACCTAAAAGAAAAGCTAGCCAAAGTAAGCGAGTACATCGAAGAGGAAAATCGCGGAATTCGGGAGCTCTCCAGCAAAAGGGCTCAGGTGGAAAAAGAGGCAGACGAGGTTGGTGCCCTTATAAGCAGCCTACGCAACAAGCTTGCCAACATAGATAGCATAGTCGAAGGCGAAGAAAACAGGGTAAAAAGCATCAAAGAGTCAAGGTCAAAAGTATAGAACTCGGTGGAATTGTATTAGATAATAAGAAAATGGGAAGATACTTTAGAGGTATCTTGTTGAGGATGCAGATTTTGTGCTGACCGGCATTGATGGGAATTTGTCTCCCACACTCGTTTCTGCAACGGCTGCTGCTTCTTCTAGGATCTTTTCTGACTCCTCGTTGAGTGACTGATCCATACCAAACGCGGACTCGCCTTGGAACGACTCCATCATGAGGCCGTTTAGCATCTCCGTCATCATGCCTAGTTCTCTGTCTGCCTCCGGCATGAACTTGCCAAGTGAGGATTTCAGACTTCGCATCAGTCCGATTGTTGGTGCAATCGTGACTACGGTGTCTCCTAGGTCGTGGAATGTGGTAAGTCTTAGTTCTATTTGCTCCAGTGCGGTTCTTGCGTTGCCTAGCATCTTTGAGACCTTTCGGACCTCGGCTAGTTCATTTGCTAGAACCTTGCTTGAGTGAATGTCGTGTTTCTGGGTTGCCGCAACTATTCTCTGGAACAGCTTTTCGTCTCTTTGCCTTAGTTTGTTAAGCATTCCATCAAGTTTTGAGATCTGATTGTGAAGGTTCCTCACAGCATGCTCAATTCTTGGTTTTAGCGCGCCCTTTGGTTTGACTACGTCGTTGATCTTCTCAGATATGCTCGGTGTTGGCGGTCTGGACCATGACTTTTGGAAGTTTGTCATGGCTGGTCTTCTGAAGTTTATTGAAATTGCAAGGTGTGAAATAGATTTCACCAAAAGATGGAATACCATAGGGAACGTATAGAAAATAAAAAACAAAATCGCACTAGTTTATTGCGCTAGAATGCTTTGGGGGTGGATTTTTTTGATATGAACATGTACGCCGTGTGTGGACGTGACTTGTTCACCGCACAATGGACACTTTTCCATTTTTATAGTAGTCCCTCAAACCGATACTATATAAGGCTATCGTTTATTGGGTCTGAAGAACTGATTGGATAAAATTTTACTGTCTTATTTTGTGCAAAAGATTTTCTACAAAAAAATCCAAAGAAATCATCTGAAAAAATCAGATTTGATTTTGGAATCTGTGAATTGAGCTTTTGTTTGAAAAAAGATTAGCTAAAAATTTTCTCCAAATTTTTGCAGCAAGCAAAAAAAATCAGAAATCCTTATCGTTCCGATTTGCAATCATGTAACACCAAAACACGAAAACCAATTTAGCCTCAAAAATTACGTTATAATAGATAAATTTTGATAAATGTTTATATATAGAATCAAAAGATGGATTTCACCTTATGACACAAACTCAACGAAGCACTGACCGCTGTCCACGTTGCGCAAAAGGATCAATGTTGACAGATGGAAGTACAGGAGAGATGTTTTGTAACACATGTGGGTTTGTTGCAACCGAAAGAGTAGAGGAAGAAGG
>JBFLWI010000001.1:0-217101 GCA_040757675.1 Thermoproteota archaeon | reverse complement strand
TTTGATCTGGATTTTTCCAACGCACTGAAAGCCTTTTTTGTATTTAAAGAACGGCCCGGGCTACCACCTAGTGAAAAGTAGCCCGAGGCAGATTCGAACTGCCGTCTCGGCGTATCCTCTCGTAAGATCCAGAGCGCCGAATCCTTGACCTGAAAATCATTTGGCCGCTAGACTATCGGGCTACTGAACAAGCCTCAAAGGCATTTCAATATAAAATTATTATTTGATTCTGGTTTCGCGTATAGCTGTGGCATAATCGCATTCAGCTTTGAGTCTCATGTATGGAATGAGTCTGTAATGAATAGAGTACAAATCGTTTTCTTTGTAAAGGAGATTTTTTTGCAACAATGACGCCAGTCCACGTGAGACCACAGTCAGAGAGACATCAAATTTACTGCATACCTCATCTCGCTTTTTTTGGTATTGTTCCATTGTGAATGCTACTGCGTTTAGCTCCAAAATGAGCGGCCAGACTATTTCCTTCCAAACAAATCTCCGGTTTTGCGTTCCGGATGCGTATTTGCCCTTTTCACTCAACGTTAATAACATCTCAAAAGATTAGTTATAACTGCATAGTTGTCGCATATTGAAGAATCTCTGAATCTTTTAGAAAAAAATTGGCAGATCGACCCAACACTCAAAGATTTCATGCTCGGAAAAATAACTGACGTAACAGATCATCCAGTCAAAGTAAAACAGGTTGTGTTTCACATTCCATACCTGGTCAATGAAAAAAAATTCATCTTGTGGAAATGTTTTTGGCCTGACTGCCATAATTGTTGTGAGCGCCAAGGCAGGCTCCCGCTGACTTCGCATGACCTGATCACAATTGGAAAGGGACTCAAATACCAAAAGACATCAGATTTTATAAAAAACGAAACAGTCATCACCACTTGGAAGGAATCTGGGCCAGCATCAGGAGATGTCTTGATGACTTCGGTAAACCTCAAAAGAAAAAGTGACGAAACTGAGGCAGATGACGGCACACACATCTCGTGCAGATTTTTGGACTCGAAGGGTGCATGTTCCATTCACCCAAATAGGCCTGGTGTGTGTTACCTGTATCCATTTTCCACATGGCTTGAAAATGAAACCGGCACGGCTCGCGTGCACTCTACATTCCAATTCACGGGTGACTGTCCGGGGTTTTACCTTGCTGACTCGCTTGAACCGATGAAAGAAATTTTGCGCGAATATTCTGATACGATATACGATTACAACATGAAGTATACTAGAACCACAAGAGAAGGATTTAGTCTTGCAAGCTTTGTCTAAGCTTTTGCGACCTTCATCAAGTCGCGCATATGTATTTCCATTCCAAATCTGTCTTCGTTCTTCTTCATGTATCTGAATATCGAGATTAGGTCTGCAAAGCTTTTCAGTGCAGAAAACTCGCCTTTCATTTTGTGCCTGATGAACTTGAGGACTTTGCCATAAATTGCAAAATATTCCAATACTTCTTTTCGATAGTTTTCTAAATTGTTGATGTTTCTAACGAAAATGTCTGCGCACACCATGCTTGGTATGATTCCTTCGCCAAGTAGCGGATAGACTGTTCCGATGGATTCGCCCACTCCAACCACCTTGCCATGGTAAAACGGCTCACACATGTCTGGTGTTGCAAGCCTGATTGGTCGTCCGACCGTCTTTGTCACCTTGCCTCCATATTTTGCAAAAAACTTGTCAGTCTCAAGTACGTGGTTTTTCTTATAGTCGCCTGCTCCTATGTGAGCCATGTTGTCACTTAGGGGGAAATACCAAAAATATCCAGTCATGCCGGGGAACGGTTTTACAAAAAAGTCGTCTATTGGCACTTTGCCGTCATACTGAATCTTGTACTGGTATGTGGGCAAGTAAAAGTCCTTTTTGATTTTTGGCAAGTAGCTACGATGAAATCCAGTGCAATCAACTATGAGGTCGAATTCTTTTTCCAGATCTTCAAGCTTTGGCGCAACGCCGTAGTGGATCTTGACGCCTTTTGACATTTCTTTGATGAGGCCTATCTTGTCGAACGTGACAAGGCCTTTCAGCTTTATGTCAAATTTCTGGTTGTTGTTCATCTCAATGTGCATGTCTTTTCCGTGGTGAATTACAAAATCGTCAAAATTTATGCCAGATTTTGCGCAAAGCTCCTTCATCTCGTTTCTTGAGGTGCCCCAGGCGCAAATGGAATCGTGGTTTTGCTCAGTCATGCGCTCAAAGCCTACGACTTCGTGGTCTTTTTTGAGGCGTGAAATTAGATAACCGCCCGCCACACCAACTCCAACTACAGCTATTTTCAATTCACTTGAAATTTTCTCCAGTCTAATAAATACACTTTCGTGTTTTACTTACTCGATTAGTAAGGCGGGTTTAAAGGGCCTTGCAGTCTTTGCCTTGTTTTTCGGATCATATTTTGCAGGATCCGATTCCTCAAATGCGGCCAAATCAACACCAAATTCTTTTTTGACTAGCGGACCAAGCTCTGATTTGATCACTTGAATCTCACTGATTGATTCACGTTCTGCCTTTAGCTTTCTTAGCTCAACTGGTTCTGCCAAGATGGAATTCACTGTTTTTTTGACAAAATCAGGATCTTTTTTGACATTTTCAGTATCTTTATTTGCAATTAATTCCTTGATGATTGCGCCAATGTTGGTCTGACCACTGAGGACATCCTTTGCTATTTTCTGATATGCCTTTACTTTCCATGTGTCGGCAGTGTATAGTACTATCTTTTGTGGAGTCATCTTGGTCACCTTTAAGATATTTCTGATGTCCTCAAGTATTGACTGGAGAAGCTCCTCAGTCTGTACTGCCTTATGATCAATTCTACCCTCTGACTTGGGCCACGGCGCCTTGGAGGCCAAGTCGGTGTTGCCAAGACGTTCCCACATTTCTTCTGCAATGTGCGGTGCAAACGGCGACAACATCGCAACCCTGGCAGTCAGAATCTGGTGAAGGATACCGGCAGTATCGGCTCTGCCTTTTGCCTCTACTCTTTTTTGATACCACTGCAGATCTGACTCGAAGCTGAAAAGTATATGGTGAAGCGCTTCTCTGAGTCTCATCTTTTCAATTGCCGTAGTGGTCTGCTCGATTAGATTTTGTAGTCTGGATAGAATCCAATCATCCTCTGGATTCTGTTTTGTAGGTTTGCCAATACTGCCAAATTTATCAGGCTTGTATCTTCCACATTCTTCGTACATGACTTCTAGCTTGTTTTTGAGCGTGTTTATCGACTCTAAATTAAAATCTGCATCCTGCAAAAGCTCTGCAGAAATTATTATTGCTAGTCTGATGGGGTCTGCACCGTATTGACGAATCGCCTGCCTCAACGGGATGATATTTCCCATAGACTTGGACATCTTTTTGCCGTCCATGAGCACAGAACCGTTCACTACTATTTGTCTGGGCCAGTTTTTCTCTGGGAATATTGCTACATGGTTTAGCACAAAGAATGTAAGGTGGTTTGGAACCAAGTCGCGCCCAGAATGTCTTGCGTCAACGGGGTAAAAATAAACAAAGTCATCTCTGATTCTTTTTAGCAGCTCGGCAGAAATAATACATCTTGCCGCAATCTTGTCTGCATCTCCATTACCAAGCATGACGTAATCAAAGAACTCGTCTGAGAGGCCATCGGCTGAAAGCTCTCCGCTGTTTACGTATTTTGCCAGAATGTAGTATGCCATGTAAATTACAGAATCCGACAGACTCTCTATGATCCAGTTTCTGTCCCAAGGAAGTGGCGTGCCAAGGCCGTGTTGCCTTGCACAAGCTCGCTCCCTTAACCAACCTACAACGTAATTGAACTCGGTTCTAATCTCGTTTGGCAGTATGCTCATATTTTCAAAACATTTGTTCGTCCTTTCCTTCCAGTCCTTGTCGCCATAGTTCAAAAACCATTGATCGTTTAGTATCTTTACGACACATTCTGCACCGCACCTGCAACGCACAGGTCCATTGTTTAGCTCAAGCAAAACGTCAGAGTTTTTCTCTTTTTGCAGCCATTCTTTTATGGAATCCTTGGCTTCGGATACTTTGAGGCCAGCAAAACTTCCAGTATTTTCCTTTAGGACGCCACCGTAGAACTCTTTTGCATAGACTTCTTTTGTTGCCTCTTCAAGCTGTGGGTCTTTTTGATCGGAGATCTTGAATTTTTCCACAACTTCCTTTGCAGGAATATCGCCAAACTCTTCTGTTTTGATTATTGAAATAGGATCTATGTTTTCTGCAATTTCACGAATGTCTCCTGCGCCATTTCTTTTGATATCCACAAGTGCCTGGTAATCAAAGGGAGCGTGTGCAGGAACTGACATCACTATGCCTGTGCCGTTCTCACTTTTGACGAAACTTGCAGGAAAGACTGGAACCGACTTGTCTAAAATCGAAACTGATTTACCGACAAATTCTGCACCATCAACGTCTCCAAGGTAAGATACTTTCTTATCTAAAAATTCCAGTTTTCTTGCGCACTCGGGGCTCACTACCCATGTCTCGTCGTTTACCTTGATCTTTTTGTATTTGATTGCTGGGTTTATCCAGAGGTTGGTGACGCCAAATATGGTCTCGGGGCGAAGAGTGGCAGTTGGAATTATCACGCCATCGTAGTGGAATTTTATGAGGATGTACTCAGTAAAGTCAGGCTCCACATCACCAAGCGTGTCGTGCTGCGAGACTGGATTTTGATCTTTTGGACACCAGCCTACGGGGTGTGAGCCCTGTACCACCAGATTCATGCTCTTGAGCTTTCGGAACTGCCACTCGATGAATTTTTTGTATACTGGGTCGATTGTTGTGAACTCTCTACGCCAGTCTATAGAGTACCCCATCTCTATCATGCCCTGCTTTATCTCCTCATGAAAATAATCTGCTATCTTGACTGGTTCTACAAATTCTTGTATCTTTGCAGGCGGCACATGGTAGAGTTTTTCAAAATTCTCAATTAGCTCGCGGTCGCCTTCTTGGACGCGTTTTGCCATTCCGAGAATCGGTGTGCCAGTATAGTGGAACCCCATAGGAAAAAGCACGTTGTACCCACGCATTCGCCAAAATCTAGAATGTACATCTGCCAAAGTGTATGTCCTGCCATGACCGATGTGTTGAGGCGAGTTAGGATAGGGATATGCTACGGTGATGAACTTTTTTTGTCGCGTATCTGGGTCTGTTTCGAACTCTTTTGACTCCTGCCACTTGGCCCGCCACTTTTGCTCTACTTTGTTCCAGTCTATCATGAGTTCACTGTCTTTTTGATTAACATCTCTGCGTGAGCCAGAGCTTCTGCAAGCTTTGATGCGTCTTTGCCCCCGCCTTGCCCGAACCTTGCGTCGCCACCACCGGAGCCTCCAAGCTTTGATGATATCTCACGTACCACATCTCCTGCCTTGAAGAACTTGGCTGCTTCTTGGCCTGCAAACACGATTATTCTAATTCCTGAGCCCTTGACAAGCAAGGCGCAGTAAATCAGGAAAGGATTTTGCTTAATTGCTTCTTCGCCCACAGCTATGTGGAATTCTTCGTCAAGCTCCTCGTCTTTGACCGTGTAAAACTTTAGAGGACCAAAACTCTTTGCAGAATCTACTACCTCTTTTGCTACGATCCCGCAGGTCCTCTTGATCAACTGCTTTAGTTTTTTCTTTGCAGCTTCCGAGTCCTCTAGCACATGCTCAAAAGATTTGAGAAGCTTTTCTCTGTTTGAGCCAAGTGACTTGATTATGGCCGAAATGTCGCTTTCCTGTTTTTGTATGTATTCTACTGCGGCGTCACCTGAGACGAACTCCAACCTTACCACTCCGTCCTGAATTCTCTCTGATTTTGTGATCTTGATGAGGCCAAGCTCACCTGTTCTCTTCACGTGGGTGCCACCACACGCTTCGACGTCAAAGTCCTCGATTCTCACTATTCTTACGGACTTGACTGGAACGACTCCTCCCTGGTATATTCTAAAACCAAATTCCTGCTCTGCGCTGCCGCGGTCATACTCTTTGATCGTAACAGGATAGTTCTTCTGGATGACAGAATTTGCTATGTTTTCTATCTTTTGGATCTCTTGGTCTGTGAGACTTGAGTGGTGTGTGATGTCGAGTCTTCCATAGTCTTGTTCTTTGAATGCAGAGTGCTGCCACACCCATGAACCCAAGACTCTCCTTGCAGACGAGTTGAGTATGTGTGTGCTTGTGTGATGCTTTGTGATCCGCTGGCGCCGCATCGAATCGACTTCGCAGCTTACGGTCGTGCCTTCTTTTGGGGCAGCCCCCCTGATCTCATGTAGTACGACGTTTCCGTGTTTTGTTACGTCTACTACATCTGCTCCGTTTATTTTGCCGTGATCTGGTTCTTGTCCTCCCCCCCTTGCATAAAACGAGGTCCTATCAAGCACTACGAACTTGTTTTTGAGAACTCTGATTACCTTGGCATCGAACTTGGGAGGGTCATCTTTGTAAAACAAAAGGTCCGTATCAGCTATTCCACTCAGGTCAAACTCCTCTGCAGTCTTTTTCTTTTCTGATTGGTGAAGCTCGGAGAGCTTACTGTAAAAGCTGTCTGGGATCTCAGAAATCACTTGGTATTCCTTTAGGTAGTCAGGCGTTATTCCGTCTGACTCGTAGAGGCGTATTATGTCGTCCACATTGAGGCTCTTTTTCTGGTTCTTGAGGTTTTGTGCGATTTTTTCCATTCTTGATTTGGACTCATGGTACCTGCTTACTTCGATTCCAATTATCGTCTTTACCTCGTCGCGATACTGCTCCAGTTCTGGATATGTTTTCTTTAGATAGTCTATGTGGGCGTCGATCAGCTCGTCTAGTTCCAACCTAAGTCCCAGCCTGTCCATTGTGGCCATGATTCTGCGCAGTATGATTCGAAGGTTGTACCCTCCACCAACATTGCTTGGAAGGGCTCCATCAGATATTGCAAATATGAGTGTCCGCAGATGGTCCGCAATCATGTAAAGTCCTTCAAGCGGCATGATCATCTTGTTGAGCTGGTTCTCAGATAGGCCTGATGCTTTGACTGCAGCCTTCCTTACGTGGGACAAATCGGGGTGCTTCTCAAGGTTCTTTGCTATTTCGGTAAAGTAAGCGGTGAGTAGCTTCGAGTCCGCATCTATTCCAGATTTTGCAAACAGTTTCTGAGTTATTGGGCCAAAACAGCAGTCGTATGCGGTAGGAGTTCCCATGGTAATCCATGCAAACCTCTCAAGTCCTGCCCCCATGTCAATTATCTTCTGATCAAGCACCGTGTGTTTTCCAAGCTCGCCTTGGAACTCGGTAAACACGGCGTTTCCAAGCTCAAGGCCTTTGACGTAAAACTCAAGTGAAGACCCAAAAGAGCCTCCACCTGCCCACACGTCCTCAACGAAGACGATCTCGTTTTTGTTTATTCCAAACGCATCGGTAAGCAGCCTAAAGTCTAGATCAACACATTCGTCCTTCCAGTAACCCTTGCTGTTTGGTATGCTGTGCTGGCCGATCATGCAAAAGCTGGAAAAATGTCTTCCAGTCACTCCAACATTCTCAATGTCTTTGAATCGAAGACATGTCTGTGGCACAACGAGGGGGTTTGCAGGAAATTCAAAGACCACCTTTGAGCCCATCACTCTCTGAAAGTCGACTATTGAAGCGATTGTGAAATACAGATCGTCCCTCCACCTGCAGACAACTGGGTACCTGCTAATCGAGGCGTGGCCGTTTTTGACAAAAAAAGACTCCACCTGCTTCCACGCCTCAGTGTAATCAAAGCGCTTGCTTGTGGGTGGGTTTCCAATAAATGAATAAGTGTCGGCTGAGTGATCAGGACAGGAGTTCCGGTTTGCGTCCAGAGTCCAAAAAAATCTCTTGCATACATTGCACGATTTCCGCATAAAACCCTGCTCTGAAAACAGCTTGACTTTGTAATACCGGTCAGGCTCTGATGAAAATTTGGCAAGAATCTCTTCTTTATTCATCTTCTGAGACTCCGCTTGACCACTATTAAGGAATAACGTTATGAAAAATTAAATACAATACAGGTTGCCAACTTCTCATGTTCGGTCGCAAAAAAGGCCTACAAGAAGGAAGCTATATCTTTACTGCAAAACCCGATGGCGAATACAAAAACATCATAATCGGTGTCGTAACCGGAATTGAGGGATCAAAGATTGGAGTCAGCGGAATAATCATCAACCCAGCTGGACTCAAAAACAAAGTCTCTCAGGGAAAGGCAGGACCGCGTTCTGTTGAGATCCTAAAAAATCCGACACCAGAAAACTGCATTTTGGCATTTATCTACAGGACCGAACACGAAACGTTCAACGAAGAAATGGATCTCAATGAAAACAAGGTAATTGAGATCTCGCCAAAACTTTATTCTGTTTTGGATGGCTGGATTAGAGAGTCACTCCCAGAGCTGCTCAACAACGTACTGTCGCTTCCGGAGGGCCAAGAACGAGACCAAGCAAAGCGCGTCTTAAAACAACGAATGGAAACTCTGTACGACAAAAATCTAAAGCAAAACCTGTATTCTGTTTGTCGCAGTCTTAAGATCCTAAACTAGCGGCATAGTTTTATATTGTCCTCAAAAAACAGTCTCGATACAATGGAATATGTTTACGCTGCATTAATTTTGCACAAACTCAAAAAGGAGATTAACGAAGCTAACATTAGTAGTATAATCAAGGCAAGCGGCGCCGACGTAAATGAGGCCCAAGTAAAGGCGCTCGTCTCAGCACTTGCCGATGTAAACATTGAGGAAGCAATCAAGGCAGCTCCAGTTGCAGTTGCAGCTGCTCCAGCAGCGGCGGCAGCACCGGCAGCAGGTGCAGCAGAGCCAAAGAAGGACGAGGCTGCAGCAGCTAAATCAGAAGAGCAAGCAATGGAAGGCCTCTCTTCGTTATTCGGATAAAAAAATCCACATTTTCTAATTTTTAACCTTGAATTACCAAGTATTATCACTCCGCAATTTATTATTAGAATTATTATCTAACCAGATAAATCATTGATGATTAATCAAATAAAATTAAAAAGAAATTTTGGAAATCTCATCAATTATTCTATTGATGGATCTTCGTTTTTTGCAATTCCAGCGCAACTGCCTTTTGAGTGGCGAGATCCAAGGTATCTAGTTTATGCACGGTTTTCTTTTCATATGGCTGCTCGACAGATCTAGTTTCTTCCATTATGTCTTCTAGAGTGTACTCTGCAATCAAAATCTGTCCTTTCTTGTAGATCTCAAAGTACGCATGTTCTCGGTTGATTCCATGGTAGCGAGAAACTGGATCAACTACTTTGCCTTTTGGTACGAAGTCCATTATCCATTCCTTGTCAAAGGTCCATGTGTTTCCCTGCTCATCTACTGCTTTGTTTTTGCCAGTTTCTGTCAAGATGATTATATTGCCGTGATGAATTCCCAAGTACTGCTTTGGTCCATTGAGGGATTCACCAATTACTTCGACGCCATGATTGTAATAGTTTTGCCACGCATTTCGTTTTTCATCCCATACGTTTGTGCCGACGATGTTGAAATCGAGTGGTGCCCTAAATGTGTGGTATATCGTCACAATCAAGCAGTCATTTTTGAAAACATCCTCGGCTTTACATGGTCCTAGTGTTGTTTCAACTCTGACGTTTTGCAGGGTGTTTTGCGGATCTATAACTGTGACTTTTTCTACTCCATCCCATAATCTGTCCCATTCAATTCTGGCTCTGCTGTCTGAAATAATTTGACCTGAGGCTATGCCAAATGCCAAATCAAGATGTCTTACTTCGTCTGGACCACCATCTTCAAATATTTTGAAGACTGCCTTGTTTGGAACACCTACCTTTGTCTGGATGAGTGGGTACGGTGTGTAAAACAACTCTACGTCTATGGGGTTTCCATTGTATGAGAATCCTTGGTCAACCATTCTCACTCCGCCTTTATCCATGCCCAATGTTGGTGGTGTACAATCCCCATCACAACCTACGGTTGAGCCACTCGTGGTAACCGTTGCCGTGTTTGATGAAGTGGCACTTGTTCCAGTTCCATTTATCGAAAAGACTCTGTAACTATACTGAGTAAATTTGGCTAGTCCTCTGTCAGTGTACGTTGTTGCAGCGCTTCCAGTGTCCGGAACTATGGTTGTAAATGCTCCACCACCTTGAGCTCTGTCTATACGATATGAAGTAGCACCGTTTCCTGCAGTCCAGGAAAGAAACACGTTTATTGCATCTTGAACCGTTGCTGTAAGTCCGGAAGGTGCACCTGGGAGTGTTGCCGCAAATGCAAGATTTGGAGCGAATAAAACACAAAAGGCGCATGTAACGGATATGGCTGTTAGTATCTTTACGTCATGCGTTATCATTGATATTGGAATTCAAGACTGAACAATAATCTGGCGTTTGTTCATAACATTCAAACATTGCGTATTGCAAATTAAAAAAATTATTTAACAAATGTGCAAACAAGTCAATGTTTTACCCTTACATTATATAGGCTATCAAACAAAATATTGGCTTTTTTAATTTCTTTATCTATGTTGTTTTGTAAAATCATATTCTGGTTGTCACGTGGTAAATATTCATATGAAAAAATATTGTTGATTTCTTCAAAAGGAATTGAAAAACAATCACTACACATAAGACGCAGTTGTTCTTTTGCTAACAATTCCTGTCCTTTTCAATAGACTTTAAACATGTTATTTGTTCTTGTGATTCCGTGTTTTGTAGTTTGATCTATTTTTTATCTATAATTAGAATTACTTTATAACCATAATAGCCAGAAGGCAAATTTTTGTCAAGAAATGATGTTTGTTTATTATTTTGTTCTACTATGAGTTTGTAATCTGTGTCCAATGTTTTTCGCATTACTTTGTAACCTATCACTTTTGTCAAATAAGGTGCTTTTTCCCACTCTATCTTCAATGAATTCTTATCATAGGTGGATACCTTATGATGTCATAAATCATAAGGTTCGTTCTCAAGAATTCCCACTATGTATTCTGATTTCCACTCTGTCATCCCACCATAGGCTTGATTTTGAATAGAAACACTTAGCAGTATTACAAATAAGATCCCAACAACTATGCCATACTTTCCCATGCCAGGAGTTACTGAATAGAGATTGTAGATAAATAATGCTGAATTTTTTTGAACAATATAGTTCAAAATTGGATCTTGGTGTAAAAAATGAGTTGCACGAGATATATTAAATGATATATTAGTAATGTGACACAAAATTATGTTAATTTTATTTATGATGTCATACTCTGAATTCTAATTGCAAGATATCTCGTTTGTGTTTCTCATCTACGCTTTTGACCTCTTTGGTACGATGGCCTTTGCAGTAACTGGCGCGTTCAAGGCAATCGAGCACAAATCTGACATTGTAGGAATAATCATTCTGTCTATAATCACCGGCGTCGCAGGCGGGACAATACGTGACATCATAATAGGCAAGTTTCCGCCAAACTCTATTTCAGATCCGACGTACGTCGGAATTTGTGTTGCATCCGGAGTCACACTCTTCTTTTTGTATCCGTACTTACAAAAGCACTGGAACTTGTTTTTGAAATTTGACGCAATCGGATTAGGTGTCTTTTCGATAACTGGGGCCACATTTGCCTACCATGTATTTGGCCTCAATTTTTTGGCAATCGTCTTTGCAGGGATCCTTACGGCGGTAGGAGGTGGCATCCTCCGAGACGTCTTTGTAAACGAAGTCCCAATTGTCTTTGTAAAGGAGCTGTATGCTACTGCAAGCTTTGTAGGAGTGGTGATATTTTACGGCCTGCTTGTTGCTCAGATGCCGCTATACGCAACATCGATACTGGGGATAATAGCCACTACGTTACTGCGACTGGTGGCAATGAAATACAACTGGAATCTTCCACGGGCCAGAGAGAAATAGTCTTACTGCGGGGTGTAGCCCTTTGCCTTTGAAGCAACGGAGGTTGCCTGTGCATTTGCTTTTTGCAGGATTGGCTCTTTTGTCTCGTCTGTGAGGTATCCTGCCTCGATTGCGACTGAACGCGATCCCTGTGCCGCCTTTGCGAGAATTTGTTGTATGTTGTCTTTTGTGATGTATGCTGCCTCAATTGATAACGAGACTGCCTCTTGGTGGGCCTGGACAAACAGGTTCCTGTATTGCTCCAAGTCGATTACGAGCTCTTCACGGCCGTACTTGGTTCCTTCTTCCAGTGCAGCCTCTAGTGCGATTCCTGCCTCGACTGTCTTTATGTCAAGTTTTTGCAGCAACGTGGCAAGCTTTTCGCTTACGACTCCGCCTTTTTTGACCGGCGTTGAGTCTTTGAGAATCCAGATTGTGCCTTGGTCAATCTTTGTTGGAATTCCAGCTTCTTTGAATTCTGTGAGCATCGGTCCTGGCGCAATACCGGTGTTCTTTGCTGGAACTACGACGTCTACACTTGCAATGTCGCCTCCTCGTGCATACATCATTATCTTGTTTTTTCCAAGAAGCACGTTTAGCTTAAACGGTGACATGTTTGTGAACATCAATACGCATTGGCCCTTCAACGACTCGATCATCTTTGAGATGCCTGGCACATCGAGTGTGGCAAGTGCCTTCTTTGCTACCTTGTCTTTAATGCTGATTATCTCTACTTGACCTAGGAATTTTTTTCTTAGGGGCAACAGCTGCGAGGATCTTACCTTTTCCATTTTGACAAGTGCTGTCACTTTGTATTTTTTTGGGAGCTCTTGCAGCTGTGCATACATTTGTGTTTTTTTTGCTGGATATTTGGTTCTGTTTTCGTGCATTTACCTTCTTACCTGTTGTACTTCTTTGATTGGCTTTCCCATCGATGTCTTGATCATTACCCTTCGGATGTTCCTGTCTCCGCTTGGCAGCTTCTTTTCCACCGCAGCTAGTACTGCATGTGCGTTTGCTGCCAAATCTGCATCAGACATGGACTCGTCTCCTATTTTGCAAGAAATCGAAAGTGAGTTCTTTACCTTTACTCTAATTGATGATCTGAATCTATCCAAAAATGACTCTATTGGTGCATTGAATGGGACAGGCACGGGCATCTTTCCACGAGGACCGAGAAGCTGTCCTAGGACTTTACCTACGGTTGTCATGAGCTGAGTGTCTGCTAAAAAGAAATCATAATTGTTGATGAACTTGCGGGCCTGACGTTTGTTTGCGGCAATGGCATTTATCTCATCGGCGCTGACTACGCGGTCTGCCTTGGCGCTTTTTGCCTTTAGGCCCATGTCGCCTCCCGCCATGACGCACACTGTAGTCGGTGTGGTGAGCCTTTTTGGCAGCTGGATTGTGTCGTTAAGCGCAAACCCCTTCTTTACATCTATATCCTTTAGGATAATGTACAGCTCAACAGACTGCTTGAACTTGCGTTCTTTGTCTGTGGACTTGGCCTCTGTGATCATCTTGGTTAGTTCAGCTTCGCTAATCAATGGAGTCATTCCAAGAATGCCTACTTAAAATCGTTTGTTGGCCACAGAACAAAATTTGGCAAAAATTGTAATTTTTTGAAATTTGCCAAGCTGGCTTTAGAGTATATGCAATTTCTCAGTGCAAAAATTACATTTATTAACTTCAAGTCCATTATCACGAAGACATTGCACAAGCTGGACGATCTTGACATGAAGCTTCTCTACGAGCTCACCCGTGACGGCAGCATCTCTGTTCCAAACCTCTCAAAGAAGATGGGCATCAACGCGTCTGTGCTGTACAGCAGAATCAAGAGGCTCACAAAAAAGAAGATAATCAAAAAGTTCACAGTGCTAGTCGACGAGGCCCAGCTTGGAATAGGAGTCAAGGCAACAATAGGCATAAACCGTGATCCTAAACTAAAGGATCAAATCCACAAACAACTGTTGCAGACACCTGAGATCGTCTCGATATCCGAAGTCACAGGCAGATTTGACATCATGGTGGGGGTCCACGCAGAAAACCTAGAAAAACTGCACACCATCGTCATCGACAAAATAGGCAAAATAGAAGGCATTCAAAGCACCGAGACTTTTGTAGAGCTGCAAAAAACAGACAAGGAGCCTTCTTATCTGGTGTCTAAGTAACTACTTTAGTTTGTCGTCCCATTTTCCTGCGTTGATTTCAGCAGTGAATTCTTTTGGGCTCTTTCCTTCGATTTTTATTCCAAGAGACACGCAAGTGCCGGCTACTTCCTTTGCTACGGATTTAATTGAGCTTGCATAGGAAGATTCCAGCTTTGCCTTTGCCACCTTGACAAGCGAGTCTACTTTGATGTCGCCGACCCATGTGGAGCCAGGAGTGCCAGAGCCTTTTTGGACGCCTGCCTCTTTGAGGAGCAAGGCTGCTGCAGACGGGATTCCTACAATTACCTCCCACTGCTTTGTCTTGGTGTTTACGGATACCGTTACTGGTACCTTCATGCCCTCAAAGTCCTTTGTTTTCTCGTTTATGGTATTGATTATCTGCATGATGTTTACGCCTAATGGGCCAAGAGCCGGACCTAAAGGTGGACCTGCTGATGCTTGCCCTCCTGTTACCAGTGCAGAAATGGACTGAGTATCGGACATAGGTTGACTCGCTTACGTGAAGATTTAATCCTTGCTCAAGCAGTAGAAATCTTCAGATAGTTTGTATCTACAGTTACCGGTAGTTGGTACGGCGCATCAAGGAGGATGACTGTTGCTTCCTGCTTGTCGTTGTCTACCCTGGTTACAGTTGCCTTCATACCCTTAAACGGACCGCCGATGATCTCAACTACGTTGTCCACAGCTATTTGTGGTGCGATTGTCTTGGTGATTAGGTATCCTTCAATGTCTTTGAATTCTAGCTCGCCTCGGAGCTGGCCGCGGATGTGCCTTATTCCTTGGAGCGCATCAAAGGCCGCATTTGCGTCCTTTGCTTCAATTACAATGTAGCCTTTGAGGTTGTCAACTAAAAGTACTGATAAAATATTGATCTTGTTGGTCTTTATCTTGTTCTGAAGTAAGTTCATTACCACTTTTTCCTGACCTCCTGTGGTCCTGACTGCAAAAAGGTGTGATTTGATTTCCTGAGACAATTCCATTCTATCTAAAGACCGAAAATACAAACTGAATTATAAATCCAATCGTCCCAATTGAGGCAACGCCCAAAAGAACCAACCTGAGGTGCTGCATATAGTCTTCTTTGTCAGATTTTTTGGCAAGCTTGAGTGTGTTTGCCATGTTCTTTAGAGTGATTTTCAGATCCATTGGTGGGAGTGGACTAGGTGTACTTATATCTCTAATGCTCAAGACGAGTCAACATGGAGCTTTTGGTGGCATATGAAAAAGACCCAGCAGGCTACAACATGGCAAAATCTCTGAGCCGCAAAATGCAAAAAGACGGCAACATGTACAAAGGGAAAAATTTTGATTTGGTAGTCATCCCGTCTCCTGCCATTTCCGCGGACTGGCTTGAGCAAAAGTACCACTACGACGGGTTCGTTTTTTTATCAAAACACGCAGCCCAGTCAGGTGAGCTTGCACTTACGTGTCATAGCACCGGAAACTTTGCCGACGCGCAGTTTGGCGGCAACCCGCATCAAGTTGCAGTGCCGCATCCACACTTACAAAAAGCATACTTGCAGAATCTTTGGAAGCACAGAGGCGAGTATGCGGAATTTCAGATCACAATTGAAGCTACTCACCATGGGCCTACGGCACTTTCCAAGCCGACCCTGTTCATAGAAATAGGAACCACAGAAAAAGAGTGGAACAATGAATCCCTTTGCAGTTCAGTGGCACAGGTTGTCTTTGATACAATGAGTAGGCCGCGCAAGGACTGGCCTGTCGCAATCTGTTTTGGCGGTACGCATTATCCAGAGAAATTTACAAAAGAGATCATAGAAGGAAAACGTGCACTTGGCACGGTAGTTCCAAAACACGCGTTGGAGTTTTTAGATGAGAAACTCTTTAGGCACATACTTGAGCAAAACAAAGAGGCGACAGCAGCACTTCTTGACTGGGGAGGACTTGGGCCGCACAAACAAAAAGTACTTGATTTACTAAATACGACTGATCTTGAGGTAGTGAAGCTTTGAACGAACTTGAGCGTCAAGTCTACAAAACACTTCTAAAGGTTCCAAAGGGGAAGGTGACCACTTATAGCGAGCTCGCAAAAGCAGTGGGCCTAAAAAACGGACAACGTGCCATAGGCCGCATAATGAACAGAAACCCATTCCCAGTGATAATTCCATGTCATCGAGTAGTCAAGTCTGATGGAAAGATTGGCGGATATTTTTACGGCCAAGAAGTAAAAACAAAAATGCTCTCAGATGAAGGCCTCGTAGTGCGAGACGGAAAAATTCAGGATTGGGAAAAATCGGTCTTTAGGTTCTAGGCCTTTCTATGTGCCTTGACTTCCTCAATTAGGCTCAACAGGTGAGCTATGTTTCTCACTGTGTTTCCGCCTATCTTGCGATAGAGGTCCCAAAATTCGGGATTTGTTATCTCCTTTCGGTCTTTTGCCACCTTGAGTCTGCGTCGCAGTGCGCGCACCTTTTTTACGTAAACTTCTTTTTTGCCTACACGCGCCCCCTTTCGTCCCTTCTTTGATCCGGTCTTTGTTCCGCGCTTTTTCTTTTGCATTTTTTTGAATTTAGATCTTCCGCGTGACGTGCCTTTTGCGGGCTTGATGGTAATTGCACCAGCTGTGATCAGGCTTCGTATATTGGCTCGCGTGATTGCATCTGCAATGTCATCTGAGCTTTCAGGATCGAATTTAATTCTGCTTAGTCCTACGCCGACTACTCGTGAGACGAGGCGTTTCTTTGTTCTAAGATTTACTACCACTCGTTCTCACTCTCGCATTAAAAATTTTGAATTTCTGCTCTAATGCCTTTGCAACAATTTCGACTCGTTTCTTTTTTCCGACACTATGTGCAATTCTTATACCGTCGATCTTTGGGTCAAGTTTTTGCAAATCATTCAAATTGTAAACTAGATTATCTGTAAATCCTGAAGGGTGCAAACCGCGAGCGATTTTGGGGCCGCCGTATCCTATCTTGACTAGGCCAGGCCTTCCTCGAAACTTTTGCCTTCGCTGGTGGTTGTCGATACCTTTTGGTTTTCGCCATGCAAGGCCGACCCGCTTGTATCTCCAGCTTTCCTGTCTGACAAAATCAGGCCTGTGCTCTGCGACTTTTTGTCTTAGCGCAAGTCTTTCCTTATTTATGGTCAACACAAAGAGTCTTAGATTTTACAATAAATAGGTTACTTAGGGATCAGGAGAAAAAAGTAAGAGATAATAATGAATCTCAGGCGACTTGAGTATTCAATGAACGCTTTGTTCCTTGATTGCATGGTGTAACTATGAACGAACCTAAACCAACTCTTACTGCAAGGTTTATCTCACAAATTGAGGCCTTTGGAATTTCGCCATCGAAAATGCACAGAAACCTAAGCCCAGAAAAACTAGTCGAGGCAGCAGTACAAAGGAACGAAGGGATCATAACAAGCACAGGCTCACTTGCCGTAAAGACTGGCAAATACACAGGAAGATCCCCCGATGACCGATTCATAGTGGACGACGACGAAACACACGACAACGTTGATTGGGGCAAGATAAACCACCCATTCCCAATAGACAGATTCGACAAGATACTACAAAAGATGAAAAAATTCGTCGAAGGAAAAGAGCTCTTTGTCTTTGACGGCTTCGTTGGGGCAAGCAAAGAAAACAGGCTTGCCATCAGGGTCATAAATGATCACGCCTGGCAGAGTCTTTTTGCGCGACAGCTCTTCGTGAGGCCGTCTGCAGCAGAGCTGGAAGCACACGAACCGGAATTTACGATAATGTGCATCAATGACTTTGAGGCAATTCCCGAAGTGGACGGTACGGCGTCAAACGTTTTCATACTAATCAACTTGACAAAAAAACTAGTTCTCATTGGGGGGACAAGTTATGCAGGAGAGATGAAAAAATCAATGTTCTCCGTAATGAATTACCTGTTGCCAAAGAAAGGAGTCTTTCCAATGCACTGCTCGGCAAACATTGGCAAGAGCGGTGACACCGCTTTATTTTTTGGACTCTCCGGCACAGGCAAGACCACCCTGTCTGCTGACTCTAACAGGATGCTCATAGGTGACGACGAGCACGGATGGTCAGACAGCGGCGTGTTTAACTTTGAAGGAGGATGTTATGCAAAATGCATCAACTTAAACCAAGAATCAGAGCCGCAAATATGGAACGCAATCAAGTCAGGTGCCGTGCTGGAAAACGTAGTGATTGACAAGCAGACACTCAAGCCGAATTTTGATGACGGCTCACTTACTGAAAACACAAGGGCTGCGTATCCGCTTGAGTACATTCCCACTGCAGTGTTTCCAAGTGTTGGTGGTCATCCAAAAGTAATCATATTTTTGACAGCAGACGCACTCGGAGTGCTTCCGCCGCTTTCAAGGCTCACAAAAGAAGGAGCGATGTACCATTTTATGTCGGGCTATACAAGCAAACTTGCAGGCACAGAAAGAGGAATCAAAGAGCCAAAAGCAACATTCTCAGAGTGCTTTGGTGCGCCTTTCATGCCAAGGCCTGCATCAGTCTATGCAAAGCTGCTTGGAGAAAAAATAAAAAGCCACAACACAGTTGTGTACCTAATCAACACTGGCTGGTCTGGAGGGCCTTACGGCGTAGGCAAGAGAATAAGCATCAAGTACAGTAGGGCAATGGTTACTGCTGCACTCACGGGTGCACTCGACATAGTAAAGTACAGACACGACGACCTCTTCAATCTCGATGTACCAACAGAGTGTCCAGGCGTTCCATCGGAGGTACTTGACCCCAAGATAACCTGGGAGGACAAAGACGCTTATGATTTGTCCGCAAAGAAGTTAGCGCAGATGTTCGTAGACAATTTCAAAAAATTCAAGAACGTCTCACCAGAAATCATAGGCGCAGGCCCAAAACCATAGTCATCGCCTAATTATCAAGCCTACGACGACAACAATTATGCCTATTGCAAAGATGAGCATTAGCTGTTGTATTGGCAGGCCAACATCGATGATGTTCTGACTTGGATGGGGAGATTCCACTACGATCGTATTGTAAAGATTTACCGTTTCTTGGTCTGATCTCAGCTCTGCCTGCACCCAGTACGTGCCAGCGTCGCGTATGAAAATGGAAGCGCTTTTTTGTGGTGTCATAGATATGCTGTCGACGAATCTAGAATCCGTATTGAAGATTGTAATCTTTGCATACGACCACTCTCTTTGCGAATTTATCGCAAAGTCCAACCTGCCGTTTTCTTCCTTTATATCAATTGAACCGTCGGCGACCCTGAGCAGGACTGGGACACGATAAGTCATCCTGTCATCGGAGATGACTAGGTAGCCTTCATACTGGCCAACGGCATAATCCAAAAGCGTTGCGTTTAGGCGCAACTTGTTGCCCTCAATATGATGTACAAAGCTTGCCACGTTCTGCTCAAAGTCAGTGCTTACTTGGATCTTGGGTTTTGTGCCATCGATTGTCTTTAGCTCAAAGATTGCACTCTGTGTTTTAGTAAAAGGTGACAGGTCGAAAATAGCAAAATGCGGAAGGATGATCATGTTTGCGTTGAATGCTTTTGTTATGTTGAGTCTTCCAACGCCGCTTGTCTCCTGAGTAAATCTGGTTCCAAATGTGTCCGCTATGGGGTCTGCGGTGGTTGAAATTATAGAAGCAATATCTTGGGGCATCAAATTCTTGTTTTTTTGAAGCAGGATTGCAGCGGCCCCTGAGACGTGTGGTGCAGCAAAACTGGTGCCACTTGTGAGGTTGTATCCTCCAAAAATCGAAGTAGTGTTGACAAAAACTCCTGGCGCAACAAGGTCGGGTTTAATGTAAAACGGAGAGACTGGGCCACGTGAGCTAAAAAAAGAAACAAAGTCTGGATGATAAAATGTGTTTAATGTCCCAATCGTCTTGTTTTCAAGCATGGACCTGAGAAGCAGGCCGTCCTCTCTTGACATGGAGACTGCAGGAATTCTTGGTTTGTAGTCAGGCCCTTCCAATTTGTTTTTCAAATCTCCAAGAAAAATTCCAGGCTCGTTGTTGTATACTATGATTGCTCTTGCACCTGCATTGGCAGAGTTTTTCTCCTTTTCAGAAAAATAAATCAACTCATCTTTGTTGTCGCTGCCGCGCTCAATTAACAGAATTTTGTCTGCGGCATCGATACCCTTGAGATCGATCTCTCTCCCATACTTACCAAAAATAATTTGGGACTCGATTGGTTGCGAAAGTGGTTGTGTACCCACCATGGGCAGTACCTCGAGTCGTTTGCCGTCTATTTGGAGCGTTGCAACGAGGCTTGCAGTTAGATTGTTGTAGGTGGCACCGACTGTGATTACGTGCGGGTCTTTTCCCGGACTCCCAATTGTTTTAGGATCAGGACCACCGTTGCCTGCGGCTGCAATGACGACGATTCCCTTACTTACCGCATAATTGATTGCGTCTTCGATCTTGTCGTTTGTCCTGTTTACTCCAAGACTGATGTTGATGATGTCTGCACCATCTTGGACTGCGCGCTCTATTGCCTTCACTATGAGATCGGAGGACACTGATTCGCCCGTGTCAGATACTCTGTACGCAAAAATTTTGGCCCTTGGCGCGATTCCCTGCATCTTACCGTCTGCAGCAATGACGCCTGCAACTTCGGTGCCGTGACCGTTTGTATCTAGCGGCGAGTCATCGTTTTCAATAAAATCAAATCCACCAATTACCTTCCCGTCTGGACCAAAACCAAAAAGATCCGGATGTGTATAGTCAACACCAGTGTCAATTACTGCTACTTTGATGCCATTCCCGTCGTACCCTAGGCCATGCGGGTATGTCGCTCCAACGTATTTTGAGCTCTTGTCTAAGAGTATTTCCAAGTCTGGCTCTTGTTGTATTTTTTGCGAGGCCACCAATGTGCAAACAATGATTACAGAAAAGCAGAAAGCTAATTTTGCAAGCAACTCCATCTTGTATTTAGTGATTCAATTTACATTTTATGTCTGTTCAAGTCTTTGTGCAAATTAGGACACAATCATTAAATTATGAACACTTGCCATTGCTCACATGGGAAAATTCACACTTCCTCAAGTCCCGTATGCTTACGACGCATTAGAACCACACATTGATGCAAAAACGATGGAAATTCATCACACAAAACACCATCAGGCCTACACAAACGGTCTCAATGATGCCTGGGACAAACTTCCAGCCGATCTTCAAAGCAAAGACCTGCTAGATGTACTGGCAAACATAAACTCAGTACCTGAGGCAGTACGTGGCGCAATTAACTTCCATGGTGGTGGCTACGACAATCACAAGCTATTTTGGAACAACATGAAGCCAAATGGCGGCGGCCAACCTGGAGGCGCAGTAGCCGACGCAATAAAGAAGACATTTGGTGACTTCAACGCGTTCAAAGAACAGTTCTCGACTAAGACAACGGCAATCCAGGGCAGTGGATGGGGATGGTTGGTCTTCAACCCGAAATCCAAAAGCGTTGAATACAAATCGATGCCAAACCAAACAAGCCCAAGAACTGAGGGTCTAGTACCGCTTCTTGGACTCGATGTTTGGGAACATGCATACTACCTCAAATACCAAAACAGAAGGGCCGACTATGTAACGGCATGGTGGAATGTAGTCAACTGGGACGAAGTAGAGAATCGCTTCTCTAAAGCAAAATAACTCCCTTCTTTTTTGTTCAGCTTTCCATCCAGACGTTGTTTATCTTGGATTTGGTGCCAACAGCAAACGCGACACCCTCCCACGGTCTTGAGAATTTATTGTAAAATCTGTGTGGCACCCTTGGGGGAATGAAGATCATCATGTGCGGCAAAATTGTTTTGGTTGTTCTGCCTACAGTTACGGAACATTTGCCACTCAGTGAATAAACTATGACATACTCGCTGTCGTGTGTGTGCAATTGATGTACTTGGCCAGCTTTTATGAGAGCTTTGAGGCCGACGATTCTATCTCCTTTAATTTTTTCATTTAGCATCAACTTGACGTTGAGCTTGTCTGTTGGATGTTCTTTTTTGTAAGGCTGGATCCATTTTGATTTGGGACTGACAAACTTGCCGCGTTTTTTTGAGATCATCTAAATGCGATTAACAATGAACGCATTTATAGACTCCTAAAACACTTATCTGTTAAATGAGCGAAGAACAGGCCCAACAATTTCTGTACCAGATGCAAGTTCTAGAATCATATGCCGCAAGTCTGGATCAAAAAGAGGGAGCAATCATGACATTTTTGCGTGAAGCAATGGCCTCGATAGACTCAATCAAAGGAATCTTACAAAACCCGCAAGCGGACTCGCTTATCCCCGTAGGGCTTGGAACATACATCAAAGCAAAGATGTCCGAGGACTCTAAGGTGTTGGTGGACGTGGGGGCAGGCATAGTAGTCGAAAAGGATCATGACTCGGCAATCAATTATCTGGAATCCAGAATAAAGGAACTGCAAATAGCTCTCAACGACACAATGGCACAAAAACACGAAGCTTTGATGCGACTTGAGCAGCTAAAACAGCAAATGAACAACCTTTTGCAAACCGCAAATCCGCAACAATAAGTGATTTTAATGTTTGATAAATTACGAAGTGCTTTTTCGAATGTTGCTAAGACACTAAGTGAAAAGGAACTAAAAGAAAGCGACATAGATGACGTCCTGTTTCAACTTGAGATAGCGCTCTTGGAATCTGACGTCGCAACGGAAGTAATCGATTCGATCAAAGAGGATCTAAAAAAGAGGTTAATTGGAACCTCTGTGGACAAAAAGCAGATAGAAGAGTTTGTGAAAAACAATCTGATTCAGACCGTCTCGAGTTTGTTTGATGCGGCTGGCTCAACCAATATTTTAGAAAAAATCAAAGCAAAAAAGAGTGGAGGTGAGCCATGCGTCATACTCTTTGTCGGAATAAATGGTACTGGTAAAACCACCACACTTGCAAAACTTGCTCACCTCATAAAGCAAAACAAACTCTCAGTTGTTATTGCAGCAGCGGACACCTTTAGGGCCGGCGCAATCGAACAACTCAAGGAACACGCAGACAGGCTAAACATAAAGATGATTGCGCAGAACTACGGCGCAGATCCTGCAGCAGTTGCGCGAGATGCAGTACTCTACGCAAAATCGCACAAAATTGATTGTGTCCTAATTGATACTGCTGGAAGGATGCAGACAAGCAAGAATCTAATGGAGCAAATTGAAAAAATAACCAAAGTTGTCAATCCAGACCTTAAGATCTTTGTTGGAGACTCGCTTGCAGGCAACGACACGGTAAATCAAGCTCGTGAATTCTACCAGCACACCCAATTCGATGGAGCGATTTTGACAAAAAGCGATGCAGACGCCCGCGGTGGCGCCGCGTTATCTGTCGTCAAAATCACCTCAAAACCAGTACTGTACGTGGGGGTGGGCCAAGAGTATGACGACCTTAAACCGTTTGATAAAAACATCTTTCTTGAGACCGTATTTGGACAAGGCTTCCCAACACAGATTCCGTCACAACCACCACAAAAAGAGCCAACACTTGAACCAAAGCCACAAGAAATCAAACAAGAGATAAAACCAGAAATCAAACCCGAACCAAAAATCGAAATCAAACCACCACAACCATCACCACAGAGAAAACCTGAACCAAAACACGAATCGAAACCTGAAAAGAAAAGCTCGGATCCTTTCGAAGGAATCAATGACAAAGACATTTCGCTTTTTGCAGAATTGTATGATGTGGCACCGCCGCAAAGTGATGACGAAGCATTTGCAATGGCAAAGAAAATTCGAGAGTGGATAAAACAAGGACGACCAAAGCCTGGCCAAAAATTAGAGCAGCAAGAACCGCAAGAAGAACCTCAAGAGCACAAAGAAGAAAAAGAAGTTAAAGGGGGCAAAGAAGAAAAACCAAAGAAAGGACTTTTTGGTTGGTTGAAAAAATGATTAAAACTAAAGACATACTAACACTAGGAGAACTCGACAAAAAAGAGATACTACAAGTGTTGGATCTTGCATTCAAGCTCAAAAAAGATCTCAAAAATGGTATCTCAAGACCACTGCTAAAAAACAAAACACTGGCTATGATATTTCAAAAACCTTCGACGCGTACACGTGTGAGCTTTGAGACAGGCATGTTCCAGCTTGGCGGCCACGCAATACACCTTTCTGCACAAGACTTGCAACTATCTAGAGGCGAGACAATAGAGGATACTGCGAGGACGTTATCGAGATATGTGGATGTCGTAATGGCGCGCGTCTATGAACATGAAACAGTCGAAGTATTGGCAAAAAACTCAAAGATTCCAGTAATTAACGGCCTCTCAAATTCATTTCATCCTTGCCAAATTCTGGCGGACCTGATGACAATCAAAGAAAAAAAGAAAAAACTTGACGGCTTGAAGCTTGCCTGGATCGGAGATGGTAACAATGTATGCAACTCGATGATCTACGGCTGTGCCAAAGTCGGGATCTCAATTTCTGTTGCCACTCCAAAAGAGTTTGCACCAGACTCTCATGTGGTAAAAGAATGCAAAAAAATTGGAGACGTTGAGCTAACACAAGATCCACAAAAAGCTGCAAAAGACGCAGACATCATAACAACTGACACGTTTGTCTCAATCCACAACGATGCAAAGAGACTAAAAAAATTCCTCCCCAAATACCAAGTAAACTCGGCGCTTTTCTCAAAGGCAAAAAAAGATGCAATCTTTATGCATTGTCTTCCGGCAAAAAGGGGACAAGAGGTGACTGCCTCTGTGATCGACGGGCCAAACTCCGTGGTATGGGATGAGGCAGAAAACAGACTTCATTCCCAAAAAGCGTTGCTTGCGTCCATTCTCATCTAACGTTTATAAGAGCATTGGAAAAATTTCTCCAATATCGATGGCATATTCAACAGTATTACGACGCTTACGTGAAGAAAAGACCAACTACAAAAAGCGTAAGCTATTGCTCATGAGCAGGCGTGACTTTGCCACAGTCCAGATCTCAAATGAAAACACCCTAGTCCAGATTCATAAACCACAGTTAACAGGCGACAAAGTCGTAGCATCAGCACACTCTAGATTTCTAATATCCAAAGGCTGGAAGGGATCAAGAAAGAACGTTCCTGCAGCTTATCTTACCGGCTACTTGGCAGGCAAAAAAGCCCTCTCTCAAGGAACCAAAGAGGCGATCCTTTACAGTGGCACAAGAAGATACACTCAAAGAATGGCAGCCGCACTCAAAGGTATGATAGACGCAGGCCTTCAGATCCCGGCAAGCGAGGAAGCACTCCCAAGTCAGGATCGCATTAACGGTGATCATCTCAAAATAAAAAACGACGTTGCAAAAATAAAATCAGCAATAGACAGTGAGGTCAAGTAATCATGAGCGAAACAGTTGAACAAAAACCACGAGAGCGAAGATCATCCAGACGCGAAGAAGAGGTATGGATTCCTCGAACCGAGCTTGGCAAGAAGGTAGCATCAGGGCAAATCACAACGATGGAAGAAATATACGCCAACGGTCTGAGAATTCAAGAAGCTGGAATCATCAAAAAACTACTTCCAGATCTAAAAACCGAGGTAATCGATGTGGGCATGGTGCAAAAAATGACGCCAAACGGCCAGCAAACAAAATTCAAGGCCATGGTGGCAGCAGGCAACGAAAACGGTTGGCTCGGCATCGGACAAGGTAAATCAAAACAAATGAGAATTGCAATTGAAAAAGCAACAACTAATGCTTATCTCAACGTAAGCCCAGTGAAGCTTGGATGTGGAAGCTGGGAGTGCAGGTGTGATCAAGCTCACTCTGTACCATTCAAAGTCCGAGGAAAAGGCGGAAGCGTCGTAGTGGAAATCGTGCCGGCACCAAGAGGACTTGGACTCGTGGCCGGGGGAAAAATCAGAAACCTCCTCAAACTTGCAGGACTCAAGGACGCATGGACGACGGCAAAAGGCTCTACTGCAACAATGAATTCTACATCCAAAGCAGTGTTAGAGTGTCTAAGACAAACATTTAGTCAAGGTTGATTGATGATGGCAAAAGCGTACCTTGTTGTGAGAATGAGAGGACAAATTAACGTGCCACACTGGGCAAAGAACACACTAAATCTCTTAAAACTAGAAAAAAAGTTTAGGGCTACGATAATACCAGCCAAAGACAACACCAACGGCATGCTGGACGCAGTAAAACACTACGTCTCATGGCAGGAAGCCAATTTGGACATCACAAAGGAGCTTCTAAACAAAAAAGGAAGAAAATCAGGCTACAAAAAAATTACAGACGAGGATATCACTAAACTCGGCTTTAAGACAATCGATGATCTTGCCACGTCTATTTCTGAAGGCAAAGTTTCTATGAATAAAATTAAACCAATCAAACCTTGGTTTGCACTGTCTCCTCCAAAACGTGGATTCAAACGCAGCACAAGAAAGACCTATGGTGAAGGTGGAGTGCTTGGCCAAAACAAAGAGCTTGCAGAACTAGTCAGGAGCATGATGTAGCTTGGCCACGCGACTCAGAAAGACAAGAAAGTACAGGGGTTCAAGGACCCATGGCTGGGGACAAATAGGGCAGCACCGAGCAAGTGGTCACAAGGGTGGTCTTGGCAAGTCAGGAATGCACAAGCACCTGTACAGCTCACTACTCAAGTATGATCCAGATCACTTTGGTCATGATTCTACTCATCCACCTCACCCAAACATAATCCGAAAGTGGGCTAGCGTAAGAGATCTAGACGACCTCTTTGCAAAACACGGCAAAGAGGAAGGAGGAAAAAAAATACTCGATCTTGACGGCCTTGGCTACGATAAACTTCTTGGCGGAGGGCAACTAAATACTGCCTATTCTGTCAAAATACAGCAGTATACGACATCTGCTGAAGAAAAGATCAAAAAGGCCGGGGGAGAGGTGTTAGTAGTTGAGTGAAACCACCGCAACTGGACTTATTAAAAGAATAGTGGAAAAAACCGAACCGTATCTAGTTCAGGTTCCAAAACCAAAAAAGAAGCTCTCCCTACAGACTAGGCTCATCTGGTGCGGAATCGCACTCTTGATTTACCAAGTAATGGGGCAGACACCACTTTTTGGCGCAACAGCACCTGAATTCGACTTTCTCCAGTTTGCAAGAGTGATTTTTGCATCGCAGCAAGGCACCCTAATTGAGCTCGGAATCGGCCCGATAGTCACAGCAGGACTACTCATGCAGCTTCTCAAGGGCTCTGAAATCCTCAAGTTTGACTTTACAAAGCCTGATGAAAGGGGAGTATTTCAGACTGCAACTAAACTCGTCACATATGTTGTAATAATTATCGAGTCGATAGTGTATGCTGTGGCAGTGTATGGGCCAGGAATATCAAACCCAACAGTTCTATACGTGATAATAGGGCAACTAATCTCTGCCTCCGTAATTATCATGTTCTTAGATGAACTTGTCCAGAAAGGGTGGGGACTTGGAAGTGGAATTAGTCTGTTCATCATGGCAGGTGTAGCACAGCAGATCCTATGGAGCCTCTTTAGCCCGCTACCTGCAGGAGACGGTAGCATGATAGGTGTCGCCCCATTTATTGCTCAATCCATTTCACAGGGAACTCTTGCAGACGTGTTCTTTAGGTCAAACCAGCTGCCCAGCGTGTTTGGTTTGTTAATCACGGCAGGAGTTTTGCTGATTCTGGTGTATACGCAGGCGATCAAGGTCGAAATTCCAATCGTGTCTACAAAATACAGGGGATTTTCTGCAACATATCCAATCAAGCTGATGTATGTCTCGAACATTCCGGTCATCTTGGCCTCGGCGCTTACGGCAAACGCGGTATTCATAGGCCAAATGATGTGGGCAAACGTCAATCCGCGGAACAACCACGCGTTCTTTAACATCTTGGCGCAATTTGACCCGACGAGCCCATCAACACCAATAGGCGGAATTGTCTACTACATTACTCCACCGAGGGGGCTTGATCTTGCAGCGCTTGACCCGGCACGCGCAGTTGTCTACGTTCTGTTTATGATTGGAATTGTTATAGTATTTGGAAGACTCTGGGTAGAGCTTGGTGGGCTTTCTCCAAAGAGTGCAGCAAAGAGCCTCTTGGATGCAGATGTTCAGATTCCAGGATTTAGAAAATCAAATCAGCCCGTAGAATCACTGCTTGCAAAATACATTCCGTCTGTAACAATAATTGGCTCTGCAATACTTGGCGCACTAGCTGGCGTCTCTGACGTCCTTGGAGTATTTGGAAGTGGCATCGGTATACTTCTCATGGTGGATATTCTGATTAATTATTACCAACAACTGATCCGCGAACAAGTCGAAGTCGTCATGCCTCGTCTGGGTGCATTACTTGGGCGAAAGTAAAAAAGTTGTCATAGTGGGAATCGCCGGAGTCGGCAAAACAACACTAGTCTCAAAAATTGTGGAAATACTAAATCAGCGAAAAAAAAGCGTTAGCGTACACAGCTTTGGAACAGTCATGTTTGAGGAGGCAAAAAAATTAGGCATAATGAATAGGGACGAGCTTAGAAAGTTAGCAGTAGACAAACAAAGGGATCTCCAAAAAATGGCTGCAAAAAAAATCGCAGGATTTAACGATAATGTGGTGATTATAGACACACACGCATTCATTTCCACAAAGGAGGGCTTCTATCCAGGATTACCATACCATGTGCTCGAAGAACTCAAGCCAGCGAACCTCATTACAGTATCTGCAAGACCAGAGGAGATCTACAACCGTCGAATGAAGGACACAACAAGAGAAAGAGACATCATATCAATTGACAAGATAAAAAAAGAACTCGCAGTACAGGATGCGATGCTTTCAAGCTGTGCAGTACTGATCGGATCTCCAATGAAATCCGTCCTCAATTCAGAAGGAAAGGTTGAAGAAGCGGCAAACGAGGTAATAAACGCAATAGGTCTTTGAGATGGAACCAATCATAATTTTACAATTTTTGGAATCAATATTTTTGCAAGGTGACTTTTTTGGAATACACCAAGGTCCACTAGGTAGTGCTGATCCAATAGTAAAGGGAATGATTCCAGCAATGTTTGGGATTTTGGGATTCTCAATACTGCTCAACTTGTTCAACGCCGTAGTGAGAAGAAAACTCGTTGACCAAGAAAAGCTCCAAAGAATCATGAAGGAGACGAGAGCTTGGCAAAAGGAAAGGATGGCTGCCTTTAGGGCAAAAGATTCGGCAAAGCAAGCAGAACTCGACAAAAAATCCGCATACATGACAAGACTGAACCAAGAAATGATGCAGATGAACATGAGACCTATGATGATCACCTTTGTACCGCTGATTCTGATCTTTTATTTTGTACTCCCCCCACTGTTCCCATACATAGTCGCAGTCTCGCCAATATCACTAAATGTAATTCCTGGAGATTTCTTCCAGCTCACATGCACAGCCGAGTCGATAAAAAAGACACCCAACGTCTGCCATAACGTCAACGATGTCTACTTTTGGGCTTGGTACTTTTTGGGCTCGATTGCATTTAGCGGAATAATAATGAAAATTACAAAAACATCGATGGATCTAACATAGCATTGCCAAAGTCAATAATCGTTTCAGGGCCTCCCGCTATTGGAAAAACTACCATCGCAAAAGGACTGGCAAAAGAATTCGGAATGAAGAGCCTTAGTGGAGGCGACGTTCTAAAGGAGATGGCACACGAGCAAGGCTTCAAGTCCGATGGTGATGACTGGTGGGACACAAAAGAGGGAATGAAGTTTTTAGAACAAAGAAAAAACAACTACGAGTTCGACAAAAAAGTGGATCAAAAACTAATTGATATCTTTTCCAAGGGAGACGTCGTAATTACAAGCTATACTCTTCCCTGGTTGGTCAAGGGCGGAATCAAGATCTGGCTTGCAGGCTCACGTGAAAACAGTGCAAAAAGGATGCAGACGCGAGACAAGACCACACTGCAAGAATCACTACAAATAGTCAAAACAAGATATGAGGAAAACAAGATGTTGTACAAAAAACTCTATGGCTTTGATTTTGGGGACGACCTGACCGTATTTGATATCATCATAAACACAGACGGCCTTGACGCTCAAAAAGTACTGGAGACGGCAATAGAAAAGGTAAGGAAGCTACTGTGAGCCTGCCCCAGCTACAAAATTTGGTGGTAATAGATCAAGACGTAACAAACGATCAGTATGGAGTTTATTATGACAAAAGATCGACTAAAGATCTTTTAAATTATGGGTTGATCCTTTTGGACAAGCCGCCAGGGCCTACAAGCCACGAGACTGTTGCGTGGGCAAAAAGAATCTTGCAGATTCCAAAGATTGGCCACAGCGGCACGTTGGATCCACAGGTATCTGGAGTCCTACCACTTGGTCTTGGCGAGGCAACAAAGGCGCTCGGGGTTCTACTGCTTGGGCCAAAGGAATACTATGGCCTTGGCAGGCTACACACGCTACCAAGCAAAGAAAAACTCGAAGGAGTGCTCAACATGTTCAGAGGCGAAATATATCAAAAACCACCACAACGATCTTCTGTACTGCGCCAGACAAGGACAAGAACAATATACGAGCTAGAACTAGTGGAACAAAAAGAAAGATTGTTGCTTTTGCGAGTTTTGTGTGAAGCAGGAACATACATTCGAAAATTATTTTATGACATAGGTGAGATCCTCGGACCCGGGGCCACGATGATCGAGTTGAGGCGCTCACGCGTTCACCAATTCAATGAAAACGAGAAAAAACTGGTCACACTACACGAACTATCAGACGCATTTGCAACATGGAAGGAAAAAAACGACGACTCTAAACTTCAAAAGCTTATCATGCCAATAGAGTATGCACTGAGTGAAATCAAGGCAGTCGTGATACGCGATTCTGCAGTGGATGCATTGTGCCATGGGGCGCAGCTTGCAATTCCAGGTATACTCGAAATCTCAGCCGGCATCAAAAAAGGAGAACTCGTTGGGATTTACACTCAAAAAGGCGAAGTCGTAGCTCTTGCTGAATCACTTATGACAGAATCAGAAATCAGGGATGCAACAAAAGGTTATGCGTTTCAGACAAAGAGGATAATCATGACGCCAAACACATATCCGAAAAGCTGGCGCTCAAAAGAATCAAAATCATCTGGCACCACATGATCCCAAAAAGCCTTGTAATATCGGTCGCAACTGGCGTCGTAGCAGCTGCTGCAATGGGCGTGTACCTTCAAGGCCTTACATCACAGGGAGTTGTCTATGTACAGGGGCCATCGATTTCTGTGTATGCAGAAAAACAATACTATAAGCTTGGAGAAACCATCCAAATTCAGATAATTAACTCTGGAACATCGGAGATTTCATTTGCAGAAGATCTGCCTGGGCTTAGGATTAGGGCCCTTGATGGAACTGTATTTTTTTCAACCACGTTTGAAGACCTAAAGCTTGCGCCAAAGCAAAAACACGTAGTTGAGTGGGCCCAACAAAAAAATGATGATTCCAAAGTAATAGAAGGGCGTTACGTGGTGGAGTCGTTTGCTTACAGTGCAGACAGCAAGAAGATAAGTGACAGCTTTACACTCGATATACTCCCGTAGGAAAACTTAAAACGAGTTCAGCGAGACTCCAAGTTAGGTTGGCAAAAAAGATCAAAGTCGGGCTAGTTGGTATAGGAAACTGTTTTTCAGGATTAATACAAGGGATCGAATACTATAGGAAGAATCCGTCGCAAAAAGTAATTGGAATAATGCATGAAAAAATTGGAGCTTACTCCATTCATGATTTGGAGTTTGTCGCAGGCTTTGATGTGGGGAAAAACAAGGTCGGCAAGACGATCAACGAGGCAATCTACGCCTACCCTAACATGGTCAACTGGATTGACAAAAACAAGATGCCAAAGACAAAGGCGTTGGTGTATGAGAGTCCTGCACTCGACGGCGTCGGAATCTGGGTAGAAAACAGAGTAAATCCACTCAAGAGTAAAAAATCAAAAGAACAGATAACCAAAGACATCAAAAAGGCAATTGAAAAAACAGGCACCGAAGTCATAGTTTCGTATCTGCCTGTCGGCTCTGAAAAAGCAACACAGTATTGGGCACAGATCTGCCTTGACACAGATACTGCCTTTGTAAACTGCATTCCATCGTTTATTGCTTCAAACAAAAAATGGGGAGAAAAATTTGCGGCAAAAAAACTTCCGGTAATTGGAGACGACATCAAAGGCCAAGTCGGCGCTACAATAGTCCACAGAACTCTGGCAAGGCTGTGTGACGAGCGTGGCACCAAGATAGAAAAAACTTACCAGATCAACGTGGGTGGAAACACCGACTTTTTGAATATGAAGGAACAGGAAAGGCTGGTGAGCAAAAAGATCTCAAAGACAGAGAGTGTGCAAAGCCAACTGTCAGAAAGACTGGCAGACGACCAGATTTATGTCGGCCCATCTGACTTTATTCCGTTTCTGGGCAACACCAAGCTGATGTTCATGAGAATAGAGGGGAGGCAGTGGGCAAACATACCGTACAACATGGAGGTAAGACTCGAAGTGGATGACAAGGCAAACTCTGCTGGAATAGTAATTGACGCCATAAGGCTTGCAAAGCTCGCACTTGAGAGAAAGATGGGTGGCCCAATTGTGCCAGCATGTGCATATCTAATGAAACACCCGCCAAAACAAATGACCGATCCACAAGCAAAATCAGAGCTTGAAAAATTCATCAAAGGATAAGCAGATAAATAATATTTTCAGAAAGACACGTTTTCACGAATTAGTAATCAATTTTTGTGATTCTGACATTGCTCCCATAAGATTCTAAAAAATGCCCTAAAAAATTCTTCAGCTGTTCTCCTATTCTGTATCCTAATGCTCCTTCCATCATTCCTGATGTCTCAATTATGGATGCCATCTCGGAGCTTATCTGGACGTTGAAAAAAGTCCAGCCGGCCTTTGAGAAAGGCTTTCCTATGTCGTAGCCGTTTTTTACATTACATTTTCTTTCCAACTCTGCTAGAGCCTTTTTAACCAACGCTATCTCCTCATCATATTTTCTGGTGCTTAGCTGAAACAGTGGGTTCATCTCAGAAATCTACCTCATACTAGCTAATAATTATCTTCAAAACTTTGCTTTAGGTATCTATTTTATCCGAATCAAATCATGGTATGTGAAATTGGGAAAAATTAGTCTAATCGATCTTTTTTTGTGGACGGTGCGTCGCAATGAAAAAGATGTGATCAATCTGTATGGCTCACTTTCAAACATAATGAAGCTTGCCACGGGTGGAGACATGTTGAATTTCGGGTACTGGGATTCTGAGACAACATCTCCGTTTCTGGCGCAAAAAAATATGTGTGCGTTATTTGGAAAAATTGCACAACTGGAGCCAGGGCAAAAAGTAGTTGATGTAGGTTGCGGTTTTGCGACGCCGGCGTCTTTATGGGAGACAATGTACTCTCCAATAGAAATAACGTGCATTGACATCAACTTTGATCACTTGCAGAATGCGCATATCCAACTAAATGGCCGACATCATGAAAAAATCCGTCTTGTAAATGCGACAGCAAGAGTCTTGCCTTTCAAAGATGAATCAGTGGATAGAGTTCTTGCACTCGAATCTGCACAGCATTTCAAACCATTGGGAGATTTTATCACCGAATCATTCAGAATACTAAGAAAAGGAGGAATGCTTGCAATAGCAATTCCCGTAGTGGAAAAACCAACCTCAATTATAACACTGGGTGTACTTGCGATGACTTGGTCATCGGAACATTACGCTGTCGATTTTATCAAATCTGTAGTCAGGCAGCATGGGTTTGAGATCTCTTTTTTGCAAAGAATCGGAACGAATGTCTACGAGTCACTGACTGACTATTATGAGAAAAACCGCGAATCACTAAAAGACAAGATTTCAAAAGAATACCCATTTTATGTCGAAAGAATTCTTTTCAACTCACTACTAAAAATGAAGGACGTTTCAAAGAATAAAATAATTGATTACCTTTTAGTGGTCTGCAAAAAATAAGCATGCTGTGATCTTTGGATTTAAGCTAGAGGTTCGGCAGAACCAAGAAGATCATCTATTATATAATCAGAATTTGGTAGTCTTTTTGTCCAATGGACATTTGCCGGGGTCGCCTAGCCTGGTAGGGCGCGCGCCTGGAAATTCAAAAAACCACAAAGCGCGTACTCGCAAGGGTTCGAGAGTTCAAATCTCTCTCCCGGCGCCTATTTTCTTTCCAAACCCTATTCATTTCAGGAAATCAGAAAACCTGCTTAAAGCAACTATTTCACAATCAATGCAATGGCTCTAAAAATAACTACATTGTGGCTAATCTACAATCTCAACTGATGTTATTTGCAGTATCTTTTGTTCGGCTCTATTTGCATATTCATACGCCATCTTGAACTTTACGTAAGAGTCTTCAAAATTCGACTGCAGAATGGATGCTCCGCCCTCCGTTGCAAGACTTTCCGAATCTGCAAGGTATTTTTTTGCCCACCAGTATGACATCCACAAGTCATCTGTTGACTCTGAATCGAGTAGTTGGTAGGAATTAGACAATTGCGGCTCTAATGCCAACAATTTCTCCTCAACTAGTTTTTGATACTTCTTTGAAACCTGCTCCAAATCGGTGTTTTTTGGCACCTGTACTTCTACAGTATACTCCAATGACTCGTAGTCTTCTATTGTTGGGTACATTACACCTGCTGGATCATCATCATACGGTATTCCTAATGCGTGACCAAGCTCATGTTTAGTCAACAGCAGTGCATGTTCGTAAGGTACCATGTTGAGCTGTTTGTCTTTGAAGAATCCTAGCGTGATGGCTATAGTGGGCTTGCCGTATGCATTGGCAGTTTCAGTGGAATAGTAGCCCAATCTCTCTTCCTGATTGCTTGACCACTGGATTACAAAGTCTGACTTGTCTACAAATTGAACGGTTTCGAATTTGAGTTTTGGATTCTGTTTACTCCAGTACTCTGTAGCTTCATCTAAAATACCGTCGAACTGCTTTTGCCAGTGCTGTGGCATTCTTTCAACATACACATAGTATGTTTCTGCACTTGCATGCTGAGCTAGAAACGGCAAAACTGCTAGAATTCCAACGAATACAACAATTGAGATATCTGCCTGCATATGATACTGCAAAATCCCAAACCATATAGGAACGCCGGAAATTAGGGATGGTTTTGCAGTTCCAAAGTGGCAATGTGCATCACAATCAATTAATGGTTCTGAATGGTTGCACATGTGATGCAAAAATTTGATTTTGCGATAATCGGTGGAGGCATACTTGGGACAACTGTTTCGTATTGGCTTTCCACACTCTATGATCTCAAGATATGTGTAATTGAAAAAGAAAACCAAGTTGCAGCGCATGCAAGTGGAAAAAATACTGGCGTTGTCCATTCTCCGTTTTATCTTGATCCGCAAAAAAAGAAAACAATTGCTGCAGCAGCTTTGATATCGCATGATCTGTGGCAAGATCTTGCAAAAGCACGAAGTCTGCCGTGGTTACAATGTGGGACAATAGAGGTGGCCATGGAGGAAAAGCAACACAAGACCTTGGAAAAATATGTCAAGTGGGGAAGTCAAAACGGAATCCCAGAAGGCCAACTAGATTTGTTGGATGCAACTCAAGTATCAAAAAAAGAACCAAACGTCAAATGCTATTCGGGTCTTTACTGCAGCCGCGACGTCTCTACTGATTATGGAATCCTGACAAAGGAATTGCAAAAACTCTCACAAAGCCAACAAACAACATTTCTATTCGGACACAGGGTGAGTGGGATCAAAGCAGGCAAATCAACTAGGATCATATTTGATGATGCGTCTGATCTTGAATGCGACTTTTTGATAAACTGTGCCGGGGGACACGCACTAGATTTAGCAAAAAAGATGGATCTTGCAAAAGAATACTCGACGCTTCACTTCCGAGGCGAGTACTGGATTGCGGATGCCAAATATGCAAATTTGGTAAACACAAACATTTACACCGTTGCAAAGTTTCCAAACTTTCCATTTTTAGATCCACACTGGATCAAGCGTGCAAATGGCCAGGCCGAGATCGGGCCAAATGCAGTACCTGTCGCGGATCCTGAGACTTATACTGGCTATGTAGGCAATGTACCAAAAACGCTCTCAAAGCTCAAAGAAATCCTAAGCGGAAACACACGAAAGCTGCTGGTCAATCCGGAATTTCTATCGCTTGTCTCAAAGGAGTGGAAAAGCTCACTCTCAAAAAATGCCATGGTAAATAGAGTAAAGCAGTTCATTCCATCTATCAAGGCATCGTACTTTACAAGGCGCGGTACTGCGGGGATTCGCAGCCCAGTCATAACAAAAAAAGGCGAATTCCTCTCAGAAATATTGGAACTACAGGCGGGAAATTCGTTGCACATCATAAATTACAACTCACCCGGTGCAACGGGCGCACCAGCGTATGCAGCATTTCTGATAAAGAAACTATTGAATGCAGGAATATTAAAACCAGCAAAGAAATCAAAACCTGCAGTATGGGACTTTCAAAAAATTACAGAAAAGATGCCGCAGTAGAATACATAATTAATATTGAATTAATAAAACCACAAATCATTGCTTCCAGACAGATGTTCAGTAAAACAAAAGGGGACACAGTGTGTTAACCCTCCAGAATTCGTAATTTCTGTGAAAGCAGATTCGGGTGAATACATGGTGGGCGTAACATGCGAGGCGCACAAAAACACACTCTCAGAAAAACTAGTATCGCTACAAAAACAAGGAAAGATCCCAAACGGCAAGATCAAATTTGAAAAGCTAAAAGCAGTAGGCACAGACTGCGTAAAAGCAAGCCCTGATGACCTCATCCAACTTTAAACGGAATAAACCATCTTTTTGCCCTTGAGGCCTAACACAAGATTCTCTAAAGTGATCTGAGCCATCTTAGCTCTTGTTTCTGCAGTGGAGCTCCCTATGTGCGGAGCTAACACGACGTTTTCCATTTTTGTCAGTGGACTATGTTTGTCAAGCGGTTCCCGCTCAAAGACATCAAGTGCGGCACCCGCAATCAGCTTCGATCTAAGAGCTCTTATCAAGTCTGACTCGTTGATTATCTTGCCCCTCGCGGTGTTCACTAGTAGCGCACTCTTTTTCATTTTTTTGAAGATCTTCATGTTGATTATTTTTGCGGTTTCTTTTTTGTAGGGAACATGGATTGATAATACATCACTTTTTCTAATCAGTTCATCAAAGCTTACGTATTTTGCATGTAGTTTGTTTTCCAAAGACCGGCTCAATCTGTTTCTGCTGTGATAGATGATCCTCATACCAAAAACATTTGCTCTTTTTGCCACAGCTTGACCTATTCTCCCCATTCCAAAAATACCAAGAGTCTTTCCCTCCAGATCCATTCCCACATAATCGTAAGCACCAAAGATCACGTCCCATTTCCCTGCCCGAATAAGTCTGTCGCCTTCGGTAACTCTGCGCATCAAGTCAAGCATGAGCGCAATTGCTAGATCTGCTGTTGCGTTTGTGAGTACCTCTGGTGTGTATCCGATTTTTATGCCCCGAAGTTTTGCTTCTGCAAGATCAATGTGATCGTAGCCTACGCTGTAGGTACTAATCACTTTGAGGTTTTTTGCCACATCAAGAATTTCTTTGTCTATTACATCATAAGGAAAACAGACAAGGCCGTCGACATCTTTGATCTTTTCCTTCAAGAGCTTATGTGGCATTGGAATTTTTCCACTGTGTACGAAAACGGAGTATTTTCTCTTCAATTCTTCTAGCACAAAATCATGCAATCGTCTGGTAAGCAGAATTCTCGGTTTGGATTTTGTCACTTTATGCGACAATTACATCAAATCTTTATAACATTTGTTTTCCGTACTATGGGTAAGTTGGCAGACAAGAAAAAAGCCAAAGATGAAGAATTCGCAATATGCGTGGAATGTGGAAACGCAATTGAAAAATGCGTATGTGTCTGTCCGTATTGTGGCGAGCGTGACAAGTGCGAGTGCGCTTTGTTTGAAGCCGCAACTGGTGGTTAGAAAAACCAACACATATTCTTAATAACAAATAACTCCAAGGAAACTTGTGACTGATGTAAGCTGGTTAATTGGAGGTCCTCAGGGAAGCGGGGTAGACTCTGGCGCAAACATATTTTCGCGAGCCTGCGCTGCACTGGGTTACAATGTGTTTGGGAAAAGGGAATTTTATTCCAACATCAAAGGTGAGCATAGCTACTTTGTCGTGAGAGTTTCTGACAGGGTAATCCGTTCAAACGTAAATGACGTTACCATGATGGTTGCATTTGATGCTGAAACCATATTTCGTCATTATTCTGAGGTGATAAAAGACGGTGCAATAGTCTATGACTCTGAGCTTGCCGATGTGTCTGCAGACCAAGTACATACACTTGATGACCAATACAAATCAAGGCTGGTGGCTCACTTGGCTTCAAAGAACAAAAAACCAGTCATCAAAGACGTTTTGGATTTAGCAAAGGAAAGCGGAGTCAAGCTCTATCCAATATCTTTCAAAGACGTATTGTCAAAGATGGCAGACGAAATCAACAACCCGCGTATCAAGGGAATGGTCAGGATGTATAACGTGCTTGCAGTCTCGTTTTCTCTTGGCATTATGAAGATGCCACCACAAACACTCCTAGAATCAGTTGAAGCAGTATTCGCAAAAAAACAGGCAATAGCAGATCTTAACAAAAATGCTGCAAACTATGCATACAACTACGCGTCAGCAAAGTTCAACGACTTTGGATTCTCAATAAGCACAACTACGAAAAAACCAGACATGATTCTGGTTCAGGGTTATCAAGGAACAGCACTAGGAAAAATAGCATGCGGATGCAGATTTCAGCCATATTACCCGATAACTCCAGCTTCAGACGAAAGTATGTTTTTGGAATCAAACGAGATCTTTGAAGTACAAAATAACAGACCTGGCCACACTCTCGTAATACAGTCAGAAGATGAAATCTCTGCAATAGGAATGACAATAGGTGGGGCACTTACTGGTACAAGGTCTGCCACGTGTACATCAGGTCCGGGCTTTTCGCTTATGGCAGAAGCTCTTGGGTGGGCAGGGATGAATGAGGTTCCAATCGTTATAACAAACTATCAGCGAAGTGGACCGTCAACGGGGTTGCCTACACGACACGGCCAAGATGATTTGCTATTTGCAATCCATGCAGGCCATGGTGAATTTCCGCGAATTGTCTATGCATCAGGTGATGTTGAGGAAAGCTTCTACGACACTGCGCGTTGTTTTAACTATGCGGAATTATATCAAATGCCAGTAATCCACATGATGGACAAATTTCTTGCAAGCTCAGTAATAACCTGTAAGCGGTTTGATCCAAATAAAATTGCAATTAAACGAGGAAAGCTGCTTGACAAGGTAGAAGGTGAATACAAAAGATTTGCACTTACTGCAGATGGCATCTCACCAAGATCCAAATTGGGACTTGAAAACGGTATTTTTTGGAATACTGGTGATGAAAGCGACGAGTATGGACACATCACTGAAGACCCCGAACTTAGAATCAAGATGATGGATAAACGTCTCTCAAAACTTGCCTATGCCCTGAAGACAATTCCGGACGAAGAACAAGTGGTCTCATTTGGAACTGCAGAAACCTGTATAATAAGCTGGGGTTCACCAAAAGGGCCAATTCTTGACGCACTTGAGATGCTAAAACAAGAAAATATCAAAATCGGATTCATTCAGATAAAATTGCTACATCCATTTCCCACGGATTATGTCAAATTTCTACTAAAAGATGTAAAAACGATTATCGATATTGAGGCAAATCACACTGGACAATTGGGACAATTACTTAAACAAAATCTAGAACGTGGGCCAGACTATTACGTCTTAAAGTATACGGGAAGAGCAATGACTTCAACGGAAATTTATGAATCATTAAAAAAGATAGTAGCAAAAAAGGCGCAAAAAAGAGAGGTACTAACACATGGGGCTTAGCGATTACAAGACAGAGGTACACAATGATTGGTGTCCGGGGTGTGCCGACTATGGGATTGTCAATGCAATTCAAATGTCATTATCAGAAATGCAGATTCCAAGGCACAAAGCTGCAATATTTTCCGGCATAGGGTGCTCAGGCAAAACATCACACTTTGTAAACGTGTACGGTGTGCACACACTACATGGAAGAGTCTTGACATTTGCACAAGGTGCCAAGCTTGCAAATCCAAACATGGAGATAATCGCTGTGGGTGGAGACGGTGACGGCCTTGGAATCGGTGCAGGCCACTTTGTTGCAGCGGGACGAAGAAATCTCGACATCACCTATATGATATTTAACAACGGCGTCTACGGTCTAACAAAAGGACAAGCATCACCTACATTAAAGCTTGGCGAAAAAACAAAATCACTTCCGTCGCCTAACACAAACTACAACGTAAACCCAATAGGCCTTGCAATAGCTAGTGGCTTTACGTTTGTGGCGCGCGCATATGCATATGACGTAAGGCACCTCAAAGACATCATAATTGCAGCAGTAAAACACAAAGGCCTTGCATTTATCGATGTCTTGCAACCATGCCCGACATACAACGACATCAACACGCGAGACTGGTACGCAGGAATGGACAGACTGGACGAAATAACAAAACAGCCAAAGCCGAGGATCTACAAGCTTGAGGACACCAACTATGATCCTGTGGTCCACTACGACGAAGAGTCCGAGCTCAATGAAAAGTTGACACAAGCCCTGATTCGCTCACTAGAATGGGACACAAAGATCCCAGTCGGGATATTCTACAAAAACGAGATAATCAGCCAATATGACAGAAGAATCATGGACAAAATACCAAACTATTTGGAAAATCCACCTGCCTCGCAAGTGATTACAGAAAATGGCAGAGCCATAACAGATTTATCAAAAATTTTAGATTCATTGAGTGTTTAAAACGTCATAGATGCGTGTAAATTGATATTAGCGAGATATGGGGAAGGTTATGCTATAATTGAATCTGACTGAAGCAAACAAAATATTTCGAAAGGCAATAATCAAAGGATATTTTGAGCCAAGCTTACTCAAGCTGGATTTTAGCAAATCAAACATTAAACACCCAAACATAGCCGATGACGGTCTGATGCAGTCCAATTTGTTGCATATTTTTTTTGATGTGGAGACAGGTGCAGACTATCCGGACGGAGATGAATGGTTCATCGCAGACTTTTTGTTCCCATACAGCATAAAAATTCCAGACCACGTCAAAGGGACAGATTACTTTACGGCGCTCTCCCTGAGCGAGGGAAAAAATTTTTGGCATCACAGAGAACTAATTCGATTCAAGTATGGCAAATCAAAAAAGCTTGAAGAATCGCTAGAGTTTTTGGACTCTAAATACAAAGAGCTTCACGAACTTTTGGAGCCACTAGAAAAAGACATCAAGTAGCTGGCTTCCAAGTATTGTTTATCAAAAGAAATTGCTTGTCTTTTGCAAACAAAGTGTGCATTTTCCACTTTCTCGTTTCGACATCAAACTTGTAGAGAATCTTTGAGATCTCTTGTGGGATGTTCTCCGAATTTAGGTGGAAAGGCAGGAGTTCTATTACAAAGTCCAGTTTCTCTATTGCGTTATCAAACCAGCTCCTGTCGTGCACGTCGAGGCTAAATCCTATCTTTGGCATGCCGACAAAGTTAATGTCTATTTTCAGCGCCTTGTCGTCGCCACGCCTCCTTTTCATCTCCTTGAGGAGGAATTTGACTTTGTCCCATCTACGATATTCAAACCACTTGAAGAACTCCTCGTTGAACTCAAGTGGGATCGACAAATTCAACACACTTACAAAATCAGGATCAGGTTCCTCAAGTTGGTTCTGCACCACCTTGAATCTTTCTGCAAATAACTCATACATCACTTCAATTTCCCAAGGCGATACGCCAAAATGGTCCACATAAGTGGTAAGAAAGCCATCACTCAATGACTAGTCTAATTGCAAAATTCTAATTAATCTTTTAACTAAATCGTGTTAAGGTACTTCCACAAGTAAAATATTCCTACTGTACTTATGAAAAATAACATCGGCTTCCAAGCAAAAACCGGGATGCTTGGAGTCGTCAGCTTTATTTTATAGTTATCAAAGACTGTATGCACATAATTTTTCACCTTATCACTCCAAATCTGGTATTCGATTTGGTGCTTTTTGAGGAGCGCCTCGATTTCGTAAATGACTGGAGTACGCTGGCAAAACAGATGCTGCAAATAATCACGCGAGACTTCGACTTCTGCCTGAATTGCTACCAAGTCCTTTTTGAGATCAAAAAGCCTTAGGTGCATCTCCCATGGCTTTTTTAGCTTCAAGGACAGGCCATGTCCTATCTGAGCATCTTGCTTGTGTTCAAACTTTACTTTGGTAAACCCTTCTTTTCTTAGAATGTTGAGTATTTCTTCTGCGCTTTTTTTGACAATGACTGAGAGCTGCTCTACGCCCTTTGTATCGACGCTTACGGTGTGTCTTTTTCCATCTCCAAAGAAGATCGTCTTTGGATACCTTGTGAGGTACTCCCGTGACATTGTACGAGCTGGATTCAAAATTGCTACTATTTAAAGCAACGTTGTAGTATTTTAACGCGTTACTTGCTGAAACCACGAATGTAAACGCATTGCTCAGACGAGACTGTCATCTCATCTGGTCTTATCTTTCTTGTAGTCAGCTTGGCACCTGAATTTCTCACAATTACAATTGGAGTTGATTCGTCGCCTTCGCCCATCTTGTGGTTTGCAATCGACGCAAGATTATCTGCAGTGGCCTTCAAAGTTACTTTGAGTGGGTTGCCATCAAGATCCTTGTTGCCACGTACATCTTGTACTGGTTCAAGGCCGGCGCATGCAATTGCTACTCCCACGGTTCCAGCCCTTGCTGGCATCAACCTACTGTCTACCAAAATTATTCCAACATGGATGCCAAAATCCAAAAAGAGTTTACGGCGTAGTTGCTCTGCAATCAAGTAAGGCTCGTCTGGGTACAAGATCACAGTTCCTTTTTTGACGTTTGATTTGTCGATTCCTGCATTTGGAGCCAAGACATTGTCTGCGAATGTTAACACAAAGCCTGTGACTCCACCAAAGACCTTGTCTGATTCACGCAAAATCACCTCGGCAAACCTTGGATCCAGTTGATGGTTCTTTGACAGCGAGGCTGCGTCAGCTGATGGTTTGATCCTTTGCAAATCAAGCAATCTGTTTTTTGAGCTTGCAGCATACTTGCTTGATATCACAATGATGTCACCGTTTTCAAGAGCGACATCTTTTAGTGAGTCAACTATGCTGGCGTACAGATCAAAGCCTGGCTCTTTTCTTTGTACCTTGATTGGAATTACGCTAAGTGACACTGTGAATACTACGATTTTCGCATCTTTAATGGTGTCGCCGCAAAGCTATTAATCCGAACAAAAGGATCTGTTTTTTGTGAATATTACAGAAAAGATTCTAGCTAGGGCAGCCGGAAAATCAAAAGTAGCGCCAGACGACATTGTGTTTGCCAATGTAGACAAGGCTATGATTCACGACGTATCTGGTCCAGGTGTCATCAAGGTATTTGAAAAACTCAAAAAAGAAGGAATCAATGTTGACAAACTTTGGGATCCGTCGAAAATCTGGGTTGCCGAAGACCATTTTGTCCCTTCGGCTGAGAAGATATCAGCAGAAAACATAGTCAAGCTTACAAAATTCACTCAACAATATGGAATTGAAAAACACTTCAAGTACGGCATGGGCCAGTACGGCATATGCCACACACTATCGCATGAAGAAGCATTGGTGCTTCCAGGCGAAGTCTACGTTGGTGGTGACTCTCACACAAACACCACTGGCGCGCTAGGTGCATTTGCATGCGGTCTGGGGCACACCGATGTGGCGTACGTCCTGCTAAATGGAAAGATATGGTTTAAGGTGCCTGAAACATTATACTTTAAGCTAAACGGAAAACTTCCTGCAGGAGTGATGGCAAAGGACTTTATCCTAAAAATAATTGGTGACATCGGCACCGATGGCGCAGCATATGCGGCGATGCAGTTTGGCGGCTCTGGAATCACTGCAATGTCGGTAGAGTCAAGGCTGACTCTGTGCAACATGACTACAGAGGCTGGAGCAAAAAACGGGATAATAGAGCCTGATGAAAAAACATTTGATTATCTGGCACAACGCGGCGCAACAGAATACACCGCCGTATACGACGACAAGGATGCCGAGTACGCCAAAGTATATGAGTATGAAGGATCGGAGCTGGAGCCACTCGTTGCAAAACCGTACTCGCCAGAAAACATAGCACCAGTTGGGGATGTCACAGGCATCCCGCTTGATAAAGCATACATCGGCTCTTGTACTGGAGCAAAATACGAGGACTTGGAAGCTGCAGCAAGCATCCTGATGGGAAGAAAAGTCAAAATCAGAACAGAGGTGCTACCTGCCTCAATTTCGATATACAAACGTGCAATGGAAAACGGCCTAATCAAGATATTTTTGGATGCAGGTGTCACAGTGGGGCCACCCACATGTGGTGCATGTTGTGGTGCGCACATGGGCGTGCTGGCAAAAGATGAAGTATGTATCAGCACAACAAATAGGAACTTTCCTGGCAGGATGGGCCACGTGGAGTCAAAGACATACTTGGCATCTCCTCTTGTCGCAGCAGCGTCCGCAGTCACAGGCAAAATCACTGACCCCAGGGATCTATGATGGCAGGTAAGGTAATCAAATACGAGCGAGACAACATAGACACTGACGTAATACTTCCAGGTACATACCTCAAGCTTCACGATTACGACGAAATAGCAAAACACGCAATGGAGGGGATCGATCCAAACTTCCACGCAAGAGTCAAACCGGGTGACTTCATAGTCGCAGGAAAAAACTTTGGTTGCGGCTCATCAAGGGAGCATGCACCGATTGCTCTGTCGCACTGTGGGATAAAAGGCGTACTTGCGTTGTCGTTTGCCAGAATATTTTACAGAAACGCAGTGGATGGTGCGTTCTTACTTCCAATTGAAATAGACGAAGACACTTACAAAAAGATCTCAGAGGGAGACGAAATAGAAGTTGACACTGCAAAAAACGAGATAAAAAACCTCACCAAAAACGAAGTGTACAAAATGAAGCCTTTCTCGGAGATTGTATCAAAAATAATTGCGGCGGGCGGCCTCTTCAAGTACAAGCCCGACTAGATTCATTTTATATTGTCCTCATTAACTTTGGTTGTAAATGGGCAAAACACTCTTTGAGAAAATCTGGGACAACCACAAAGTAGCCGAAGTCAACGGAAGAACGCTAATCTACATTGACAGGCACATGGTGCACGAAGTCACATCACCTCAGGCATTTGACGGTCTGCGAATCAACAAAAGAAAGGTGAGGCGGCCAGATCTCACATTTGCGACAATGGATCACAACGTTCCTACCTCAAATAGGTCACTACCAATTGTCGACCAGATTTCTGCAACCCAGATCAAGGTGCTGGAAAACAACTGCAAAGAGTTCGGAATTGAATTGTTTGGCTTGGATAGCCCGTATCAGGGAATCGTGCACGTCATAGGGCCCGAGCTTGGCATAACCCTGCCTGGCATTACCATGGTGTGCGGAGACAGCCACACGTCAACGCACGGTGCATTTGGGGCATTCGCACTGGGAATTGGGACAAGTGATGTCGAGCATGTGTTGGCAACTCAATGCCTCGTTCTTGACAAACCCAAGACATTCGAAATAAGGGTGGAAGGAAAAAGAAAAAACACACACGCAATTACTGCCAAGGACATCATTCTTTCCATAATAAAGAAAATTGGCACGGGCGGTGGCAACGGCACGGTCTTTGAGTACCGTGGCGAAGCAATATCGGACCTATCAATGGATGAACGCATGACAATTTGCAACATGTCAATTGAGGGTGGCGCAAGGGCAGGCCTTGTCGCTCCAGACCAAAAAACGTTCGATTATTTGAGAGGGAGAAGGTACACACCAAAAAACTATGACTTACTTGTAGAGGAATGGAAAGAAAACCTCAAGACGGATGGGGACGCAAAATTCGATAAATCATTTACCATAAACGTATCAGAAATAATTCCACAGGTAAGCTGGGGCACAAACCCGGCAATGACTGCAAACGTCACGGAGGCAGTCCCTGATCCGGCTGAGTTTGCAAAGGGCGATCCAAGCCAAGAAACCGCAGCAAGAAAAGCACTAGAATACATGGGCTTGAAGGCAGGAACACCAATTACGGATATCAAAATAGACCGCGTCTTTATCGGCTCTTGCACAAACGCAAGACTTCAAGACCTAATTGAGGCAGCAAGTGTGATCAAAGGCCGCAAGGTCTCAGACAAAGTCAGGGCAATGGTGGTACCGGGTTCACAACAAGTAAAAAAACAGGCCGAAGACCTTGGACTGGACAAGATCTTCAAGGACGCAAACTTTGAGTGGCGCGAGTCAGGTTGCAGCATGTGTCTTGGCATGAACCCAGACGTTTTATCACGAGGAGAAAGGTGCGCAAGCACCTCAAACAGGAATTTTGAGGGCAGGCAGGGTGCAGGGGGAAGGACACACCTTGTGAGTCCAATTATGGCCGCAGCGGCCGCAATAGCAGGGCATTTTGTAGACGTTCGTGAGTGGGTGTAATGGAAAAATTCAAGACTGTGCGAAGCATCGGGACTCCGCTGGAGAGGCCCAACGTGGACACCGACCAAATTGTACCAAAACAGTTCCTCAAGCTGGTACAGCGAACAGGCTTTGGCAAGTTTTTGTTTTATGATTGGAGATTTGAGCCAGACGGCAGACCAAAGGCTGATTTTGTGTTAAATGACCCCAAGTATGAGGGCTCGCACATTCTGATAGCTGGTGAGAACTTTGGCTGCGGCTCATCAAGGGAGCACGCCGCATGGGCACTCAAGGACTATGGCTTTGACGTAATTGTCGCTCCGTCTTTTGCAGACATTTTCTATAACAACTGTTTCAAAAACGGCATACTGCCAATAGCGCTAAACAAAGAGCTCGTATCTGAGCTAAGTAAGACAACGTCTGCCATCGAGGTGGACTTGGAAGAGCAGGCGATCAAGTACGACGGAAAAACTATCCACTTTGAGATCGAGCCAAGCAGGAAAAAAACACTACTCGAAGGGCTAGACGACATAGCGATGACACTTCAATTCGAAGACAGGATATCTGCCTATGAAAAAACCCACCGAATTTAGCTCATCTGCGCGATTATCTTTTTGATGTCTGAGCCCTTCCGCTCAAGAATGACTGGTGATTCCACGTCGACCCAAGGCATCTTGCCAATATCAAAGGAGCTTACCAAGTTATTTTTTGAAAGGCTCTGCAAGACATCATAGGACAAATTGAGGTTCTTTGATTTTGATTTTTTTATAATATCCAGTATTTTGCCGCTAAGGATGTAGATTCCAGTGCACTCGCAGTTCTGCATCTTGATTAGCGGTTTTTCTATAAACTCCGTAATGATTCCGTCTCGTACTTTGGCAAATCCAGTCTCCTCCTTTCTGTATTGTCTTGTGGCTATACACGCAAGACTGCCCTTTTTGGTATAGTGGCTGTACATTTTTTCTACATCTAGGGCGCACAGGTTGTCTGCAAACCACAACACAAACGGTTGGTTCTTCAGCTTTGGAGCCAAGTGGAGCAGGTCGCCTGCAGTGCCACTCGAAGAATCCTGCACAAAACTAATCGGCTTTCTGCCATAGTCTTCCAAATAATGCACTATTTGGCCTCCTAGGCCCTTTAGGTCGGCCACTACAACTATCTCCGAAATACTTCCAAACGAAGCCAAATGATCCACAATATATTTGATCAGGGGTTTTCCATGAACTGGCATCATGGCTTTTGGGAAGTAATCGGTAAAAGGTCTGGCACGTGTACCTTTTCCACCGGCTAAAATTACAGCTTTCAAGCTACCTGTATGATTTCTGCTTTCTTCTTCGAGCGCCAGGGCCACCAAACTTCTTTGGTTCTTTTCTTCTGGCATCACCGCTTAGAAGGTGTTTGTCAAATTCGCTTATTCTTTTTCTTAACTCGTTTCTTATCTGCTTTGTAAATGGATGATCCTTTGGATCTTTTTTTGATTTGGTCCAGCCAGTCAACGCTCTTGATATGGCAGTAGCTGCTGCGTAGGCCTGGCCCATAAAGCCGCCACCTTTCACTCTGACTGAGATGTCTACTTTGTTTCGAAGGTCACCTGCTATTTCAAGTGGACTCAAAATTACCTCGCGCGCCGTCTCTTGCTGGATCATCTCTGCTGGTATGTTGTTGATTCTTACTCGGCCTGAACCTTTGGTGATGTAGACGTGTGCCTTGGAGGTCTTTCTTGTTGCAAAGTAAATCTCTGTCTTTGGTATCATGTCCAGCCTACCTCTCTTGCGAGCTCTGCCATGGTGGTGTAGTTGGCAGAAGGTCGCCTAATCTTTGCGTTATCCAATGTGATTTTTTTTGATGAACGAAGCTGGGACGGAACGCCTATGTATGTGCGGAGTCTTTTATGTGCCGCTTGGCCTGATGGCTTCTTTCGAGGCAGCATGCCTCGAACCATCTTTGCAATTATGGTATCTGGCCTTCGTGGGTGATATGGGCCGTGCTCTGGATGCAAAATACTTGCAATTGAGAGAAAGTCCTTGTAGTTTTGAATGATGTTTCTCCTGCTTCCACTAATCATTACCTTCTCACAATTTACTATGGAAACGCGGTTTCCCTGCAAAAGCATCTTGGCAACATTTGAGCCGAGTCTTCCTGCCAAAAGGTTTGTTCCGTCTACTACGATTTGCTGATCAACCAATTATCCTCACACCCTTTCCTGTAGGAAATTTGGATATCATCTCAGAATAATTAATTATGTTGCCGCCAGCAGAAAGCACCTTGTTTGCGGCCGAAGTGGATATTGAAAATGAGCAAAGTGTGATTTTATGAGATATGTTGCCAGTTCCTAGAACCTTCCCTGGCACCACGACTACGTCGTTTTCCTTTGTGACATCGTTTATCTTTTTTATATTTACGATTCTTTTTGCAATGGATGGTTTTTGAGCCATAACTGCAAGCTTTGACCAAATAGGCGCCTTGTTCTTAGTAGACGCTTTCTTTAGATCCTTTACCATGTTCAGAACTAGCTGATTGGTCATAGATAATGCCCTTTAAGAACCCAAATATAATTTACTACGCCTTTAGCTCGGCAATTACGCCCTTGAACTCTTTGAGTCTTTGGACAAGCTCGTCGACACCAGTTTTTATGATCTGTTCTGGACTAAGTGCACCAGTAGATTCCACGGTCAAGAGATATTCATCGTGTTTGTCCGTGTGCGTCAACACCGAGATGTTTGCAGAGTTCCATTTTGCATGGGTCGTGCCTCGGCCAAGTCTTGCATATGCTTCAAGCTTTAGCTTTTGACCTGGGGCGACTTGGACTATTGGAATTTTGTCGGATACTGGCTTGACTGTCTCATCTTCGGAGCTGAGCTCTGCAGATGTTATGGTTCTTGTCGTGTCTGTGTCTCCTGAGTCTATGACAAGCATGACGCGACAGTTTGAGCAGCCGGCCTGGCTTTTGCAGGAACACTTGGAAGGTTCTGCAAATCTCTTGAGATCTGTTTTTAGCGGTATTAGGCCTAGTCTGTGGGCTATTCCCTCATCAGACATCACAGAGGAATTCTCGATGATGTCTACTGTATCAATGGCAAAAACCGGAACTCCGTTTAGGCAAATTCTCCTAAGTGCGTTTGCGTATTGCAAGGGAACCCCTTTGAGCTTTACAGTCATACGCTGTTTGTCTTGTGAAACTATCTCCAAAGAAGGCAAACTTGAAAAAATTTTCTTTCCCCCCATTAAAAATCTAGCGTGAGTCTTGACATATCTGAACTACTGCCGTCTGTCTGGAAGTCTCTTTGAAGCTGTGGTCTGTGACAATTCATACACGGAATGTGTACGGTGGTCTTTTTGCACAGTTTCTATAAATACCGAGATTCCGTTATCTGTCCTATGACGGATGTCACCGTGATTAGGCATTCAGTTGAAGGCGAAAAGTTTGAGATCCTCGTAAAACCCGATCCTGCACTGGAATACAAACTTGGCAAAAGAAAGGATATCTCGTCTGTTCTAGTATCTGACGAAGTCTACACGGACTCCCACAAAGGAACCAGGGCATCAACTGAAAAACTACTCAAGGCCTTCAAAACCCAAGACACCATGGCAGTAATTGAACAGATTCTAAAAAAAGGAGACCTCAACCTCACCACAGATCAGCGACGCAAGATGATGTCAGAAAAAAGAAAACAGATAATCGAATTCATTGCAAAGACCTTTGTTGATCCACGATCACACCTGCCGCACCCGCCGTTAAGAATAGAGCAAGCACTTGAACAATCTCGCGTTTCAATAGATCCTTTCAAAAATACTGAAGAACAAGTAAAAGATATCGTCGAAAAACTACGCGCAATAATTCCATTAAAATCAGAAAATCTGTTGCTTGAGATAATAGTTCCTGCACAATTTGCAGCACAGTCTTACTCGGTTCTCAAGTCAACTGGAACTCTGAAAAAAGAAGAATGGCAAAATAACGGATCACTTAAAGCAATACTAGAAATACCTGCTGGGGCAAGGGCAAGCGTGATAGACAGACTTGGCTCTATAACAAAAGGAACGGCGACGGTGGAGATGGTCAAGTAATGGATGATGTAAAGCGCAAGTACGTCATACCTGGTGATGTCATCACTACTGGCCCGTACAGGGCAGAAGAGAACGTGCACCTTTTTGGCGATAAAATCATCGCGACAACCGTTGGAATTTCTGAGATTTATGATAGTGGTGTTAGGGTGATTCCTCTTACTGGAGTCTACTTGCCACGAATTGACGACTTTGTAATTGGAATTGTAAGATCACATACGTCGCTTTCATGGGAGCTTGACATCAACTCATGTTACGCAGGTATACTGCCTGCACAGGATGTCTTTGGGAGGGACTTTAATCCAAAAGTAGATGATCTGACATCGAAGCTCAAGAAAGGTGACTTGGTAGCTGCAAGAATTGCTAACTCTGACAGATCAAGAGATCCACTGATTACAATATCGGACAGGGACTTGGGGAAAATAGAAGAAGGTGAACTCATCAAGATATCTCCGACCAAAGTTCCGAGACTCATCGGCAAACGCGGCTCTATGATACAGACGATCGAAAACGCCACAAAGGCCGTAATCACAATAGGACAAAACGGATACGTCGTAGTTTCGTGCGAGGATCCCGATGGATTATTAAAGGCTCTCGATGCCATCAAAATGGTCGAAGAACAAGCACATGTTCCAAATTTGACTGAAAAAATTCAAGAAATGTTAGGATCAAATAGTGGTTAAGAATGGGAGTAAAAAAAACAGACATAGTATTACTAGATGACAAAGGCATCCGCTGCGACGGAAGAAGGATTGATGAACCGCGAAGAATAATGATAAAGGCCGGGGTTCTAAAAAACGCAAACGGATCTGCGTATATTGAGTTCGGAGAAAACAAGATACTCGCAGGAGTTTTCGGGCCGCGTGACGTCCATCCAAAACACCTTGCAAACACAGACAGAGGCATTCTGCGTTGCAGATACCACATGCAGCCGTTCTCGGTCGGAGAGAGAAAAAACCCGGCTCCATCAAGAAGAGAAATAGAGATTTCCAAAGTAATCAAGGAAGCCTTAGAACCAGCAGTAATGCTTGAGAATTTTCCAAGAACCGTAGTTGACGTCTTTATAGAAATCCTTCAAGCAGACGGCGGTTCAAGGTGTGCTGCCCTGGATGCTGCGGCAGTTGCTTTAGCAGATGCAGGAATTCCAATGAGGGATATGGTGTCTGCGTGCGCTGCAGGAAAGGTGGCTGACACAATCGTACTTGACATCAACAACGAAGAAGACCAGGAGGGCCAGGCAGACATGCCAGTCGCAATGATGCCAAACCTTGGCAAAATCACACTAATTCAACTAGATGGGGTTCTCACACCTCAGGAATATGAGAAATGTGTTGACACGGCAATAGGTGGTTGCAAACTGGTGTATGAGGTTCAAAAAAAGGCACTAAGAGAGAAATTTTTTGGGGATAGTGCACAATGAGTAATTCCATCATCGATGAGCTAAAAAAGAAAAAAATTCTCGCACTCCTCAAAGACGGCCAAAGAATAGATGGACGAGCATTTGATGAGCCAAGACAATTAATCATTGACACTAACGTGATTCCAAAAGCAGAAGGTTCGGCAAGAGTGCGACTGGGGGACACCGAGGTAGTCTGTGGAGTAAAGATACAACCAGACAAGCCGTTTCCGGATCTTGGTGACAGGGGGATCTTCATTTGCACAGCAGAGATTTTACCTTTGGCTGATCCGAATGTGGAGCCAGGCCCGCCGGGTGAAGATGTAATTGAGTTGGCAAGGGTAGTTGATAGGGGCATACGCGAAAGCGGCATGATAGATCTAACAAAGCTTGTACTACAAAAAGACAAGTCGGTAATAGGTCTCTTTGTTGACAATAGCGTCACAGATTACGATGGCAATCTCTTTGATGCGTGCTCTTATGCGTCCGTTGCAAGCATTCTTTCATGCAAGATACCAAAATGGGAGCTCAAAGATGACGTGCCAACGCTTGTGGATGGCCAAGTGTCTGATCCTCCAATTACCACGTTGCCTGTGTCCGTAACTATGGGCAAAATAGGCGACTACATCATCGTTGACCCAAATGCGGACGAGTGGGGCTGCATGGACGCAAGAATAACGATTACAACCAACTCGGCTGGTAACATTTGCGCCATACAAAAAGGCGGCAATGACGGCTTTACTCAAGAACAACTAATCAAATGCGGGCAAATCTCCATTGTCACCGGAGCAAAAATAAGGGAGATATTAGAGGAGATATCCCGAAGAAAATAGGAGGAAGTAATTGCTCAAAAAAGGTTCGTCACTAAAAGGTCTGAAACAAAAGTACGGAATTAAACACAGAAAAAAGTTCACTCAAGTGCATTCCATTCTAAAATCAAAGAGAAGGTGTCCGGAGTGTGGCTCATTAAAGTTTGGCAGACAGGCAGTGGGAATATGGCACTGCAAAAAATGCGGCTTTAAGGTTGCCGGAACTGCGTACGATGTCAGCATTTAGTGCCACGATCTCGATTAATGCAAAAGAAAAAACTAGAGCGATTTTTGATTCGATAAATACCGATAACAAGTTTTATCCGGAAAACCCCACGAAAACAAAAATCACACTCAAAAAAAACAACATGCAAATCTCAATCGACTCAGATGAACTACCACACTTACGCGCAAACATCAACTCTCTTTTGAGGTTGGTTCAGGCAAGTCATGACTCACTTGAATCTACAAAAGTATGATCATGGACTAGAGGAGTCTGGGGCTCCTGTATCTGCAATCACGAACATGACGAGGCGTTGTGTTTGTTCGACATTGCCGTGTTTTGCGACAACATCAACAAAATATTTCCCAGGCGCCGTCAGGTTTTCTCTAACAAGGTATGAGCCATGCCAGTAGCCATTTGAACTTGTGGTTCCCTCCAATACTGCAAGTGGCTCAGTTGCCTTTTCATGAGTCAGAGTCACCCTTAGGTTCGTCATGGCCAAGACGCCATCAAAGCTGTCAAAGAATGGAGATTTGTTGAGAGATGCGTCAAAGGCCTTTATGTGTATGTCATAGGTTTGTGCCCAATATGTACGCGCATCTTGTTTTACAAATATCTGCAGGTCGACTGGCTTGGCCTCTGTTGTTTCTGGCATCCATGCAAAGGAGGCCTCTTTTGGCTCATTTACTGTACCGCTCAGAGTTTGCTTGTAGATGCTGTCTTCTGTAAAAACAAAGACGTTGATGTCATAGATATCATGAAGTCTGTTCTTTGCAGCTATGTAAATGCCGTCTTGCAGAGAGCTTATGATGATGGATTGCGGAAACGACCGTACCTGCGGCTCAAGCAAGGTAAATTGAGTTGCACCGTAGTTTATCGTGACAGACTCAAGGGTCTGCACTGGTTTGTTTTTGTAGACGGTCTCGCCAAATTGGATATTGACATTCATCTGGTCGTTTGAGCCGGAAATTGATTTGAATTCAAGATTTTGCTGCGCAAATACTGGGGTCACTGAAAATACCGCCAAAGCTATGAGTAGCAGTTTCACAGGTAATAATTTCAATTCATTCTATTTAAGAAACCGCTTCGATAATGTTCGATGCATCGGTACAGATAATAAGAAATTCGAGGAGCTCTTAGCATATGTCACAAGGCCAGCAGATTCCGCCATGGTTACAAGAACAGCTTATGAAGCTGCAGCAGTCGCAGCAAAACCTGCAGTCGGTCATGGCGCAAAAACAGCAACTGGAGCTTGAACAAATCGAGTCAGACAGAGCGCTTGAAGAGCTAAAAAAAGTAGCAGACTCTGATCCTGTCTACAAGCACGCAGGCTCGATTCTTATAAAATCTACAAAGGCAAGCCTCATCGCAGAGCTTGAGGAGAAAAAAGAGCTTGCAAACACAAGGTTCGCGGTTCTGGCAAAACAGGAGGCAAGGCTCAAAGAAAGTATCAAGGAGCAGGAAGCAAAGATAAACGAGATGATACGCGGCTCGCAAAAACCACCATCCCAATAAATTATTTAATGCATTGCCCAAATTGGCCTAGATGAAAATTGAAAATCTCAGAATAGTTGTGGATGAACGCGAAAAGAAAAGCGGCATTCCAGACCTTCTCAAGGCAGTGGGCATCAATTTGGAGATAAAGACGCTCCAAGTGGGTGACTATATTGTTGCGCCAGAGACAATAGTTGAGCGAAAAAGTGTCTCGGATCTAATATCGTCAATATTCGATGGGAGGCTGTTTGATCAGTGCAACAGGCTCAAGGAGCACTTTGCAAATCCAGTAATACTAATGGAGGGAAATGTCGACGAAATAGAGCAGATAGTGGAAAACCCGCTTGTTTTTTACGGCGCGCTTGCGTCTGTTGCAATTGATTTTAAGATACCAGTTATTCCGACGCCAAACGCAGTGCATACGGCAAAACTGCTTGTCTCTATGTGTTCAAGAAAAGAGATGACAAAAGGACCATTTCTCAAAAAAATAAAAAAATCAGATGACTTGCAAAGACAACAACTCGCAGTCTTGTGCAGTCTGCCGGGTATAGGTGAAAAGCTTGCGACGAGGATGCTGCAAAAGTTTGGTTCACCTGCAAAGACGCTAAATGCGTCGTTTGCGGAACTGGCAAAAATAGAAGGACTCGGTGAGGCTAGGGCCAAAAAAATAAAACAAATGCTTGAGCGACAAAGCGCACTAAAAAAAGAATCAAATCAAAGCACATTAGAGTTGTAAAAAATGCTGGTTTCATCCGAATGGCTTGGCGCACATCTTGAGGATCCAAATGTTGTCGTAGTAGACACGCGACCAAAGGTCGCCTACATGTATGGCCACATTCCGGGCTCTGCATCTTTGGTAGTGGATCAGCTGATAAAAATAAGCGAGCACGGCGCTCACCTAGCTCCAGAACCGCAGGAGGCCTCACAACTGCTTGGCAGTCTTGGAATCGATTCGTCAAAGACGGTTGTAGTTACAGGCGACGTGATGGATCCGTCAGTTGCGCGAGTTGCGTGGACCTTGGAGTATCTAGGTCACAAAAACATCAAAATGCTTGATGTGGGCTTGACCTATTGGCAAAGCCAAGGCAGGCCGCTGGTGAGGGCACAAAAAAAGATCGAGCCAACACAATTTACTCCAAACGTGCGAACCGAGATGAGAATTGAAGCACAAGAGTTGCAAACGCTTGTTGGCAAGTCTATCATATTAGACGCGAGGACTCCTCAAGAGTATTTTGTCGGCCACATTCCTAGGTCGGTTCTGGCCACTTTTACAGACGGCCTTGGCCAAAATGGGTTCTTGTTTGATGGCAAAGAATCTCTTGTAAACCTTTTTGCGCAAAAAGGGATCAAGGACCAAGATCAAATCATCTGTTACTGCATGCACGGGCATAGGGCATCATCACTGTTTTACCAGCTAAAGATTGCAGGCTTTGAGCAAGTGAGGCTCTATGACGGCTCCTTTATTGACTGGTACTCAAGAAGACTTGCCCTTGAGTAGCTTTCGCCTCAGCTTGTTTGCGCAAATGGGACAAGTGTCCAACGCAGAAAATTCCTTTTTGCATGCAGGGCAATAATAGATCCAACTTCCTATGACCTTTATCCCCTTTGTCATTATTGGTGACACATCCAGTCCAAGATTTTTTGCCAAGTTGGAGACTGCAAAGTCGTCTGTTACCAGCTCAGCTTTAAGCTGAAGCGCTAGTGCGACTGCGGAGACGTCTGCTTTTGAGAGCTTTTGATAGTCGCCAGTTTTTTTAGAGTGCTCAATTACGGCGTAGATTTTTTCAGAATCGGGCTCGATGATTTGGAGTCTACCTCCATCCAACAGGGTATCTAGAACGCCGTGACTTTGCTTGATGTGTTTTATTTCATCAAAGACGAGCGGTGTGGTACATCCCTGCTGCGGTGATGAAAATGGGATGCCTGCGTAAAAAGCGCTTGCATCATATACTCTAGAGGCCAAGCTTGCTCATTTGTCGCAGCCCTCGCTTTTTGAATCTAACAAAGACTGCGCGTTTGTTGTGTTTTTTTATGACGATTGGTTCCTCAAAGCTTGCCGTCTTGATCACCTGCGCGTCCATGACTATGTTGGTGTCATGAGAGCAGATCACTTGGATTTTTTCATCTGGGACTACGATCGACGGCAAGAGCCGCAAAACCGGCGCTACTGGAGTTATAATCAAAATGTCTAGGCTCTCGTGCAAAATAGGGCCGCCAAGAGAAAATGAGTGACCAGTAGAGCCACTTGGAGTGGAGATCATCACGCCGTCCATTTTGTGCTTTACAATGTCATTTTGGAACTTGATCTCATAGTCTGCTGTCTTTGTGAGGTTCTGTCTATTGATGTAAATCTCATTTAGTGCTGGTGGGAACTCCTCTCCACCTGCGGAAGCAACGACTCGAGTTCTTTTGTCAAGCCAGACCTTGTTTGCCTTGATGTCGGCAATTGCGGAATCAATTCTCTCAAGTGTGATTTCAGAAAGAACTCCTCTGTTTCCACCCACATTGATTGTCAAAAGAGGAATCTCATTTAGGAGACTACGGAAGGTACGCAGAGTTGTACCGTCGCCGCCAAGTGTGACTACCAAATCCAGCTTTTTACTATTGAGGTCTTCGACGGATTCAACTTTTTTTGCGCCTTCAACAGATACGGGTGCTATCGTGAAAACTTCGGAGCGGTGTGAAAGAAATTTTTTTGCAACCTTTCTTGCCGCATTCTCCGACTCTTCGGAGCCAAATTTGCTTACAATACCGACCCGACTTAGCTTCAACCATTCCTTTTGTACTGCTTTGTTTAAAAAACATAGTCTTTTCAGGGCGATGGAAAAAATTAATTATGTATCCATTTTTTTAGAGGTTGAAATGAGTTATGCGCACCCAGAAGTACTAGTCGATACGGAGTGGGTGTCAAAAAATCCCCCAAGCGACAAAATGAGATTAGTTGAAGTAGACTACGATCCTGAAAACGGTTACAGAAAGGGTCACATCAAGGGAGCCACACTGATTTGGTGGAAACGCGACATCAACGACCCAGTAACAAGGGACATCATAGACAAAAAACAGTTTGAGGCACTCATGTCAAAAAATGGCATCAAGACTGACAGCGAAGTTGTGCTGTATGGCGATTTTAACAACTGGTTTGCTGCATTCGTGTTTTGGGTCTTCAAGTATTACGGACACAAAAACGTCAAGATAATGAACGGAGGTAGAAAGAAATGGGAACTAGAGAAAAGACCGTACACTACAGAAGAACCACAGGTTACACCTACAAATTATGTTGCGCTACCTCCAGACGAGGGGCTGCGCGCATACCTGTTTGATGTAAGGCGTGCGCTAAGCAAAAGAGAGGTGGCGCTAGTAGATGTTCGTTCTCCAAAAGAGTTCACAGGAGAAATCACGGCTCCGCCGGAATACCCAATGGAGCATGCGCAACGAGGAGGTCACATCCCAGGGGCGCAGAACATTCCTTGGGCAACTGCCGTAAACGATGCAGACGGGACATTCAAGTCGGTTGCAGAGCTGCAGCAAAATTATGTGTCAAAGGGAATCACACCGGACAAGGAAATCATTTGCTACTGCAGAATCGGTGAACGTTCATCACATTCTTGGTTTGTACTCAAGTATTTGCTTGGTTACCCCCAAGTCCGCAACTATGACGGATCGTGGACAGAATGGGGCAACATGATTGGAAACCCCGTAGAAAAATAAATTGAGCCAGGAACTCCCGATCTTAAAGAAAGGCTCCTTTTACACGATACGTGATGCGCAAGAAGATCTCATTATGGAAGACAGGACAAAACGCGGTCTCACAGTAAGGGAAAAATCACTTGATGAAAAACTTCAGGTGCTTGCAGACAAGGGAATGATCCACGACATGGATGGAATAGGGCACTTGGTTCCAATTAGGTGGTACTTTCCAAAAAAAGAGTACGACCTCCAAAAGGTACTGGTTCACGCAGAGGACATGGAAAAAAGGTACACTGAGCTTCGTGAGCTTACCTGTCCGGACGATAACGACTAAAGAAGATTTTTAAGTAATCCGACCTAAAATCAGCTATATGTCCCTTTTACTAAAGGATCGAGTTTACACCATGGAGTCCCCGACTGCAAAAAGGGGAGTCTATCCTCTACATGGCTACAAACTTGGATTATATCGCTTACCGATCAAACTTGAAGACCCAGCAGAGATGAAGTCGATAGTTGAGGGCCTAAAGAAGACCTTCATGATGGACACGTTTGCTGACCGAATCTATGCTACATACACCTGGACTGAAGAAAACATGCCAGACCCACATGCAAAGGGATACGAAAAGGTGGATCTCTCAGTCACAGTTGAAATCGTCACAGGAGAGGTAGTCGATATAATTTACCAGATATTCCCCATTGAAAAGTTCGGCGACCCACAGTGGGTAAAGGACTATCGCAAAAAGGCAGATTATTACGCAAAGATGGTAATTGACACGATTCTTCGAAACACGATTCTGGCAGACAAGATGATTGAGAGCCTCATGAAGACAGAAAAACTAGAGCAGGAAGCAGCTGTAAAGAGGCTAGAAGAGCTCACACCACTTGCAAAGATAGTTCCAAACGCAAAACCAAAACCAAAGGTAGAGGCACCACAGGGCGCGGCTGCAACTGCACAAGCAGAAGAAGCCGTCGAGGTGCCAGAAGGCGCAAAGCCTGGACCGATCGATGTCGACTACAAATCGCACATGCCGCCAAGCGCACCGTTTATCGTGCCGTCAAACAAAAACGTCATCAAGACATGGGGTAGAAAGGGAACAGACAATAAGGTATTAGGTGTCTGGGGAGAGTTTGTCGCAGTAGATTTTGATATATGTGTTGCAGATGGGGCGTGCATAGATGCATGCCCAGTTGGTGTCTACGAGTGGTTTGACACGCCAGGAAACCCAGCATCTGAGAAAAAGCCATTGATGGCAAGAGAACCTGATTGCATATTTTGCTTGGCATGTGAGGGAGTATGTCCACCGCAGGCGATCAAAATCTTTCAGAGAAAATCATAGAAGTCATAAATAGGTAGCCGCAACTGAAAAGACGATGGCAGTAAATCCATTTACTCAATTTGTCTTTGATATTTTCATAATTTCAGCGATTTTGCTAACCGCGTACACCTTCAACTTTTACTATCTTGCATTCATCTCATTTAGGCGCAAAGACAAGTATCAAATCGCGTCTCTTGGGACTCCGTCTGTGACAATTCAGCTTCCAATATACAATGAAAAATACGTCGCAGAAAGGCTCGTAGACGCAGTTTGTGCAATGGATTACCCAAAAGACAAAATGAAGATAATGGTTCTTGATGACTCTGATGACGACACAACCGATTTGTTGCACAATCTGGTAAACAAGCACAAAAAAAATGGCTTTGATATAACACACATCAGGAGGGGAACGCGACGCGGATACAAAGCAGGCGCACTCAAGTACGCCATGACTCTTACCAACACCGAATATGTGGCAATCTTTGATGCAGACTTCATTCCACCGTCTTGGTTCCTAAAAAGGGCAATCCCGTACTTTGCAAAACCAAACATAGGACTGGTTCAGTGCAGGTGGGGACACATCAACGAAAACTATTCTGCAATGACTCAAGCGCAGGCACTCAGCCTTGACTTTCATTTTCTTGTAGAACAAAAAGCCAAAAGCAACTCAAAGATGTACATGAACTTTAACGGAACTGCGGGGATATGGAAGAGAGACTGCATAGAGGACGCAGGTGGTTGGCACACATCAACACTGGTCGAAGATCTAGATCTAAGCTACAGGGCCCAGATGAAAGGCTGGAAATGTATCTTCATTGAAGACATCGTAGTTGAGGCAGAACTCCCAGTACAGATGAATGCTGCAAAAAGACAGCAGTTTAGGTGGGCAAAGGGCGCCATACAATGCGCAATCAAATTGCTTGGCGACATACTGATAAAAAGACACATACCGTTTGAGGCAAAGATACAGGCGTTTGTACAACTGACAAGGCACATTGCGTATCCGCTCCTCTTAATTCAGTTTTTGGCACTTCCGGTTTTGCTTGCGGCAAACTTTAACTTGTATGTGGTAAAGTTTGTTCCGGCAATTACGATTGCGACCTATCTTGCAATGGGGCCGTTTGCGTACCTGCTTGTCATCTATAATCTGTGGGGGAAGAACTGGAAACAAAAGGCAAAGATACTTCCGTTCTTACTAATTTACGCAGCAGGCCTTTCGGTCAACAACACGGTTGCAGTATTTGATGCTCTGTTTGGCAAAAAGAACGAATTTTTGAGGACGCCAAAGTACGGCATCACAAAGAGATCAGACGATTGGAGAGACAAGGCATACAACCTTCCATTCACAAAGACGACGCTTTTGGAGATCTTCTTTGGAGTCTATGGGATGATAGGCATACTAATTGCGATATTCTCAAAAAATCCTGTTTTTGCGCCAATCATTGGAATACCGACAATCGGGTTCTTTTATGTGGCGTACCTGAGTCTGTCGCACTCAAGATTTAAAAGAAATAAATCAAGCAAGCAAAGAACAAGGGCAGAACGAATGGCAGACAACTACTACAGAGGAGCGGTAATAGGAATGTTCGCGATAATTATTTTTGGAGCGTACATGGCGTACAACGGCTACAAGACGGATGTCTACCCACTGGATCTCTCACGTGGTGCGCTGGACAGAATTGCAGCGGGCGGCGATCCACAATCCATGCTCCAAGACCTCAACGCCATAAAGACGTACCTGCCAAAAGAGGGCAACCCCGTGTGGATCTTCCCAACAGATACTACCAACTTTGAGCGAATACACAAGGACATTGATTCTCTAATCGAATCCATGCACGCAATCAAAAACGAGCCAAAGAACTCGGTGGTGTACACTACTGCGATGTCAGATCTTCACCTCAGGGCCATTCAAATACGACAAAACATCATGGATGCTACACCATACATGTACGCAAGCTTTTCAAATATTGTATTTAGCTCGATATGGGTCGCAGCGATATTGGGCATATTTGCCATCCTGAAGCGAAAGAAAGAACACCTAAAATCCTACGACAAATCAGAGGACGTCTAGCTGTGGATTAGGCGCGAAAGAAGGCCGCCTTTCTTTTCTTGTGGGCTTTCTGGAGATTGCTGAGTATCTGAATTTATCTTGAATTTTGAGATGAGACTCTGCAGCTGAGCTGCAAGCTCAGACATCTGGTTTGCAGATGATGCAATTTCCTGTGTCTGGGCAGTCTGTTCTTCTACTGCGGCTGATGCCTCTTCTGTAGCAGATGCATTTTGTTCAGCTACTGCTGCAATCTCGCTTGTGTTTGCAGAGACTGATTTTACCTTGTTTACTTCGACTTGGGCGGCATCAGACAGCCGCTTTACGTTTTCAGAGATGCTCCTAATTTGAGAGGCAATTTCGTCAAGTGACTTTAATGACGAGTCGATTATGAGTTTGCCTTGGTTTACCTCGTTTGCGCTAGTCTCAATGTCGCCGACTACTGCCCGAGCGTCTTCTTGAATTTGTTTTAGTTTCGTGTCTATTTCCTCAGATGATTTTGCGGAGCTTTCTGCAAGTCGCCTTACTTCGTCTGCTACCACTGCAAAGCCACGTCCTGCCTCGCCTGCGCGGGCTGCCTCGATTGCTGCGTTGAGTGCCAAAAGATTTGTCTGATCTGCAATCTGTCTTATGACATCCAGTACTGCTGTGATCTCGCTTGTCTTTTGAGCTAGTTCTCGTACTTTTTGCGCAGAACTGTTTGTTACCTTGATTATCTTGTTCATTCTCTCCCCTGCTTCTTTTGCTGATTCGGAGCCCTTCTCTGATAGGCTGCCCACCTTTCTTGTCACCTCAAATGATTCGGTTGCGTTTGCCGCAAGCTCGTTCATTGTACTAGAGAGCTCCTCTACGATCTGCCTTGATTTGGCAAGGCTTTGCGCTTGCGACTGTGAACCCCTTGTAACTTGGTCTACGGTGGATGCGATTTGTTGGACCGATGAACTCAGTTCGTTTCCGGAGGCGGCGATCTGCTGTGCGCTTGAGGATACCGACTGAGCTGCATAATTGACTTCGGTGATTATTCCTTTGAGGTTTGTCACCATGTCTTCTTCTGCTGTAAGTAGCCTGCCAATCTCGTCGTTGGATTTTGACTTGCCTACTGACACGGTAAGATCGCCTTGGCTTAGCTTGGTTGCTACCTCCGTTGCCTTGATGATTGGCTTGGTAATTGTGCGTGAGATAAAGAACGCAAAGATGCCCACACCTACATTGACTATGACGCCTAAAACCACTGCTTGAAGTGCTATGGAATCAAGTAGTTCTTTTGCCTCGGAGCCGCCCACTTTTTCAGCAAGCTGATTTGCCGACGTGTATCCGCCAATGGATATTACTACTACGGAAACGATGGCGATCGCATTAAAGAGTAATTGTAATTTCCAGTTCAGTGAGCCAAATCCTTTGAACATGTAGTAGATTTTTTGGAGGCTGAGATTATAGGTACAAGTGTGTTTGCTCTAAACGAAATATTTTCTAAAAATTACGCATACGTGTACCGGGATGTAGTTATTGTGAAATTACCTAGTTATTATTAGTACGGTACTGTACCGTACATTATGATTCACTGCGAATATTGCACAAAGCAGTTCGTCGAGTCACTCAACGGACTGACGGAAAAAACACTACACGAGATACTCCATGGACCAGAACTGGTCAATGAGTAGCTACTCCTTTTTTATCTTATTTTAGTCCGAACCTTTTATTATCAATGACCAGACATAATACTGGTGTCGACAAAAAAACAAACTAAGGAAAAGTCATCCGGTATAGAACTCAGCAAAAAAGACTCCAATGCACTAGTCAAAAAGATAGGTGCCGTATCTGACTCCACAAAGGCGCTCTCAAAGGAGCTCAAATCGATGTCAAAGATCTTTGCTGACAATCAGAAGGTTCTTGTCTCAATGAAGGACATGATTGACTCACTTACAAACACTCTTGAGCAGATCCAAAAGCAATCAAAGCAGATAAACATCATCGAAGAGGACACACAAAAGCTGTTTGCAGGACTTAACCAAGTCCGGGCGCAGGCAGGATTGATTACAAAGGTGAGCGAGCAGGCAAACAGGCTCCAAGAACAGGTAAACAGGATAGGCCAGGCGCAAAAAGAGGCGCCAGACCCACAAAGCATCATGAAGGCAGTGGAAGAAAGCAAGAGCTCTATTCAAAACAACACCCACATGATAATCAAAATTGCACAGAGAATAGACAACATAAAAGAAGATCTCGAAAACATCTCATCAAAAGCAGACGCAAGCAAGTTCACAAACGAGATTGCTTCGCTAAAACAAGACCTTGCCGCACTTATTGCGGATGGGGCAGCCAAGGCAGAAACAATCACACATCTACGCGGCGAGATCCAAAAAATAGAGTCAGAGATTGGCTCGCTTGTCAAAAGAGCTGACTCAACTGCCTTTGTCGGAGAAGGACTCAAGTCAGTTCAAAGCGATCTATCTGCGCTCAAAGAAAATGTCTATGCCAAAACAAACACGATTGACCAAAAGATCTCCTCGCTTTCAGAGATGGTTAAAAGGTATGATGCATCCATGGCAGAATTCCACAAAAAGGCAGACAAGTTATTTGTGGATCTGCAACAGGTTCAAAACACGACAAACAAGTCGTCTGAGCACACCTCAAAGGAGATAGTGAGCCTGCTCAAGTTATCAGAATACCAATCAAACGTAAGGATACTTACAGAGTCCAAGTACGGTGATATAAAGGACATTGAAAAAATGGCGGAACAGACTGCGTCGATTGTCAACCTGTTTGATAGTCTGGCAATAGAAACGCAACAAAAAGTGGCCTTGCCACAAGAGGTGCGTCAATGGGCAATAAGCAAAATGCTGGATTGTGCAGACAAGTGGGAGATCAGGTTCTCGGATCTGTTTGGCGTGCTCATAAACAAGCTAGGCAAGGAACTGGTCAAGGAAAACATACGGCTTAACCAAGTACGGGATATCTTTGGAATCCGGGGCGTAGACGAAATTAGAAAAGAACTCAACTTGCAAAGCTCATCTTAACTTACAAAAGCAGTCAGATACCCCAGGTCTCATTCCACATTTGTTTCAGATGACCTAATCATCACTCTGCAAGATGCAGTGGAGCAACATGCCTAATAATTCTTGGCCAAAATCATGTAAAAATTTGTAATTCAAGACAACAATTTTTCACAAATTTGTTATACAAGTCGACATGCTCTATTAAAAAAAATTTCAGGGATTTGTAGGCATGAATTCCCAGATTCTTGAGAAAGTAGAAGCATCAGGAATCTGTGGAATAAAAAAGACGGAGCTCAAAAAGATATTTGGCACAGAATGCGATTCCTCACTTGAAGAGCTCGCAAAACAAGAAAAAATCATAGTTGACAATAAAGGCATAGCACACTATGTCTGGAGCAAGGACAACTATCTCTCACATCTATCACAAAACGACCCAAAATTCAAGATACTATCAAAGCTTGTGCAAAATCTAGAAAATACGATAAATCAGATTCGCAATGATCACGTCAAATCTCCAAGTTCGACTTTGGACTTTCAGACCAATTTTGACACGTGCCTAAGCGAGCTGTCAACGTCACTTGGATGGGTACAGTTTTCAAGCATCCGACAAAAGCTATGTGCATCATTGAATATCACATCTGAGCAGTTCTACTCTTTGGCATCTTCATTAGTTGAATCAAATCAAAAGTATGAGGTCTCTACAGGAGGTCAGGAGGGTATCCAGGTACGCGGAATGCTGCACGGATACGTACGAAAGCTATGACTTATCCCTATGGACTGAAAACAAATCCATACCCAAGTAGCCCCACCCCCACCGAACACGATGCAAAGATTTTGGGCGGAACAAGACATCAGGAAGCCAAGGCCGCAATAATTGAGTGTATTTCGGATCTTTACAAGAAGACCTCGCGAAGGAACTCGACTGAAAACGACTTTAGGCTGATTACAATCGTACAAGATGTAGGATCAGGCAAGACACACATTGCGTTGCATATCAAGACACTCAAAACAAGGCAGGACATCGTGACTAGCTATGTCGACCTTTCGACGATCTCGCCAAAAACCAATGAGAGCATTTACAATGCAATAGTGCGAGGCTTCAACAAGGATCTGTTTTCTGAGCTCAAGGCAAGCTTTTTGGCACAAATCGCTGAAAAGGCTCAGAGAGGAGACTGGCTTGCCAAAAAAGCACTTGGTTACGGCTTTGTAGATAAGCTCAAAGGCGTCACGATTAAGCAAAAGTCAGAAGACATACTTTATGACAAAAAACCTGTGTCTGTGGATGCACTGCAAAACTACTTGGCGGCAAACTACAACCAACACGAAGCTGTAGTGATTAGAAACATTCTTTGCAACTCTTTTGATAAAATAACAAACCTTGATGAAATGCACGGAAGGCTTGCGGCCATTGCAAGATTCAGCCACAACCTGCTAGGCAAGGTGATCCTATTTGAACTCGATGAATTTGACGCCCAAGAAGGCTCCTTGGAGTTTGTCAAATCGCTCATCAACGCTCACATCCCTGCATCTGTCCTTTTGCTGATTACGACACCGGCTATGTACTTGGATGTGCAAAAGGCAAACCCCTCAGTATTTGACAGACTGGAAAAAGCAAACTACAAGATAGATTTGGCTGGGGCAAACTCAATTGATGAGCTAATCGAAATTGCAATAGAGTACATCAAAGAGGCAGACAAGACTGAGAGATTCAACAAAAAAGAACAACAAGACCTCGCATCAAAGATCAGGGTGCTGTGTGACGAGTTCCCAGAATTTAGAAACGTGCGCTCTATCATCAACATACTGAATCATGCAGTAGAAAAAGCAGCAGAGCTCAACGCATCGGAGATAACTGAAGCGGTAATTGATGAGACGATCAAGCAGACATACCCAGGCCTCAAAATTAAAGGAAGTATAATGGAAGTCCCAATATCTGAATTCATAAAACTAAAGAGGACAAACGGCACGACGCAAAACCAGATAAAGCAGGCTGTATCGAATCTGGTCAACTTTGCCCATGACATTGGAAATGTTTCAAAGGCAAGTAAGCCAAATCCATCGTTTGATGTGGTATATTCGGATCCTTATGGGACAAAAATAGGCATTACCGTGGTCATGGACAGCAACCACACGAAGAACTTTGAAACCATATCCAACGTGGTCAAGTCGTCAGCATTTGTGGACAAGCTGGTGATTCTAACTAATACCAGCATTCCGCAATCTAGCCAAGCCACCATAGTGAATGTGGACAAATCAAAGCTAATCGACCTTCTCTACTTTAATACAAAATACACCGAACACAAGTTGGATGAACCAGAGTCAGAAAAAGTCAAAATGTTGGCAAAAACTATTTGCGTCATCTAAAAACCCAAACTAATTTTAATGATCTTATTCACCACTAAATAATGCAAAATTATTTTTTGCAATTGGAGCAAAGCTCAGTCAACAATCAGGTTCGAAGCATAATAGACCAAATCACACCTGACATTCCCCACTCGTCATTCATCACGGATTTGGCAATAATTATGATCTTGGCATCTATTGTGACTCTGGCTTTTTTCAAGATGCGACAGCCTCTAATCATTGGTTACCTGGTTGCAGGCATGTTGATTGGTCCGCTTTCTCCTCTTTGGGGCTCACTTATAACAGAAAATGGTAACATTATGGGTGTTGGCAGGGCTGGCATACTTTCGGATGTAGGGGTTCTCAACATATTTTCAGAACTTGGTGTGATTCTACTTTTGTTTGTGATTGGAATAGAGTTTCCGTATTCAAAGATCCGCTCGATTGGAAAGGTCGCAGTCGGTGCAGGCACAATTGGTCTGTTTTTGACACTCGGTGTTGTCTTTTACATCTCAAATCTCGTGGGGCTCAGTTTTATGGACTCACTTTTTTTGGGTGCCGCTTTATCGATTAGCAGCACTGCCATACTTGTCAAAATTTTGGAAGATGCAGGCAAGATCAAAAAAGAGTCATCAATTCTTGTCTTAGGTATACTGATTGTAGAAGACATCATAGCTGTGATTCTAATCGCAACATTGGAATCAGTTGCGCTTGTTGGAAACGTCTCCTATGAAAGCATAATAATAGTTGCGATTGTGGCAGGCGCACTCATAGGTGGAACACTGACTGTTGGCACCAGAATAATTCCAAGACTGATAGATAGAGTTGCCGCGACACAGCACAAAGAGATTCTACTTTTATCGGTTCTTGGGGTGTGCTTTGGATATGCATTGCTTGCAAACATAGTGGGACTCTCAGTCGCAATCGGTGCATTTTTGGCAGGCGTTCTTGTCGCAGAATCAAAATCTGCTGAGGTTTCAAAGATTCTATCTAGTCCAATCAAAGATATGTTCGTTGCAATCTTTTTCGTATCTGTAGGTGCGCTAATGAACATAGGTGAGCTTCAGAACTATGTTGTTTTGGCCTTTGGGATAGTGGTACTAGCAATGGCAGTAAAATTTGTCGGTGCCTTTCTTGGAACGTATTTGTTCAGACAGAGCAAAGGCAAATCACTTCGTTCGGCCTTTGCCTTGGCAGGGCCACGAGGAGAGTTTTCGATCGTGATAGTAAAGTCCGGCGTGGACATTGGAGCAGTGAGCAGCTTTGTCTTCCCACTTGTTGGTATAATATCTATAATTAGCGCCTTTGTTTCACCATTCTTAATTAGGGCAAGTGACAAAATCGTTCCAAAGATAGAAGGTAAATAAAATGTCTGAAGATGAGATGAAAAAACTAATGGATAGAGTGCACCTTGGGGTAACCTCGTTTAATTACAACGGCATCAAGGTACCGTGCCTTATACTCTCAGAAAAAAGATTTGATGAAATAATGGCACAAGTGGCAGGAAAACCGCTTTCCGTTGAGACCAACCTCAACATACTTCAGGACGGCCAAGGACACGTCTTTGTGGAGATCTCACTTGCGTTTTCCTCTGGGGGGATTGAAGAAAAACTGCTCCTCTATGCAAATGAATCACTAGAGTTTTTCGAGTCAATGGCAAGTTGTGCCATGCTTGCACTTTCTTCACCACATTCTCAGATCGGCAAGGACAATGTCTTTATGATTCAGCTGCCAAGGCCTGAAAAAATCTCAAACGCCCTAGAGATAATAAAAAAAGGACTGGAGACAAGAGCAAGCTAGAGAACACCAGACACAGATTTTACAGAATGCAAAAAACCCTTTAAATGCAAATCCTGACTTAATAACGTATGAGCAACAACACCGGCATGACCAATTCGGACATTTCGATTTCTGTTTGCGACGTAATGAAAGACAACACATCAAAAATAATTAAAAAATTAGAGGCACAAATCCCATTTTCAACTCAGTACTATTCGGATCTATACACCCTGTTTTTGCACTCAGTCGACGATATATTCGGTACATGTTATCTTGCAGAAAAACAGTTCTTTGATAGATTGGGTTTTGATCAAAACATACTCAAGTCATTTAAGATGCTCTCCGACCAATCCACCAATGTGTTTTTGACTCAGATTGAAATGACAAACAATCTTCAAAAGTCGCAACTCGAGCTTCAAAAAAGTCTCCTGCACATGTATGAACAGTATTTACACTCGCTCGTTGATTCCTACTGGGAGTCGGTAGGGAATCTCACCAAGTTCTTAGATAGTACAAAAAAGACATGAGCCAGAAAACCACCATAAGTACAATCAATCCTGCAACAGAGGAGATAATCTCAACTTATGACCCTATGACAAAAGAGCAAATCCAAAACCAGGTGGCCAGATCTAAATCCGCATTCTTGGAGTGGAGGGGTAATCTGGAAAAAAGGAGAGGCTACCTTTACGCACTCACTGAATACTTGCGCAAAAACAAAATCAAGCTTGCTGAGGTGGCCACGCGAGAGATGGGCAAGGTAGTCAAGGAGGCCATCTCGGAGGTTGAAAAATGTGCGTGGGCGTTGGAGTTTTATGCAGACAATGGTGCAAATTTCCTTTCAGATGAAGTGCTGAATACCGATGCGAGAAAAAGCTTCATCACATTTGAACCACTTGGTGTCATCGGTTCAATCATGCCATGGAACTTTCCGTACTGGCAGGCGTTACGTTTTGCAGCTCCAAGCTTGATTGCAGGCAATGTCATTGTCATGAAGCCATCTAGTGTAACAATACAGTGCGGCCTTGAAGTGGAAGCTGCATGCAAAGAAGTTGGAGTTCCAGAAGGAGTATTTCAGACTCTGGTGGGCAGCTCGGCAGCAGCAACACATCTTATTGAAGCAGATACAAACGCCATTACTTTTACAGGAAGTACCAAAGTGGGTGCACTGGTGGGACAAAAAGCCGCATCTCTGTTGAAAAAATGCGTCCTTGAGCTGGGGGGAAGCGACCCGTTCATAGTTCTTGAAGATGCAGATGTAGATAAGGCAGCAAACGGTGCAGTAAAAGGCCGCTTCATTAATTGTGGCCAGAGCTGTATTGCATCAAAAAGATTCTTTGTCTCAAAAAAACTGGCAGATAAATTCATAGAAAAATTTGTTCACAATACTTCGCGACTGCAAATCGGTGATCCTATGGTCATTGAAAACGACATTGGCCCTCTGGTAAACAAGGAAGCACTTGAAAACATCTCATCCATCGTAGATGATGCAAAAAAGAAAGGAGCCGAGATACTTTTGGGTGGTGAAAGAAAGGGCGACAAGGGATACTATTACAAGCCTACCGTCCTCACAGGCGTCAAGGCCGACATGCGAATAGCAAAAGAAGAAACTTTTGGCCCCGTTGCACCCATCACTGTATTTGAGGACGAAAAAGAGGCCATTCGGATGGCAAACGACAGCGAGTACGGCCTTGGCGCAAGCATATGGACTGAAAATCTAAACAAGGCTGAATCACTCTCAAAGAAAATAGAATCAGGAATAGTCACAGTAAACAACGTGGTAATATCGGACCCAAGAATCCCATTTGGAGGAATCAAGCACAGCGGATATGGCAGAGAGCTCTCAAAATACGGTATGTTGGAGTTTGTCAACATCAAGTCAGTTAGATTCTATGATCAGCTCATACACCATCATTACGTAGAATAATTTCTGTGAATGCGGCTGCCGGGATTTGAACCCGGGTCACGGAATTGGCAATCCCGCATATTAACCAGGCTGTACTACAGCCGCATGATTGTTTAGACTAAACCAAGTCTATTAAAATGAATTGTTGCCCCATATCTTTAATCGTAGATAGTATCTATGTAAAACATGGATAGCAGACTGGAACAAAAAATAAATGAAAAAATTCAAGAGGCACTCACAAACATAAGTCAAATCCAACAACTTGCAAAAACCTTGGATGACAAAAGAGCCGATTCGCAGAATTTCAAATACGGCATAATAATTGGGAGATTGTACAATTCATTTTATTATCAATCAAGAAGGATTCTCAAGCGGGATCCAACAGAGCAAGAGTTTTCAGAATTCTTGGGAATTCTATCAAAAAGACAAGATGAGATTCTACGACATCTCTAGTTTTTCTTGAGTGGAATTACTTTGATTGTCGGCGTAACCGGTAGTTTGACGCATGCACCAACAAGTGCCTTTTTTGCCAAATCTAGGTGATCCTTTTTTACGTGCATTTCCATGAGTACTTGGCCTTGTTTTACGCGTGCAGCTAAGCTTACAGCCTTTCCAAAAGCACGCCTCATGCCTTCCTGAAGTCTGTCTGCTCCAGCAGTGGCAATCATCTTGTTTTCTCTGAGCAAAACATGTGGGTAGATTCGAAGGACGGAATAATATCCATTCTCGCCTGCTACTTGCTCGACTGCCTTGTTTGCAGAAAGTCTTGCAGACTCGATTGCCATGTGTCTTATCTGCATTTTTTCATTTGAGCACAGCTGGACGCAATAATCGTATTCACCTCTTTTCCCGCCTTGATATTTGGCAATCTTTGGCTGAGGCTTTCCTTTTATGAACTCCTTTCTTGTGTATGGTTGGCCGTTTCCTATTCTGTAACATCCACCGTGCATAATATCACTGCTGAAAACACAAAATAGGCACATATATTTTAACGGTGAGATATTTCTGCGATTCGATGACTTATATGGAAATTATCGTAATTTTTGCCAAATGAGCTCTGATGCTGAACCAGACATTGAAGGTACATTGGTTGATGACCATACTCTGATCACAAACAAGGAGATGCAAAACGCCCTTGAACTAAAAGGATATGGTGAAACGACGCAAGGCAGATTTCTCCTCAAGCCGTTTGAGTCATTATATTTTCTCTTCTACAAGAAACTACATCTTACAAAGGGCAAGAAGATAATTGGGTTTGACGAGCTTTTGCAGATCTGCAGCAAATTCGACGAGAATGCGTTAACAAAATTTCTAATTTACCGTGATCTTCGTGTGAGGGGATATACGGTAAAGGACGGCTTTGGGTTTGGATCGGATTTTCGTGTATATGAACGAGGTCAGTTTGGAGAAAAAGGCGCAAAATATCTTGTGTTCGGACTTGCAGAAGGCAAGCAGGAAAAGATAGGATCTTTGCAAAAAAACATTGAAGAAATAACAAAGATGGGCAAAGAGCCAATCTTGGCAGTAATTGAGCGACGCGGCGAAGTGATTTACTACAAGATATCTCTTGTCAGATTTGTAGAAAACACAAAAAACATAGACGCATCCGGTTTTGTGCTCAGCTGATAGTCTCTACTGCCCACTTGGAATCATACTTGAGGAGGTTGTTTCTGTAAGCATATGCAAAATCGTACACTTGGACATACTTGGTCTCATTATTCCATAACCTCTCAAAATCTGTCAGCTTGATGTCCACACGTGGCCTGTCGTTCCAGGAGGTAAACACGTCGATTGATTCAAAATTTCGGTTTTCTACATTGAAGGTCTCATTTGATGTGCCAGTATAGGCTACCATTTCACCTTCCTCGTCTCGGAATATCCCTATTCTCTCTGAAAAAGAGCCATCAACATATTCTGAGTTTGGTATTGCAATTTTGATGAGGATTTTATTTTTTTGAACCAATTTCTGCAAGATGTCTATCTTGCTGTTGTGAATAGAGCCGGCAGAAAATATGCCGTTTTTGCCACCAAAGATCTTTGCAAGAACATCAAGGTCAGAAGACGCATACCGATGACCTGTAATCAAACGAATCTTGCCTTCGTGATCCGCAAAGTTCTGCAGACCAAGTGAAAGAGTCGAGATGCTCTTTAATGTCATAAACTCTACTGCTCTGTCATATTCAATAGAATTGCTAAGACTTGGGATGAAAAAATCTGTGACTAGGTCATCTCTGTCTGTTCTGTACTGCAGCTTCAATGGAAGATCTCGTAAACCCATGTTAATATGAGGACTGCATCTTATTTAAGTGAAAACCATTTTTTGTGATTGAAGCTTTGACAGCGCATTTTTACGATTTTGTGACGATGATCATTTCTCTGATTATTTTTCAAAACCTAATGCACACAGTTATATAGAAAATTTCTTTTAGTTGTATAATTGGGAAAACGTAAGGTTCTAAATGAAAGTGAGCTAAAGGACATTCAGCTCCCACAGCAAGGTGAGTTGCTGGGCAGAGTCATCAAGCTTTTGGGCAGTGATCAGGTTCTAGTCAAGTGTACTGATGGTAAGACTCGCCGAGGCAGAATTAGAGGAAAGCTAAAAAGAAGAATCTGGATTCGTGACAATGACGTGGTGATTATTGCCCCGTGGGACTTTAAACAAGATGACCGAGGTGACATCACTTGGAGATTCACACTTGCTCAGGTAGATTGGCTCAAAAACAACAATCATCTTCCAAAAGATTTCTAGGTATTCATTTGTCTTGGAAGAATTGAAAATGTCTGAGGAGGATTTTCCAGATTTTGATGACGATGTAGCAGAAAAATTCGAAAAGATATTCCCAAAGAAAAAAAAGTCGTTGCAGGACGGCTTTAAAAAAGACAAGACGATCAATCAGGTTCTCGATAGGTCTACAATGTTCACTATGTATGAAATGATAAACGACAAGATAATCGCATATGTAAATGGCATAGTCAAGGCAGGGAAGGAGTCGGTTGTATTTTGGGCAGTAGATAATGCTGGCAAGGATGTGGCTCTGAAGGTATACCTAGTTTCAACTTCGAGCTTCAAGAAACGCCTGCCTTACATTGTTGGAGACCCACGATTTGCGCACGTCAAGTCAGGCACAAGAAACATAGTCTTTTTGTGGGCAAAAAAAGAGTTCAAGAATATGCACCACTGTTTCAAAAAAAACCTGCCCGTCGTAAAACCACTACACGTGTCAAAAAACGTCCTTGCCATGGAGTTTGTGGGCAAAGACGGAGTCCCAGCACCTACTTTACATGAAACCGAAGTTGACGAAAACGATTACCTGCAGCTTCGAGACATAGTCTTTAGATTGTATAGAGATGCAAGGCTGGTTCACGGTGATCTCTCAGAGTATAATGTTTTTAAAACGGAGAAGGGCCTAATTCTCTTTGATCTAGGATCAGCAGTCGATACAATGCACCCAAATGCTCAAAACTTTCTTCAAAGAGACATTAAAAATATGTCCTACTTCTTTGCAAAAAGAGGATTAACGGTTGAAAACCCGGCCGACGTGTTCTCAAAAATAGTAGCATGAGCTTTGAAAAAATAGTAAGAATACCAGTGGACCGAGTAGGCGCACTTATTGGAAAAGCCGGCAAAGTCAAGTTGCAAATAGAAAAAAACTGTTTTGTCAAGCTGGAAATTGACTCGGAGACGGGAGAAATAGAAATTGTCAGCGATGGCTCGATCAGTCAAATCCAACCGTTCAAAGCAATCGAGATCGTCACAGCTATTGGACGAGGTTTTTCACCGCAAAACGCAATGAAACTCCTGCAAGAAGAATACTCGCTTCACGTAATAGATCTCAGGGATTTTGCTGGAAAATCTCCACAACAAATTGAAAGGATAAAAGGAAGAATTATCGGAGAGGGAGGTAGGGCAAGGGCAAATATGGAAAATCTTACCAACACTTCAATCTGCGTTTATGGAAAAACGGTTTCAATAATTGGCGATGCGCACCACATCAAGCTAGCGATATCTGCTATTTCGTCACTTTCTTCTGGAAGCAAGCATGGCTCCGTATATGGTAGACTTGAGGCAAACAGGCGCAAAGAAAAGTTAGACAGGTTACAGCTGTGGGAAAAAGACGATGTCTCTTAAGGAAACCTTCTCCCAGATATCACCATCGGAGTTTTTCTATAGGAACAGGGATCTGGCAGGCTTTAGCAATCCCACCCGTTCGCTGTACACGGCAGTCCGTGAGTTTGTGGAAAACGGGCTTGATGCGTGCGACCAGCGTGGTATACTGCCTGACATACACCTTACAATCAAGGCAGTGGATCCTGAAAAGCCAGACCCAAAGCAGTACGTTCTGACGGTAAAGGACAACGGGCCAGGAATGGAGTCAAAGCAGATTCCGATGGCGTTTGGAACTGTACTATATGGCTCAAAATTTGGATTAAAGCAGGCCCGCGGAATGTTTGGCCTTGGCGCAACGATGGCGATTTTGTACGGTCAAATTACAACAAACAAGCCGGTAATCGTGGCAAGCTCAGCCGACGGCAAGACAAGCCACGAATACGAGATGATGCTCGATATACAAAAAAACAAGCCGATAATTCGCAAGCATTCCACAAAGGAAACAAACAGGAAAGGCCTGTCTGTGAGCATCACCCTTGAGGGAGACTACTCCAAGGCTGGCTCTAAGATCAGAGATTACGTGTATCAGACCTCGTTGATTACTCCATATGCTACCATTACATTTGATGATCCAAAAGGCGAGAGATTCCAGTATAAAAGAATCGTGGAGACGATGCCACCACCACCGACAATAATCAGACCGCACCCACACGGAGTGGATGTAGAGACCATACGCCGCATGATTGTTGATACGCACTACCAGATACCAACACTTGATGACTCTATGATAGAAAAGGTGAGAAAGGAGCTCGGCCTCTCAAAAAAGAATCTGACTTTTGAAGGGATAATGGCAAAGGCAGAAAAAAAATGGCAGAATCTCTCAAGGCCTGTTCGGGTCATAGTTGCACTGATGTCGTTTTTGAAGATGGATTTTGAAAAGCTGAGAAGGATAAGAATCGACGATGTGGACCTGATGCACAAGCACCTCACCTACTGGGATTATGGTGAGGCAAAATCGATTACTGTAGATATGCCAAAGTCCAGTCCGTATTACAAACAGCTTGCAAACACGGTATCTGGCGAAACATTGGTGACATTTCTTACCAAAAGATTCCAGAGGATAGGTCAGGCAACGGCGCTCAAGTTCTGCGAGTTTGCTGGATTGAAAGCGGAAAAAAGGATCGGCGCCTTTACAAACGAGGAGCTTGTCCATCTTTCCGATTCGCTTCAAAGATATGAAGAGTTTCTCACGCCAGACCCAAGCTGCCTTGCGCCTCTTGGCGAAGAGCCACTAAGAAAGGGAATAGAGCAGTTCTTCAAGCCTGACTTTTACGAAGTCATCCAGAGGAACGCGTCGGCGTATTCCGGCTTTCCGTTTGTCGTGGAGATGGGGATCGCGTATGGTGGGCAGATTCCTCCGGGCAAGATCACCGTGTACAGATTTGCAAACAGGATTCCATTGTTGTATGATGAGGGAAGCGACGTAGTATTGCAAGTGGTAAACGAAGTGGATTGGGGGAGGTACAAGGTGAAAAATGACGCACCACTTGTCATCGTGAGCCACATCTGCTCCACCCGTATCCCGTACAAGACTGTGGGAAAGGAAAACGTCGCAGACAGGCCAGAAATAGAAAAGGAACTAAGACTTGCACTGCAGTATCTTGCTCGCAAATTGTCTGCATACATGTCAAAGCGAGGCCTTGCAGAAATTGAGAAAAAGAGGACTAACCTGTACCAGAAATATCTTCCACTTATTGCCCAGTTTGCAACGGAGCTTGCAGGTAAAAATAAAGAGCCTGACTACAAGAAACTAATCAAGGATCTGAGCACAAATGTCGAAGCCCAAGAGTAAGTCAGAAAAGGTCGCAGCGGCAAAGAGGGACTCACTTCTTGAGCTGCTAAAAGCAGAAGGAACCAAGGTGTACAACGATCTGGAGAAGGGCCAGTTTCCACAGTTTTATGTGCCAAGCAGGTCCGTCAACAATATCGTATACGACAAGAAACTGCGCCAATATGTTTTGGGCAAGGCAGCAGGCCTTCGAAGCTCAAGGAATATGGCACAGCTCCGCTCGTTTACTCAATTGATCTGGCTTGCGTTTTTTGCAAACAGGCTGGTGCATGAGAAAAAATCCTCCACATTGAGAGACATTTACTATTCATCTCAGGCCTTTGCAATCGACTTTGAGGATCAGCCGGAATCAGACAACATCATCGTGGACTTGGAAGCGATTTTGGCACGGCCACGCGAGGATTTCCATATATTTCCTGAGGAGCGAAGCAGCGTCTTTGGCGATTTGACAATAGAGTATACGGTGCCAGGGTACGAAGGAAGAAGGACGAACCTGTCCGATCATCCAGACGGATACTTGATTGGCCCAAGCTTGTCCAGCGCGGAGCTTGTAGACACCAGTGCAGAGTTGGTAATTGCAATAGAGAAAGGTGGTCTCTTTACAAGGTTTGTCGAAGAAAAGGTAGACAAGAAATTCAAGGCAATCATAATTGATACTGCAGGCCAAGCCCCTCGCTCAACTAGGTATCTTTTGAAGAGACTGCATGAGCAGATGAAGCTGCCAGTTGTCATACTGACTGATGGTGACGTGTATGGGGAGCACATCGCAATGGTCATAAAATCCGGCTCGGCAAATGCCGCTCACTTGAGGGAGCTTACTGTACCTGACGCAAAGTGGATTGGCGTGTGGGCATCAGACATTGAAAAGTACAAGCTGCCGACCATTCCGATGACAGAGTCAGACATCAAAAGGATCTACGATCTGCAAAAAGATCCGCGATATCAGGAGGGAATCTGGAAAAAAGAGCTTGAGATATTTTTGAAGATAAAAAGAAAGGCAGAGCTAGAAGCATTCTCAAAATATGGTTTGACAAACATTACGGACAAGTACCTACCTGAGAAGCTAGAAATCGCAAAGAGCATGTAATTTCTGTTCTATTTTGCAGAATCACAGCCAACTAGAAATGTCAGTTAGGTAGTAGTAAGTGGTTTTCTGATTCGCAAAGTAAGTACGCCATTTCTGTACTTGAAATCCGCAATCTCCATGCCAGATGCACCATCTATTGGAACCTCCTTTGAAAAGTTGCCAGAACCACGCACGTACAGGACACCGTCAATTAGCCTGACCATTATCTTGTCGTCAGGTCCTGGAACTTCTGCTACAAATATGATCTCCTCGTTTCCCTTGATGAGGTCATATACCCAATTCTTGCTTTCTGCCTCCCTTGCTGTATACTTGGGCTTTTCAGTCCTAGTCATATTTTTGAGGACAAATCCCCAGTAAATCATGGTTGCAGCGGCAATGCCTATCAAAATGAAGCTGACGGCGCCTTGGCCGTAACGCAAAGACATAATGTACACTATGCCCAAAAACAGGATTATCATTATTGGGACTATGAAGTTTATCGACTGCTCATTAGAGTAGGATTTTTTGTAGCTTGCCACTGGATCAGTTGTGTCCAACTAAATATAAAGCATTTATGGACGATTTAGAGTCACGTGTAAAACGGCAGTGAAATCGAAAACGTGGTGGGGTTGTTTGATACAGATATGGTGCCACTGTGTTGCTCCACAATACTTTTGCAGCTGGCAAGGCCGAGGCCTGTTCCTTCCTGTTTTGTGGTAAAGAGAGGATCAAAGATCTTGCCAATTATTTTGGCTGGTATTCCGGGACCAGAGTCTTCGATTTTAATGAGGATGTTGTTTTGTTGCTTTTTTGCCCTGATGTTGATTGTACCTTTGCTGTCTCCAATTGCCTGGATCGCATTTAGTATCATGTTTGCAAACATGATCTCAATTTTCTGCGCGTCACACAAAAGTACGATGTCGTCTTTTGGGAAATTAATGATGATATTTGATGGGATCATCAGCGTCTGCAACGCAGAGATAATTATCTCGTTTAGTGAAGATGGTTTTTTCTTAAGAGGTGTTCCCTTTACATAATCCAACACGCCGTCGATCTGGTGCGTCATTCGGAAAATCGATTTTTCAATAAGGTCGATTCTTTTGAGTGTGGAATCGTCTAGGTTTTTACTTGTCTTTTTGATTATCTGGACGGTTCCTTTGATGACTGAAAGTGGGTTTCTCATGTCATGTGCAAGCCGTGATGCAAGCTCACCCATTGCTGACAGCCTTTCTGCCTGAATCAATTTTTGAGCCATCTCTCTTACTTCGGATTCCAGAACTGTCTTCTCTCCGACTAGATTCTTTTCTATTTTGTTGAATTTTCTTAGGTTTTGTTCAAGCATTCTTTTGAATTCCGCAGAGTTTTTCTTTTCTTCCTGCAATTGACTTTCTAAAACCATTATTCTATTCTGAACTTCTTTTTCTACGATTGTGTTGATGTCGTCGATGATTTTGTCAGACTCGAACTCCTTTCCAAGGGTCTCAAACTCGGTGCTTGCCGGTTCCACTGGCACAGGCTGGCCGACCTTAAGGACGTCAAGCTCCTTTTCAAAGTTATTCTGCTTGTTTTTTATCTGTTCTATCTTTTCTTTTTGCTCTGCAATGTGCTTGCTCAACGAATTTAGGTATTTGTTGACTTCTTTGATGTCATCGCCAAGCTCCACTGCATCCGTTGCGTGCCCGTTCTTGGTCTTTTCTAAAAAGATCTCCTTGTCTGGGCGCTCAAACAAGTCGTCAGTATCCTTTGACTTGTCACTGTCACGGTTTAGGTACTTTCTATTTGTCACAAATTAGGTTTGCAACATCCAAAATTAAGTAGCCATATGTTCGGATCGAACAATTACAACGACTCGCCAAATCGATTTTTATTATGGGGGCAAAACCGTTAGGTGTGGATAAAAAGATCACGCCGAACCCAACCAAGGGAATATTCCTAAAAGGATCTATCATAGGTGCAATAATCACGATTCCATCACTAGTTGCTTTCTTTGTAAGCTGGTATATGTTAGGAGACAAAATAACTGCACTCATCGTGGGCGCAATAGTGCATTTTGTCGGCATGGGCTTCTCGATCAAATTATCAAAAAAACTCTTCAAAGTAAAGCAACCCGAGATTTAATTATTCAAGGATACAATAAGATGCGTTGAGCTTAGACAGAGTTGAAAAAGATCTTATCGGTCAAATCAAACTCAGCCCAATTGAGGCCAAAGTCTTCTTGCATGTGACCACCAAAGGAAAAATGGACGCAAGTAAAATTGCACAAGATCTTGCAATAAGCTATGATGATGCACTCAAAGCAGCGAAAACTCTTGTCGAGCGAGGAGGTTTTATTGACTTGACACCAACAGAGTTTGAGGCCATGCATCCAAGGTTTACTGCGGTAAACATGTACAGAAAGATGTGCCAAAAAGAAAATATCGAATTCAAAAAAAATCTTACAGTGGATAACATAGGTGTGGCCTTAGAAGACTACTATGATCGTGCAAGGACTAAATAGTACCTCTTTGCGCCACAAATCGATGAGTGTCGATATGGAAAGCTGTAAGCACCAGATCACCTACTTTGGAGTGACAAACATCAACTACAACGAAAGAACAATCGGCTCAGTAGATGTGTGGCGTTGCGCAATATGCAAAAAAAGGTTTTGCGAGGAAAAACAGCTTGGCATCGACTCAATCGTAGACTATGTAGGTATGCCAAAGATAGAGGCTGATGAAAAATGGGCAGTTCTGGTAAGGAAACTCTTCAAAGGAAAGGATCGCTGGAAGCTTGTCAAACTAAAGGAAAATGGCACGCTCAAGGTGGAAAACCCAGACGACAAGGTAATTGAAATCCCAGTGAAAAACTTTGCAGTCGACGATCCAAACCATGCAAGCTTCCTAATCGATGACTATGTTAACAAGGCAATAGAGATCTAAGGTGATATCATGCAACTAGATGTTCATGTAAACGACGTCAAAGGAACACAGATGGCAGCCAAGATTACCGGAACGTTTAGTGTAGATGGCCACACATTCAAGTTTTCTGCAATCGCGTTTGGCAGAATAGGAGGACATAACATAGGAGCAAAAATATCAAAATCCACAGAAAGGGAACTCAAAAAGCTTGGCTACGACGTAAATGTCGTTATAGATGCTCTACAAAAGAACCTAGTTGAGGGAAACATCACTTTGCCAGAAGGAATAAACAAAGAAACGTTTGCAGATGGCTAAAACTCTGCTTCTTCTAATGCCTTTGCACAGTGACATTTTCTTTGCTGCGGAATCTCATCTGGTATGGATGTGAGCAGTCTTTTTGTGTTTTGCACGTTCTTTGATAACGTCTCAAGCACCTCTTTTGCAGTAACTGGTTTTTCGGCCCATACGTCATAGTCTGTGACAGTCGAGATTGAAGCGTAGCAAATCTGCGCCTCGCGTGCAAGCTGGCATTCTGGAACAAGCGTCATGCCTATGATATCGGCACCAGTTGATTTGAAGAACCTTGATTCTGCCTTTGTCGAAAATCTTGGGCCCTCTATGCACACATAGGTGCAATCCTTGTGCACCGAAATGTTCTGCGCCCTTGCAGCCCCAAGTATTGCCGATTGGAGCTCAGGACAAAACGGGTCTGCAACTGAGATGTGAATCACTCTACCATCTTCTGAGAAGGTTCCCTTGCGTGACTTGGTAAAATCAATAAACTGGGACGGCAGGACAAACTGGCCCGGGGCAAGCTCTTCTTTGAGGCTGCCTACGGCAGACGGGGCGATGATGCGCGTAATTCCAAGCTGCTTGAATGCCCAGATGTTTGCCCTGTAGTTTATGAGGTGGGGCGGTATTGTGTGTTTTTTTCCATGTCTTGGCATAAACGCGATTTTTCTCCCTTTGAAGACTCCAACTGTGATGGAGTCGGATGGTTTGCCATATGGGGTGTCTACTGTGATCTCTTTTGCTTCCTGTAGCAGGCCGGAATCATAAATGCCTGTGCCACCAAAGATTCCAATCTCTGCCTGCTCCACTAGTATTTCACCAATGACTCTATTTTGTATTTTGATATCTTTTCTCTACCGTCAAGCTCTGTGAGCTCTACTATGAAAGCAAATCCTGCTACACGGCCTCCGAGTTTTTCAACCAATTCTGCCGCTGCTCTTGCAGTGCCTCCTGTAGCTAGCAGGTCGTCGCAGATTAGGATGCGCTGGTCTTGGCTGATGGAGTTTTTTTGTATCTCCATTGTTGCCTTGCCGTACTCAATTGAGTACGTCTTTTTTACTGTGGTGCCTGGGAGCTTTCCTTGCTTCCTAATCATGATCATGCCTTTGTTGTAATGCAGTGCTAGAGCGCATGCAAGCGGGAAGCCGCGTGACTCGATCCCTGCAAACAGATCGACGTCATTTGCGTGATATTTTTTTGCAATTTCGTCTACCACGTAGGATAAGGCTGATGGGTTTTTCAAAATGGGGCTAATGTCCCTAAACAAAATTCCTTTTTTTGGAAAGTCTTGGTATTCTGTGATGATGTTTTGGAGATTCACATCGAATACGTCTTGGCAGAGTAATAAAAAGCGTTCTGGCTTATTGTACTGTAAAGGTAGTCTCTGCCGTTTCTCCACCAACTGTTGCCTTTATCTTGTAAGTTCCAGGCTGCAGACTCAGTGGGACAGTCCAGATAGTCTGGAAGCTTCCCTCTTTTGTTGAGCTCATGGAAAGCTCTGCTATTTCTGCATTCTTTGGATCAAATATCTTGATTATGGTAGTCTGCGTCTTTCCGCCGCCGGTGCCAGATATGGTTATTATTTCGCCAGCGTGAATGGTGCTCTTGTTTACAGTTACTACGAATGCTTGTTCTACGGTTCCGGCTACGGTCAGCTTGACTTCTGCCAGATTTGGACCACTGGTTGCCTTGATTACCCAAATTCCATCCTTTGCGTCGCTTGGAACTCTGAATGTGCCGTCTGAGAACTTGCCTACTTTGTCAGAAAAGATCTCCTTTCGTTTGATCACGTTACCGTCAGGATCGGACATTTCTATTTTGAGTAGCACGTTTGGATTGGTAGAGCCTAAAATCAGGATGCTGTCCCCAAGTTGGTATGTCTGCTTTGTTGTCTGGATCTGGATTGGTCCTGAGCTTGTCTGCAGTCCGACCGAGAAGACTACTGTTGTTTGGAATTTTTGGTACTTTACGACCACAGAATAAACGCCCGACTTGTAATCTGTCAGGCTCAGCTCGTATTCTGCTCTGCCGTCGAGACCCAAAGTTATGTTGTCGGATATCTTGGCCTTATCTGATGGATCGATTACCAATAATGAAACAACTGCCTTGGCCGGTCCTTGCAGTGTAAGCTTTGCTTTTTCGGAGGTGAGGTAGTTGAGCTTGTCAAATTTGGCCACTATTTGTTCACTTGGGAGCTCGCCGAGTCCTACACGCAAAATCTCTGATTCTTGTTCTTGAGTAAATATGACAACGTACGTGCCCTTGGTGGACGTGGGCTGTGTCTGATACTCAAAGCTCACACTTCCGGAATCACTCACAGTCAAAATGTCAGAGAAGATCTCTTTGCCAATTGGGTCGTTTATCACTACTTCGACTGCCTTGCCAGTCAGTGCGGTTCCGTTGAATACCATCTTCTCTCCGGGATTGTATTTGATGGTAGATGGAGTGATGTGAATCGTCTTTGAGATAGATATGCTGAATGTCTTTTCTATGGTATCTATACCATCACTAAATATGACCTTCCTTGTACCGAGTGGTGCATCTGGTGGAACCGTCGTCTCATGGGACCACAGGCCTTGACTGTTTACTGTCACGACTGCTTCGTAAATCTTGGTTCCGGATGGATCCTGCGCTGTTATGGTGACTGCACTTCCGGGTTCACCTGTGCCGCTTGAGCTGACAACTTGGCCTGGTTCTGCCAATTCGACAAATTTGTCTACGGTAAGGTGCCTTGCCTTGGGGCTCACCATCTGGGCCTCTCTGTGCTCAATTCTAATGCTGATGACTTTGCTATTTCCTTGATCGTCGGTGAGGGAGAATTCGACTCTGTCTGCTGCTTTTGTGACTGGTATCTTTGCTCGTCCAAGCAAGTTGCCGTTTGCGTCTGTCAGAAAGTCTTCCAACTTTTCACCATCGATTAAAAAGTTAAGCTGCTTGTTTGCAGGAAAACCATGGCCAACTATTCTGACGCTGTCGCCATTTTTCGGCTTGTCTGGAATTATTCTAAACACCGCATTGTCTAGATTTGTCGGCGTCGGTTGAGTTTCTTGAACTGGCGGCTGCGTCTCCGGTGGCTGAGATATTTGTCCTGGAACTGCTTTGCCTATGGTAAGCTCGTTGCCGCTGGCATCCACCGTCTTCCAGTTTATTCCAGGCGATTCGACTTCGGTCTTGACTCCAAACTTTACAGACTCACCTGGATCCAAGGCGTCGTCTGTGGTAAATACGAGCACTCCCTGCGGTGTCCTAAGGCCGGTCCATCCACTTTCGGTCTTGAAAGACTTGAAGGTACCGGAGTCTACTCCAAGCCATATCCTGATTGTCTTTACAGGAATGTTGTCGTTGTTTGTAAATTCGAGTATGGTGGTCTTTTCAAAATTCGTGCTCTCCACCACCGTGGCCGCAAATGCAGGGAGGAACGCAAACGCAAATAGTGAAAATAATGCTAGTCCAAAAACTGCTAGGGTGGAGTCCTTCACAATCATTCTACCTACTTTGCTGAACATTATTTACTTACCCTTTTTAAGAATTAAGAACAATTCATCAGGACTGTATGTAAAATAGCAAAACTCACTGTAGAATAACGAGTTATCTTGGCTTACTTCGCTGATACTTGGTCAGACCTACATGGGCTGTGAGGTTTTGCTGCTGTCTTATTCGTTCTGCAATGAGTCTGAAGAGGCCGCGGAACTGGTCTTTTGTTTTGTCGGTCAAAAAATCCGCTTCTTTTAGGGATATCTTCTCACAAATGTACCTTGCAATCTCCTCTACGTCGAACTCGTTCCATCCATCGTCTCTGTGATCCTGCCAGATGCTGCGAAGGTTGTCGACTATGCCCTTTTTGCCTTTTGCGACCACCTCGTCTTTTGTGAGGTTTCTAAATCCCTCTCTTCTGAGCTTTATTTCGTATGTCTGGTTTACGGCGTGAAGGTAGTCATCTATCATGATGAGATCCTCGATGGATTCGATCGGTTTGCCTGCGTGCTCTAGGTAGATTATCTGCATGTCTGAAAACTCGTTTGCCTTTAACTGCTCTGCAATTTTTTTTGATTCTGGCGTGTTGTCTAATATGACAAATACGTTGTGGCCGTGATTTCGGTAAAATATGGCGAGGGGTAGTGTCGAGTTTTTGCTGTATGATGCTACCACGTTTAGTGGGTTCATCGAAATATTTGGATCCTCTAAGAATTTGTCAAAGGCATTTAGGTACATTGCATCAGACATCGTCTCCACAATTATGACGGGCCTGGAGTTGGTGCCTATCTCTCTGTCAACTATGGACTCGACTAGGCCGCGCGAGAGCCCATACAAAATAGGAATGAGTGTGGCATCGTCTGCGTTCCAGTAATCATAGTAAATCCTGCTTAGATGTCGCCTCTTATCCAGCTCGACTACGAGCAGGTTGCCAGGTGTGTAATCAAATATCATAAACGGAGAGTGGGTTGCGTACAGCACTTGATTTGAGCCTGCCAAACTCTTGAGAAGATCAGAGATTCCCATCTGCTGCGCTGGATGCAGATTTCTTGCTGGCTCATCCAACAGCAGTATTGCTTCCTTTAGCTCTGCTCTCTGGGTCTCTGCTGCAAAGTTCACGATAAATGAAAAAGTCCACTTGAAGCCTTCTGCTCTTCTGCTGAGCAGGCCCGTATTGGTGACGGTTCCGTCCCTGTGGACATCGGAGATGACTACGCTCATTATGTTGCCAGGATTGTACCTCAAATCGACATGGATTGGATCGCCCTTCCATGCGGGGTTTAGTCTGTCTGTGAGTCGTCTGCTTGCGGTATTTAGTAGTTTGATGAGTTTTGGTGGGCTGTTTTTGTACTCTTCGAGCTTTTCGGTGTCTAGCTCGGCTAGGTAAAAGAGGTTCCTTACAGTTTCTGCTTTATCAAATTCCTCGCTGTACTCTAGGCCCTCTGGGCGTTTTACCTCCTTGATGTATTCGTCCAAGTTTATGTTCCCGTAGATCTTTTTGTAGTCGGAAAAATACACAAAACGAGGGTGAAGGTGTTCTAAGATAAAGTTCTCAAGTGCGGTCTTCTCTGTTGTACCCACCAGCAACTCGTCGTATGTTTTTTCCCGCTCCTCATAAAATCTTGACCACTCTGACAGGATCTGTGGCTCGTCAGCGGCAAGCACTTGAAGTGTGTTGTTGAATTCTGTCATCTCTCTTAGGTATGTGTCTTTGTCTGCAGGTGGCGGACCCTCAAAGAACGCGGTGTTAAATTGGATCCTAATGTGGTTTGGTATCGTGGAAATAAAATCAAGAATCTTTTCTGTATAGTTTTCCCAGGAGTTGAGTGCCTTGTTTCTCTCATCGCTTAGTTTGATGTCGCCAAACTCGTACTGGACTTTGGGGTTCTTGTTTGTTCGAAAAATCCTTATTGTTGTGATTTCTGGAAGGTGCGGGAATCTCTCCTTTATCAGCTTGGTCTCAGAGGAGCTAAGCTGGAAATGTCCTTCCACTAATACAACTTCGGACTTGAGTTCCTCTGTCATCTCGTCGCACAAGTCTAGCTCTGAGACTCGCTCTTCTTTGTTGAGCAAAGTCAGAGCTTGCAAAATCGTCGTCTTACCACTTTCATTTCTTCCAACAAATGCTGCCAAGTCTCCTACTTTGATCTCGCCGGAGTCATGTATGCACCTGTATGCCCTGACACGGAACTTTCGTAATCGCATCTAGCGCCTATTTGGGTGGCAACGATTTAACTTATTCGACACAAAGTTAGGCGCAAAATTTGGGCTTAACTGTAAATAGATATAAAGATACAACATACAAAAGAAAATTCGTTGGCAACTGGAACTACTGTCGGTGTATTCATAATTCCAATAGCATTCTCTTTCATATTTGGCGGGCTGGTACTTGGGGTTGCACTTCAAAACCCAGAGCGACCATTTAGCTTCGAGACAGAATCGTCTGCGTCAGACTCTATACAAATAGTGAATCTGCAAAACCAATATGCCGTATCTGACACTGTTGGCGCAAGCGTGTCTGCAAGCGATGCAGCATTCAGCTGCGGTGACCTCTACATGACCATATACGATGTGTCTTCTGGTCAGAGAAAGGCAGTAAAACAAGGCGCCTTCTTCGATCAGTGTTACGGCTCATCGGGGACTTTGCCACTTGAGGAAAGCTTTTCAGTCAAAATAGATGCACCGGGACAATACCTCCTTGAGGCGCAACTCTTTGACAAAAACGGTGACAGGTTCCTCACAACGAGCCAGAGATTCAGCGTCCAGTAGCTTCTGAATGCTATGTTATATATTGAATTCATAGTCAGTAACAAGTGCGCGTGAGTTAAATGGCAAGACCTAAGGCTTCTGAATCAAAATCAAAGAAAGACAAGAAAGCTGAGAAAAAGGAAGAAAAGATAAAAGTGGAAAAAGTAAAGGAAGACAAAAAGGCAGAGAAAGTAAAACAAAAGAAAGACAAGAAAGCTGAGAAAAAGGAAGAGAAAGCAGAAAAGAAAAAGAAGAAAGAAGAGATTCCAGAAAAAACACTTGAGGAGGAATTAGAAGAACAACTAACAGACGAAGAAATCGAAAACTTCCAAATCGAAAAAGTCGACATGGAAAAGCTCACAAACAGAGTCTGTCTTTATCTGGCAAACTTTGAAGATGGTATGGTGCAAAGTGAGCTGTGGAAAAAATTCAAACTTACGAGCAGAGATGGCTCAAGACTTGCGCTAAAACTAGAAAGAATGGGAATCATCACGCGCGAGAAAATTCTTGAAAACAAAAGATGGACATACGTTTTAAAAATAAAAAAGACTCCGGTGAGCACCGAATCCATTGAGAACGCACCTTGCCTCGTGTGCCCAGTTGAGCAAAAGTGCAGCCTAGACGGCGAGGTCAGCCCAAGGACGTGCCAGTGGATTGAGGACTGGGTGCTAGCGGAGCTATCAAAACCAAAGAAAAAGAAAGAACAATGAAGCTACTGGACGCAAAACGTGATCATTATCGAAAGCTTGCAAAAGAGCAAGGGTATAGAAGCCGAGCCACATACAAGCTGCTTGAGCTAAACAATTCTTATCGAATAATTGGGCCTGGGTTTTTCGTAGTAGACCTTGGATGCGCCCCAGGTGGATGGATGCAGGCAGCGGCAAAGCTTGCGGGAAACAAGGGCAAAGTAGTCGGAGTCGACACAGCGTACATGGACGAAATTCCGGGGACGCATTTTATCAAAGGCAGTGTCGAAGACGAAGCAGTATCAGACGAGATACTAGAATATCTTGGCACAAAGGCAAACGCAGTAATTTGCGACGTCTCACCACATATCACAGGACACTGGTCCATGGATCATGCAAAACAAATCTCGCTAAACTATTCCTGCTCAAAGATAATGGACAGGATTCTAGCACCAAAGGGAAACGCAGTCTTCAAAGTCTTTGATGGCGAATATTCCATGGAGTTTAGGGACTATCTACAAAAAAAATTTGTCAAAGTACATCTAAGAAAACCAAACGCAAGCAGAAAGCCAAGCAGCGAAATGTACTTTGTCTGCCTTGGGTACAGACCCTAGTGTGCAGACAGTTCTTTGATCTTGTCTATTGGGCAGTTTGTTCTAAATCCGGTTGGATTGAGCGATGTGGGACTTGATGTAAAGCCATTTTGGTTTAGCCGCTCAATTATTTTTTGTAGCGAGAGAGGAGATGTCTTGAGGGCCTCCGCAATCTCGTCCAGTGTGTAATAACATGCAGGCATCTCATATTCCAGAATGGCCTTTTGAATTGTTTTTTCACATTTTTTGTCGACTGTATATTTTGGAATCTCTGCAAGCATGGCAGACACAAATTCTTTTTCAAAGAGGGCGCCAACCCAGAGGGGCCCTGCAGTTCGTAGCTCAGATTTGCACAGCTTACAATGTTGAGTCGGCTCGATCGTGGAAAATCTGTTTCCACAGCTTCTGCAGTGCTGAATGAATCCGATTAGGTTCCGAGTGTCTGGCTTGTGCTGTATCCTCAAGTAGACGCGATAATAGTGCTGGTTTGTTTCAACAAAGATCGGAGTCGCCTCAAGCTCCAGTCTTGCTGCGACCGTAGCTATCATACCAAGTATGAGTCTTATTGCAATCTCATTACTGTATGTTGTTTTGATTGGGATGCCATGATACTTTTTCTTGCACGCGTCATTGAAGAGGCCGTGTAAAACCTGCAAGTCGGTTGCGCTCACAGACAACAAGCCTCCGTGTACTGTGGCACGCAAGCCGCACTCGATGTATTTTGCAGGTGAGCCAAATGGGTCTATGTCCACTATGGTGCCGCGGTTTCCCTTGCTTGAGAACGCACCAAGGAACGCACAAATCTCATTTTCGGAGATTTGGTAGTTTTTCAAGCAGTTGAGTCCTGCAGATCTCTGTGATAACTCAAGAGCTTTTGGATTTATATCGTTTACAAAAACTTGGATGTCTTTGATCTCGTTGGCAACACGTAGGCCTCTTGCACCAAGGCCTGACATGCCATCGAGGAAGAGTCTTGGACCCTCAAAATTCTTCAAAAATGCAGAGTACGCAACTATGGAAAGATCTCTGCTCAACTTTGCTCTTGGATTAAAGAAAGCTATCTCTCTTGGAGGAACTTTTTCTTCTATTGAGCCCCTTGGGACTAGGATCTTAGTGGTACCTTCAGTCACCATGACTATCTGGCTTTGATTGATTTGCAATTGGTATTGTGATCTACTCACCACTATAAAGTTCTAGTACTGGATAGTTGTTGTGAACCAAATTCAACTCGAACTGGTTTAATACCCATGAGCCGCAGCTGAGCCATGCTTGTTTGCGGCGTAGATGAAGCTGGCCGGGGATCTATGATCGGGCCGCTTGTAATAGCTGGCGTTACAATAAAGCAAACAAAGCTGAAATCGCTCTCACAACTCGGAGTACGTGACTCTAAAAAATTAACACCACTTGCAAGAGAAAAACTCTACAAAAAAATCACAAAACTAGTAGATGATTACGCAGTATCAAAATTAAATCCAAAACAGATCGACTCGTATGTATCAAAACACAAACTCAATTACTTGGAAGCAACACACATGGCAAAAATAATCAAAAAACTTCAGCCAGCTGTGTCTTATGTCGATTCATGTGATGTCAATTCGGCAAGATTTGGTGCAGAACTTGCATTGCTTGCAGGCACCGGCAAGATAAAATCATACCATCATGCGGATTCAACGTTCGTAATAGTATCTGCAGCATCAATAATTGCCAAAGTCACACGTGATAGGGCAATCTCAAAACTAAACAAAGACTACGATCTGGGTAGCGGCTACCCATCTGATGTAAAAACAGTCTCATTTGTAAAAGAATGGTACGCAAGACACGGCCAAGTTCCAAACTTTGTTAGGAAAAGCTGGGCGCCGATAAGGCAGCTTAGTGCTCAAGTCTTACTATGATATTTGGCTACGACGAGGGCGTGATCCTTGTCGTACGGCAAAAGGTCTATGTTCTGTATGACTGTAAATCTTGATTCTAGCTTTCTTATTTCTTCATCTATGATCTTTTTTGGAGACTTGGTGACATCGATGCTTCGTGTCTTAATCACCATGAAAAGGTAACCACCGTCTTTGAGAAACATCCTGCAGTTCTCTATTGCGATTTCTGTCTGGTCTGGCTGAGCAATGTCGGAGTATACTACATCTACATTACCATAAACTGAAAAGTATTGGTCGGGGTGACGCGCATCCTGCAAAATGGGGACAATGTTTTTCCTAAAATTTGCGACTCGGTCCAAAAAGTCGCGTGCGACTCTGCTTGCATGCTCTACCGCAAATACAATTCCGCTATGGCCAACTATGTCAGAAATGTGGGAAACGGTGGTGCCGGTGGATGCCCCAAGGTAGAGTACCTTTGTTCCACGATTTATCGGAAAGACATCGAGTCCTATGGTGAGTGCTGCTGCCAGCTTGCTTCGAAAAGGATCCCACACACGATATTCCACCCCGGATTTTCTGTACAGTTTTTCTCCGTACACCTGATTTCCTTCCACATAATTCACAGTGGCAAGTCTTTTTTGGCCATCCACCGTGATCCAATAGATGGGACTATCGTCTTTTTCCAAACTTTTTTCGCTTTTTTACGTCCGCCCTAAATTCCCTTCGAGGGCCTTTTGATCTGAAACCTTCTCTTTTCCTAAATCCCTCTCTGTGCCTTTCCTCTCTTTGTGGCTGTGGAGGCCTCTCCGTTGGTTGCTTGTACTTTTCGCCAATCTCAGTCACCCTGACGTTGAGCTTCTCAAGCAAAGTCTGATTCAGTCCACCACCATACACATCGACGCGTGCTGCAATTGCGGCCTTTGCTGCGACTGCTCGCGCCATCTTACCTCGCTGCCACCTCGGGGCTGCATGGACTATTGGGTGCTGGAATAAAATTCCGTGCTTTGGAGGCTGAGTCCCAGTCTTTAGTGCCCTAAAGAGTGCCTTTTCTGCGCCGAGCACCTGAATCGTGCTTGCGGGAAGAGTTGCAAGCTTTTTGAGCGAGCCTGCCTTTGAGAGAATCCTTGCTCCAACAGATGAGCCCAAAATAGCAGTCAGGTTCGGCGCAACAACCTTCATCTCGTTTTCCACGTGGGTCTCAAGATCCTTTCTTATTTTCGACATTTCCAGAATCTGCCTTGCAATTGACTGCACCATTGCCAGATTTTCTTTTGAGATGTCGCCCCCTTTGCTTTTTTCCTGAATTACAGAAAGCATCTCGACTTTGGAGTCTGGAAATCCCGCGTCTTGGTACACCTTGGTTGAAAGGTCAGATCTCTTTCCTGCCAAGACAATCTGTGCGTATCCACTGATGCTGTCAATTATGTTGTCAAGCTCAGGAAAGTGCAGGCCGTACCACTCGCGAAGCCTCGACGACAAGCCATTCACCATCACATCCACCTCATCTAGCGCCTTGATTGCCTGGATGATGTGAAGATCAGGACTCTCTGAGATCTCAGTCACCCTAGCTGCCGAAAGCTGCAGTGCAAAGTCACGCAGCTTTGTCATTGCGTCCTGTGTGTTTTTTGCAAATCCTGCATCGACTAAAAGCTGCGGTTTGGTTGCCTGGATCTGATTCATCTGTCCCTCATCCATATAGTGGACATCAAGTGCCTCTTTTTTGAGCGCCTTTAGCAGAGAAACATCGTTTATCAAGAATGCGGCATTGATGCCCCTGAGAAATGAGATCAATTCATTGTGTTTGTACTGGCCGCTCTTTGACTTTACAAAATCTGCCGCTGCCTGCTCAAATGCAAACGACTTGAGCACTTTGGAGTCTTCTAAAACAACGGTACCAAGCTCAGTCAAAACAACAAAATGCATAATGCAATGTCTTACCTTCTCATTAAAAAAGCTAGGGCTAATTTTAGGTGTCTTTTTCAAATCAACCATTATAAGACAACAAGATTTAGTCAAACAAGTGAAGCCTGACCTTTCCGTATCGATTGGCACAGTTTCCCTTGAGAGGCCGGCAATGCTCGCTTCTGGCATATTGGGCATCTCACTTGAGGTCTTTGGCAGAATTTATCGCGCAGGTGCAGGAGCTGTAGTCACAAAGTCGCTAAGCAAGGAGCCATGGGACGGATATCCGAATCCGACTATTGTCGGGATAAAGGGGGGATACCTCAACGCCGTGGGTCTCTCAAATCCGGGCGCGCCATACTTTGCAAAGTTGATCTCGCAAAACAATGACATCCCGATAATCGTGAGTCTGGTTGGCTCAATCGAAGATGATTTTGAATTTATGGTAAAACAGTTTGAAAATGTAAAGGTAGTTGCATACGAGCTGAACCTGTCCTGCCCACATGTAGAAAAGGTGGGCTTGGAGGTGGGTGACGACCCGGAGCTTGTAACAAAAATAGTCTCAAAAGTAAAATCTACAACCAAAGTCCCAGTGATTGCAAAGGTGGGCCTTGGCACGACGGACTATCTTGACACAGTAAAGGCAGCAATTGATGGAGGAGCAGACGCAATTACTGCAATCAACACCATACGGGCGATGGGAATAGATGTTGAGACACAGCGGCCTATGTTGAGTCACAAAATAGGCGGCCTGTCTGGTGCTGCAATCAAGCCAGTCGCAGTAAGATGTGTCTATGAGATATCTTCAAAATATGACATACCAATCATCGGTTGCGGCGGCATCTCTGGCTGGGAGGATGCAGTAGAATTCATACTGGCTGGTGCGTCGGCAGTACAGGTAGGTAGTGCAATAGGTGACAAGTGGATCGATGTCTTTTCAGAAATAAATGACGGAGTTGCAAACTATATGACAAGAAAAGGATTTTCAAAAATTGGGGAGATGATAGGACTTGCAAAGCGTTTCTAAGACTCCCTCGATTAGGGTGATCGAAAAGATAATTGATGAAACCCCTACTGTGCGCACCTTCGTAATCTCAGATGAAATACTTGCAGACGTTCTACCGGGTCAGTTCGCAATGGTGTGGATTCCAGGTGTAAACGAGCTCCCAATGAGCGTGATGGTAACAGACCAAAAAGGCAAGGCAGCATTCACAGTACGAAGGCGCGGCGAATCATCCACGGCATTCTACAACCTCAAAATAGGTGATCAAATAGGCGTCAGGGGACCATATGGAAATGCATTTGACATCAAAGACGGCAGGCTCGCACTGGTCGGGGGCGGAACAGGACTCGTCCCACTAATGCGCCTTGCAAAGTTTGCCAAGCCGACAAATGACGTGACCATACTTATGGGGTCTAAATCAAAAGATGAGGTGTTTTTTGAAGACGCGGCAAACAAAATCTTGGCAAAAAACAAGCACAGAGTCATAGTCGCAACAGAGGACGGCTCTTATGGCGAAAAAGGTTTTGTTACAGATGTCCTAGAAAAACTAGTTCAAAACGAAAGGTTCGACGCAATATACACATGCGGTCCCGAAGTAATGATGTACAAAGTAGTGCAGCTTGCAAATACAAAGGGAATATTCGTCCAAGCAAGCATTGAGCGCATGATGAAGTGTGGGATTGGGATCTGTGGAAGCTGCTGCATGGACGACGTGTTAGTATGTCATGACGGCACAGTATTTGATGGCACATTCTTGAGTGGCTCAAAGGAATTTGGGCGCACACATAGAAGCAAAGCTGGCATCATAGAGAACTACTAGATTGCCAAAACAGTCCAATACACATGCGTAAAAATACCTAAACGGTTAAATAAATAAAAAAAAGAGAACGCCTAACAACAGATGGCACACCCAAAGATCGTACTTACTGCAGATCGTACTCTGATGTCAAATTACCGCGGAATTTCTCTTGCAACATTCTTTGGCTGTGCACCTGCGCTAGATCCAAACAGGGATCACAATAGCTTTTGGTACAAAATTCTCAAAAACCAAGTGACACCAAAGATTCTCTTTGACTTTATCTGTAACCCAATCCCACACAACAACGGTGTTGCATCTTATGCACCGTACGGACTCAGAAAGGTGGAGGCAGGACTTTTACGAGACGGCTTTAAGCGAGAAGACGTAGTTGTCGCTCATCCTGATCACGTAGACAAATTCATAGGCCCTGAGACTCAAGTCGTAGGGACATACGAGATGGATCCACTGGGGATGGGGCCGGTCACCATGACATTCACCTATGGAAGAAAACAGATCTCATATGACGAATACTATAACGCTTATCTGCACAAGAAAATTATCGAGGCAAAAAAGAAGAACGGCAGTAACGCCAAAGTGATTTCAGGCGCCTCTGGAACATGGCAGTACAACTACGACCCAGAAAAAATAGAGGAATTTGGAATTTACGCAGTACTTGAAGGCGAACTTGGCGGCATCGCACCAGAAATAGACGGCCATGCAGGCAGATTTTTCAATTATCTCATAGACGGCGAATTTGAAAACATGAACCCATTTAGAAAAAGAAGTGACTTCAAAGTTGACATAAAAGAATTCCACCGCAACGGCAGGACGATACACGGCAGATTCGTTAACTTCTGGGACAGGCCGGAAATCGACGAAATTCCAGAAATTGTCGAGCCGTCGATGCACGGGATGATAGAAGTAATGCGTGGCTGCGGTCGAGGATGTAAATTCTGCGACGTTACACTACGTGCACTCAGGTACTATCCGCCAGAAAAAGTAAAGCGGGAAATCGAGGTAAACATCAAAAAAGGTGGGCTGCGAAACGCTTGGATTCACAGTGACGATATCTTTGTCTACGGAATGGATCCACGAACAAGCAAGCAGATGGAACCAAACCGTGAGGCGCTCGAGGAGTTATTCACTGCGGTAATGGAAGCGGGTGTGACTCACACAAACCCGACACACGGCACACTTGCAGGAGCCATAGCTGATGAAAAGCTAATTCCAAACATATCGAGGATAATCAAGGCAGGTCCAGGGAATCTCATTGGCATTCAGTGCGGATTTGAAACTGGCAGCCTCAGACTGATTGGCAAGTACGCAGACAGAAAGCTTGCACCGTTTATGCCAGAGGAATGGCATTGGGTGGTCAAAGAAGGAGTCAAGACTCTCAACGAACACTACTGGGTTCCAGCATTTACACTAATTATGGGTCTTGACAACGATGAGACCCCTGAAGACTCGTGGGAGACAATTCAGCTCATCAGCGAGCTTGAGCGTGAGCAGCCAGACTCTATGTTCACGACAACGCCGCTTACATTTGTCCCAATTGGGCTTCTTGAGAAATCAGAATTCTTCAACATTGGCAACGAGATGAGTGCACCGCAGCTTGGCGTAATGTACAAGACATGGCAGCATAACTTCAAGTACGGAATCCAGAAATTTATGACAAAGACAGGAAGCAGCCAGACCTCAATGCAAAAACAGTTCTTTAACATGCTGGCAAGGGCCCTTGGTGGAGTGCCTCTTGGCGCAATGGAAAGATTTGCAAGAAGAAAGGGACCAGAGCACGAAAAAGTAATTGAGACAATCAAGGCAAAGTACTGGTAAGACACATAAACCCAACATCCTAGAAACTACATATGGCAACTCACGGATCGATTACAAAGGCAGGAAAGGTGCGCGGTCAAACGCCCAAAATAGAAGGACGAAAAAGAGTCGGAACCATCTCCATTCTTAGAAACAAGAACAACTTCAAGAAGCGATTTGTCCTTCACCGGGTTCCTGGTCAAAACAAGCCTGGACAAAAGAAGAAACGTTAGGCACCCAATTTTTTATATCAGGATCTTTAGATCATTGAAGTTCTAAGTAAAGCTAATTTACTTGGTGCGCATTATTGGTATCACACGGAATTGACAAACCGTAGGAACGGTATTGTGGTGATCAGTTGCTTGGGACGTGCGAATCCCCGAGGCTGATCATCTTTTATTCCATGTTTGTTTGATTTGAAAACACTATCTAATAGATTCTATCTAAGGCATCAAAAATAGGATGGGTTTCAGTATAGTCCTAGCGGGAGGAATAGCCGGAGCTGCAATGATCGCAATTTTTTCGATCGTATTTGCAATGACTGCCCAAGTATACGAAGTAAATTCGTCTAGGACACAATCCACAGTCTTGGAGAATTTGATAGCACAGACTGACATTGAAATTCAATACCTCAACGCAACGGCCTTTGACGATGTGGTGAGTTTTACGCTTGTAAATACAGGAAATGAAAAGATATGGGATTACGAAAAATTCAACATGTTCGTAACTTATACTGCAAATATTGGGGGAGTTCCAACACTCATGACAGAACATCTTACATATAATTCGGCATTGGCTTTTGGCGAAGCAGGAACTGACAGTAACACCGCCCAATTTGCAAGACCTGATTCAGATATTACAAACAACAACAATTGGGATGATCCTGCACCGGGTGGCAACAACAACAATATACTGTATGACGAAATTGACGAGGCAGTACAAAATGATGCCGATTATGTTACATCTGGGCCTATAGATCTGATTTTGGATACATCGGAGACACTCGTTGTCGGGCTATCTGATATAGAGGATCCTCACACTCCGTCAAACCACATAGTTAGGTACACTTACAGAAAAGATCAATCAGGCGGCAACCAAATTGATCTTACAGTGAGCTTGCTTCAGGGCGGAACCACGATTGCGTCTTGGTCCCACAACAACATTGATCAGAACTTTGTTCTTGCGACTCAGACTCTTACCACCGCACAGGCAAACTCAATTACGGATTACACTGATTTGAGGCTCCAGTTCACCGGTGTGATGAGTGGTGTCAATATAGAGTCACGCTCTGTGCAGATTTCATGGGCCGAAGTAGAAGTACCACCTACAATTTATGATTGCTCACAAGTAGTGTTAGGATCAGGCGAGTGGACAATAGATAGAATAAGCAATAATTTGCATGACCCACGCGTCCTTAACACAGATGAATACGGTAAACTCTGCATCAAGTTGGCAAACAACGTATATCCAAATACAGATGTCACCGTCACCGTTTCTACCAATGTTGGTAAAACAAAATCTGACACCTTTACAGCTTAACAGACAGTGAATGTTTCCACTTTTGGGCACACTTTTGTGTTGCAGGGTAGAAAAATGACATCATTTTGTTAAAAAATTTAGTTAAACTTAGAATAAACGACCTCATACAGTATGAAAGTAAGTGAAATCAAACTTTGAAGAAATGTGTTGTTTGCGGCAAAGAATTCGATGGGATCGAGCGGGATGTCTGCTCATGGCAGTGCGATGAAAACCGAAGAAAGAAGATACAAAAAAGATTGGACGATGCAGTAAATACCGATAAATCACACACAGAAAAGCTAGGCTAATATTGCAACTATTGCCCTTAATTGAAAGCTTAATAAAATTAGGATTTTCTCATGGATTCATGTTATTTGGAATCTTTGCTACACACGATCCAAACTCTTGTCCTCTAAACAACAAAGAAAGCAGAAAGATGTTCATAGGACTCGAAACTAAACTAAAGACCAGTCTCAAAAAATTCAACATAGCAAAGCTGGTAGGATTTTACATGTCGGTTCTTGAGCATCAATGGATCATCATCCTTGATGCAAAAAATGCACACGATATAGAACAGTTATGCATAGCTACTGGAATATCGTCAATTAGTACTGTCAAGATCGTGCCAATCAACGACTATAATGTTGTTGTACGCAAAGTAAAAGCTGGCTTCTAAATTCTCATAACTGGCCGACGAGTAGTCCAGTGTCTTTTAAAGTCGATTCTTTTTCTTTTTGTGAGAAAGGAATACGATCACACGTTACCATCTTTTGATGTAGTCTGTCACATGCCAAATCTTGGCCGCTGCGAAATAATCGAATCGTACAAAGTTGGCGACGCTTCCGTCTTTATCACAAAAGATGGCCAGTACTTAATTTCTGAGCCAAAACTGTCTTCCCAAGTCCATTCTATGTACGGCAAAATGATGCAGCAGATGTTTTTATCGCTTGAGCCACTCAAAAAATCGGGCGATCCTGTAAATTACATAGAAAGACACATCTGGAATGAGGCAAAAGAGCAGGCAAACTCGAATCTCATGTCTGGCGAGTTTTCACAGCTGAGGTACTACCTGCTAAGGGATATTCTAGGTTATGGCATACTGGATGTACTAATGCAAGACGAAAATGTGGAAGAAATCACATGTGAGAGATTCGACAGGTTAGTCGGAGTTGTTCACAGAAAGTACACGGAGTTCAACATCCTTGATACCAACATCAAATTCGGCACAAGCCAGTCCATGAACTCATACATTCAAAAAATCATTCAAAAGACTGGCAAGAGTGTCACGGCGGCCTTTCCCATCGTAAATTCAATGACTCCACAAGGGGACAGGATCACAGTAACATACGAAAGCGAGGTATCGTTGCCTGGGCCAACACTTGATATAAGAAAGTTCACGAGAGAACCCCTCACTATAGGACACTTGTTGGAATTTGGCAGCTTGAGTGTTCTTGCCATAGCATATCTGTGGTTGTTGTTGGACGCAAAGGCATTCGGCCTCATTGTGGGTGAAACAGGGTCGGGAAAAACGACACTGATCAACGCATTAACGGTGCTACTAAACCCTAGGTGGAAGATTCTCACAGTAGAGGAAACCCCTGAGCTGAAGATTCCTCACTACAGGTGGGCAAGATTGTTCACCCGTTCAAGCCACATGATAAACCAGTCAGAAAACTATGACATCGATATGATGGACCTCATCAAGGCTTCCCTTAGGATGAGGCCTGATTTTGAAATTGTAGGGGAGGTGCGAGGGCAGGAAGCGCAATTCTTGTTTCAAAGCGCAGCAACTGGCCACGGTGGGCTGACCACCTTTCATGGCTCCGACGCCGAGTCTGCGCTCAACAGGCTTGCGTCTGAGCCAATCAACATAAAATCAAGCCAACAGATGCTTTTGTGGTTTATTGTACACATAACACGAACAAAGAGCGTGGACAAAAAAATAGTACGAAAAGTTGTCAGCGTAAAGGAAGTGATGCCCAAAACAAAGGGAGTAGAATTAAATGAGATATTTCGCTATGATCCAAAATCATCAAGTTTTGGGCTGCAAAGAGTTGAGGAACTAATCAACAAGAGCAAAAGGATTCACATGGCAGCAAACACACTCAACGTAGACCTCCAACAAGATCTGCAAAAACGAATCTACTTGCTAGCACAATGTAAATCAAACAGGATCAGGTCAATGCACGAAGTGATTGGCATGCTCTCAAAATATTATTCGGACTGATGCCAGCTTGTCATGTTTGGCTACCAAAGAATCGTAGGTTCAAATCTGCATTATCCGATCGAGGGAAAAAGTGGAGCCAAATATATGCAGACAATTGCAGCGGTACAAGTAATTGAAACTGCAATTGTGTGCTTGATGGTAAAATATGCTAGTTTTGATATGACCACGGACATGCAAAATGATGAAATTACGATCAACAAATTCACAAGCTGCAAAAAATCCTGCGAGACAGTCAAAGTGGACCCAAACCCGTACATCATCTGGTTGTATTCAGTTCCTATCTTGTCTAAGAGATCCTTCATTCCCTGTGTTGCCCAGACCATGAGCAAGGGACTTGCGTAGACCATCAACGCAAAGATCTTTACTCGGTTGACCATTTCTGCTCTTGTCTGATTGATTTTTGTAGAAAAGTCTGTTACCTCTTCAAGAATTTGTGGGCTCCCTCCGCCACTTTCGACTATCTTTCCTAGTATGAAAAATGAGATCTTTGCATGCCATGAACGAATGAGCGTCTTTTGTATGGCATTTGAGATTGCCTCGCCAAAACTGAGACGGCTCGAGACATTTGCTACAAGTGTGTCAAAAATCCTGTTGTATCTTCTTTCATTTGAAATTCGGATTACAGCGTTTGGGATATCGAGTCCTACTTTTACGCATTCTGTGATGTCTCTGAAAAAATCCGGCAGTGCAGATTCGACCATTTGGATTTCTGCAAATTGCTTTGAGAGACTGACAAAGTTAGCCAGCGAAATTGCGGTGGCTGCAACTGCAAAAATAAACCATCCCTGTGGAACTACAAAAAATGCGACTAGGCCAGCAATCGCACCTATTACTATGGGAGATCTGCTGACTCCAATAGTGTTGTGTGTTTTTGGCTGAATACCATTAACAAAGATGAGTAAGGTGGCCGTAATCACTGGCATGGCGACAAATGAGAGATTGATAATGATCCTCAAGGATTCATGGCTCATCAAAAATGATGACATGATGAGCAAGATCGGAAGTATGTTTAACAAAATGAGCAGGATCTCGGCAATATTTTCAGCAGAGGACGCATATTTGAAAAACTTGAATTTGGTTTGGCTGAAGAACTCTTCACTTTTTGACTCCATGTATCTTATGAGATCGCCTCCGCTTTTTTGTATCGAAACATATCCCAAAAGCAAGTTCCTAAACGCCGTGTTTGGGTGGGGCAGCGCCAACGTGTTAATGGCTTCAAGCTGATCCATGCCAAAGAGCGAAACATTGCGCTCCAACATCCTTCCCTCACTTTCAATTATTGGAAAGATCTTCTTTCCAACTGATTGCAAAATTGCATCGTAAAGGGACCTGCCTACGGACTGCATGACACTGCCGTAAACTGCAAAGAATGCTAATTCGTCATCTATTGCAGTTTTACGTTCTGCTTGACTCAGCTTTAACTTCAGCGATGGGAGTACAAAGACAAGGGGCGGGGCTAATAGCAATCCAAAAAACGTACCATCCAACCAAAACCCAAGGATAATCCCAAGAGGGAATGTGATCAAAAGCGTAAGTGTTGTGTATGCTATGGTCTGCTGCGCAAGGGTTTTTGGGTTTGCAGCCCTTCCGGAGTAACTTATCATGCTTGCAAAACTGCTGCCTAATCGTGTCTGTATTGCTGCCAAGGCCTTCTGCTCAATTACAGGTTTTAGTAAAGCGACTATTGCGTTATTTGCAGGTTTGGTGACCTTCAATTGAGCAGGCAGTGTGAACTGATGCAGCAAATGCGTTTTATTTTTGGCCAATAAAATCAAGCGGTTCAGCATCTTGAGCTCGTTTCTTTCTTCAAGCATGATAAAAAATAGCACGACGAAGGCAAGCACCAGAAAGGCCATCAAGTTCTGCAAGTGAATGAAAAGCCACATAGCTACAAACGCAGCAAAAATGCAGAGCTTTGAACGTCTCATGCCAAATAACAAATCTCTGCAAAAAAGGAGTTTTGCCTTAAATCCGGTTCCGGCTTGTCAACTAATGACAAGTCTTTTGGGCAAAAGGCGTGGCATTGCACCGGCAATTACAACGCTGATTCTAATCGGGGTCGCAGTGGCCGCAGGGCTTGGTGGGTACAGCGCATACAACTCGGCATCAAACGTAGCAACACTTAAGGGTGTCATATCTGTGGAAAACGTCCAACTCATCAAGAGTTCAAACGGAGAAGAGTATTTTTCCATAACACTGAAGAATTCAGGAAATAAACAGATCGACGCAACTACAATAAACCTCCAAACAGATATTGATACAAACACGCTTGGCGTGCAACCATTTTCAACTTCACCACTACCGTCATCGATGAATCCCGGCCAGACGTCTAGTGCATACTCTAGAATCAATTTTGCAAATGGAACCGCAATTACCACGCATAACATAGGTGACCACATCCCAGTTGAGATAGTGTCTACTACTTCTGATGGTTCAACAGTCCGCACTACAGCATCCGTAACAGTCAGCCTGTCCTAGAACACCACCTTTTATTTTTTGTAATCTTTTGCTACAATGAAGTCAATTGAGCTGTTGTGGTTTGAAGATGTGAACCCGTTTAATGAAGCGGTTTTTGCATTTCCAATTGTTGGTAAGCTAAGCATGAAGCAGATGTTGGTGCTAGGTCTTGGAATAATGGTTTCATGGGGCATTTACCAGTCTACTGCTAACTATGTATCCATCATTCCCGTGTTTGGGTGCTGTTATCTTGCGTTCAAAAAGCAAAAGGTGCAGTCAACTGAATCACATATTTTTGCAGTCCTGTGTTTTTACTTGTCAAGGAACAATATTTCCAAAAAAACTGTTGGTAAGCGAATCATATCTATTCAGAAAAACAAGAGCACAAAACTCATCTTTGCTGAACCCTACAGGCCAAAACTTGAAAAGACTGGAAAAGAAATTCACGTAAGACAAGTTTTCTCGGATCCGCTCAAACCAATTAGATTAAAAATCAAAATTCAAAGAACCGACTGCAAGCCGATTGCTAACACAGAAGCAAAAATCGTCTTTGATGGTAAGGTAGTTTCAACTCTGTCAACTGACAACAACGGCGAGCTTGAGGCAATAGTGATTCCTCAAACTTATGGTGAAAAGAAACTTGAAATTTATGCCAAGGGAATGGGCATTCCAGTATACCAAGAGATAATGTCCATCAAACACGGTTGATGTGCAAAATTCACCCAAAGATTCATAAATTCAACTCTTGGAGTTTTGCACGTACTTGTTTTCTATATCGTCATTAGAAGATGTTGTGCGAATTCCGCCAAGCATGTTTGGAACCTCACTAAAAAAAGCAGCTATAGCTATTCTTAAAGAAAAATACGAAAGCATGATCAACGCTGAACTTGGTTATATCATCATGATTTTGGAGGCAAAGGTAGACGAGATGGGAAAAATGATTGCAGGAGACGGAGGTACCTACCACAGAGTAGAGTTTGAAGCATTGACATTTACACCAAAATTACAAGAAATCATTTTGGGAGAAATCGTAGATATTACCGACTTTGGAGCATTTGTAAGGATTGGGCCAACAGACGCACTACTGCACCTCTCACAAGTCATGGATGATTATTTGCAATCTGATGTCAAGTCGGGAATGATAATCGCAAAACAAAGTAACCGCACACTCAAAGTCGGCTCAACCTTGCGCGCAAGAATCACGGCAGTATCTCTTGGCAAGGCAGCTACGATGGGCAAAATAGGAATCACATGCAGACAACCATTTTTGGGTGCAGAGGATTGGATTGCAGAAGAGGTAAAGAAATCAGGCAAAGAGGACTCTGGAGACAAAAAAGAGCCTAAAGAAAAAAAACCAGTTGAAGTGAAAAAATAGATGGTCAAAGAAATGGCTTGCAGAAAATGCAAGTATGTTTTTGTAGGAAAGGTATGTCCTCTGTGCAAGTCGTCAGACCTGACACCAGACTGGACAGGCGTAGTATTGGTAGCAGATCCACAGAATTCACAGATTGCAAAAACTCTGGGTATTACCGAAAAGGGAAAATACGCCTTGAAGGTCGCATAAACGCATACTTTCTTTTAAATAATTTGTTTGATTAAAACACACACAAATTCTTACTAACATTTAGACGACTTGAAAAGTGTGTCAGAGACTAGTCCATACTTTTTCATGAAGGAACTCTCTAACGAAGAGTTAATCCATCTTCTGATAAATAAGATCAAGGAATTAAAAATTGCAAAGGAAAAGGCAGACGAGCTAAACATCAAACTGCAGGACAACATGGCAAAGCTGGAAGAAACACAGCAAGCTCTATCGCAACAACGAGATCAGCTAAAAGAAGAAGTCCGGCAAAAGGCAGATGAGCTACTCAAAGTGGAAAGACTGTCTGCAATCGGACAGCTCTCTGCTAGGATCGCACATGATCTGAGAAATCCGCTCAGTGTTATTCAAAATACGTCAAAAATTCTAAGAATTAGGTTGGAGAGCCAACTTGATGACAAGTCTCGTGAGCAGTGGTCTCGCTTGGACAGGGCCGTGTACAGAATGTCACACCAGCTAGAAGACGTAATGGACTACGTCAGATTGCCACGGTTAGAAAAGAAAAACTATTCGCTGTCGATGGCACTACAAGACGCAATAGAAAGAATCGATGTACCAACAAACGTTACGATTCATCCGCCGTTAAACGATTGTGTAGTCTTCTGTGATCCTGAGAAAATGGAAATTGTCTTCGTAAACTTACTAGTTAACGCAATACAAGCAATCGAAGGAAAGGAAGGCACAATTAAAATCACAATAACTGAGGATGACAAAGAAAACCTAGCCACAATCACGATATCTGACAGTGGGGTTGGAATTCCAAATGACCTCTTAGAGAAGATCTTCGAGCCACTGTTTACTACAAAACAGGTAGGAACGGGCCTTGGGCTGTCAAGCTGCAAAAGTATCGTCGAGCAGCATGGGGGCTCAATCACTGCATCAAGCATTCCAGGCAATGGTTCTACATTCACAATTAAAATCCCAATAAGGTCGGACTGGGACGACATTACGGATTTTGATAACGTCGTCAAACAGACATTGCCATAACTTTGTCTCAATGTCATAGAAAAGGTTCTATTTGGGCACACGACTAGTCCATTAAATGAATGTCAGAAGAGAGCTTGCCAGATTTCTGGCTGAAGATATCGGTGCGGGTGATGTTACCTCCAACATACTTACAAACAAGAAGATATCTGCAAAAATCATATCAAAGCAAGCAGGAATCGTGGCTGGCGCCGCATACGCAAAAGAGATCTTTGTAATGAAGGGCTGCCAAGTAAAACTCCTAAAAAAAGACGGCTCCAAAATAAAACAAAACCAAGTCGTGATGCAAGTTTATGGCTCTGCAAGGTCAGTACTTGGCTGCGAGCGAACCGCACTCAATTTGTTGTCTAGGATGAGCGGAATTGCAACTCTTACTTCTGAGCTAGTCGGCAAGATCAGGAGCGTCAGCAGAAAGACCAGTCTTTACTCGACAAGAAAAACCGCACCAGGCCTTCGCTTTTTTGACAAAGAAGCAGTCAAGATCGGTGGTGGAAAAAAACACCGTATGACATTGGCAGACATGATAATGATAAAAGACAATCACATCGCATCAGAGGGCTCACTTGTAAGGTTGATTTACAGGGCAAAGAAGCACTCAAAGAAGTTCGAAGTCGAGGTTGAAAACCAAGACGACGCAATACTTGCTGCAAAGATGGGCGCAACCATAATCATGCTTGATAATTTCACACCGCCTCAAATACGAAAAACGATATCTGCGCTTCAAAAGCTAGGACTGCGCAGCAAGGTGAAGCTTGAAGCGTCTGGTGGCATAAACACGAAAAACATTAGGGATTTTGCCCGAACCGGAATCGACATGATCTCAGTTGGAAAAATAACAAATTCCGCACCGGCAATAGACTTTAGCTTGGAAGTAGACTAGCTTATTGCTAGCATGCGCTCTATGGCGCGTCTTGCCTTGTCTGCTGTCTGCTTTGGAACCCTTACTTCATACTTGTCCTCAAGCAACGATGCGTATACTTTGTCGAGAGTTATCATCTTCATGTATTGGCATACGGCTCCACGTGAAGCAGGAATGAACGTCTTGTCTGGATTTTGCTGCTGCATCCTGTAAAGGATTCCAGTCTCCGTAGCTACGATGAAGGTCTTTGCTTCCGTCTGCCTTGCATAATTCATCATGCCCTCAGTGGAAAGTATCTGTACCTGGCGGTTGTTGTAATCGCCTACTGCTACATCGTACATTATCTGTGAAGTGCAACTGCATTCGGGATGGACCAAAAGCTCGGATCTTGCGTACGAGTCCAACAACTTGTGAATGTCATCAGATCTGATGCCTGCGTGTACGTGGCATTCGCCTGCCCAAATGCGCATGTTCTTCCTTCCAGTGACGCGTGCGACATAAGAACCCAAAAACATGTCTGGCAAAAATAAAATCTCTTTGTTTTCTGGGATGGCTTTGACCACATTTACAGCATTAGATGATGTACAACAATAATCCAATTCTGCCTTTATGTCTGCAGTGGTATTGACGTAGCCAACAGCTACCGCACCCGGATGAGATTTCTTCCATGCGCGAAGCTGATCTACTGTGATCGAATCCGAAAGCGAGCAGCCTGCAGCAAGATCCGGTATTAGGACACGCTTGTCTGGACAAATTATGGCTGCAGTCTCTGCCATGAAATGGACTCCGCAAAACAGAATCGTCTTGTGGGGTGTTTTTGCTGCTTGCCTTGAGAGTCCCAAAGAGTCACCGACAAAGTCTGCTACGTCTTGTACCTCAGGTAACTGGTAGTTGTGAGCAAGGATTACTACGTCCTTTTTCTTTTTCAGCTCCAAGATTTTGTCAGTTAGCATACGATCATAAGCTTGCTTTTAGTAATCATTTAAAGACTGGGATCATATTGGTAATTTTCAGTCAACCGCTAGATTACGGCAATTTTTGCCAATATCAGGTACCTATACGTATATGCTCTGAGCAGACCTGCCTGAGGCATTCTATTGCAGAAAGGATGGCAAGCCTGCTGGTCTTTGGGTTTGCTGGGTCTGGTACGTTTTCGACGCAGATGGTGATTTTTCCAAACTTGCCTCTTGCTTCTATGTGATGAGTGTTTTTGTCTGTGTGTGGATCAGCCACTATTCTGACTGCAGTCTTTTGGCTACCGATTCCTGCCAGACTGAGAAGCGCAGCAACGTTGATGTTTGCAGGAAAGAGCTTAACTGCCTCATTTGCGGGACCCTCGAAAATTACTTTGGAAGACTGGAGATTGGAAATGTCTATCTTGTTTGTTTCAAAGAACTTGGCGCCGACTAGGGCCTTTGGGTTTTTTGTGGTGGTTAGTGTCACTTCCTCGAGTTCGTCTCTGACTGATTTGACTGCATCAAGGCCTGCGATTGCACCGGAGGGAAGATAGATCCTTTTTTTGAACTCTTGACACGCATCAAAAAGCACCTCAAAGACTGATTCATCAAGGAGAGCCCCAACACTCATCACCATGAGGTCCTTGCGGTTCTGTATTACACTCAGGGCGTGATTTCTCACTGCGTCTTGAGACGCTGCTTCGACTACCAAATCCACAGGTCCTGACGACAAAAGGTGTGGGTTGTCCACTATGATGGGTTTTTTTGCAATCTTTGATGCAAGCAGCTCAGACTTTGCTTTATCAAAATCATAGATCTGTGTGAGCTCGGCGGGGATCTTTCCTGAGTCTATTGCTAATGCTATTTGTGTGCCAATTGCGCCACATCCCAAAAGGCCTATCCTCTTCATCATCAATGAAACAAACAACCTACTAAATGAATTATTAGAATTTTGACGATATTGTGTGGTGGTTTAAAACCATCACATACTCTCTGAATGCTGCTCAGCCCTGAATTTGGCGTTTGATTGTGGAAAGATCTTGTTTACGCAGCTTTTTAGGTCTACGAACTTTCTCACCCTTGAAAGTCTAGTGAATTCAACAATCTTGCGCGCATACCACAGAAGATCCAATCCTTTTCTCCAAATGAATCTAAAGTAAATCATCGCTGAAATCGGTAACGCGAGGCTGAGCATTAGAAAAGTATAGTCTTCTCGCAGCACTGCTTTTACATCTATATTCCGAGTCGCGTTAAGCGTCACGATATCTGAATCATCTGGAAGGCCAACCCAGTGATCAAATACCTCCCTGACAAAGAACAATACCTTCTCTTTTGGTGGCACACTCAAAGTCACGGTACTACCGTACGGGTAAAAACCACCCCCAACAGCGTTTTCTGCATTGATTCTGATCATGCGTTGGTATAGTGCCAATATGTTGGTATCAGAGTCAACATACAACGACGGTATGGTGTCGGCGTTTGCTATACGGCCGTCAAACTCGATGTGTTGTAATTGATAGCCGTCCGTGCCGACCTCAAACGTATTTGGGAATTTGATGCTAACAAACTGGGGTCCTAGCTCTTGTTTGTGGGGAGTCGCAAAGCTTTTTGAAATCTCTGGGGTGATAAGCTTGCTGTTTACATGTAATTCATTTCCATCAGTTCCAACAGCCTCAAAGGATATGGTAAACAAGTTTTCTGCAAAGATTTGGAGGCTATTTTTTGCAGGCAGGTACCCACTCTTTAATGCAGTCACTGTTAAGTTGTGGAGGCCTTGCCTGTCTGGAGTTATGGAATATGTGTTCTCGCTGATCTTTTTATAAGGAAAAGGAGATTCGACTGTGATCTGGGCATCATTTACGTCGCTTTCTACTATAAGCTCAAAGCTTGTGTTTACGCGGTTTGTAATTCCGCGCGGAATCAGTTGGAGAGACATCTGGTTGGCAAAAGACTCTATTTGTTGTGTGTCGGCCCCAAACTTTGAGAGAACTGCAAGACTTTCCACGCCGACTTGATTTATTGTCGGCATCCCAGATGGCATCAAGCCTGGCGTAGTTGAAATGGTTGTGGCGTTGATCTTTCGCAAAGGAATTCCATACGCATCTATTTCGTGTATTACATACGGAAATCCTTCCTCGATGTGGACTCTGCTTGGCGCATCTAGCCTAATCGAGTCAGCTACTCCCCATGGCACCAGTACTCCTTGGTAAGGGGCTATACCGGCTGCAGCTGCTACGACCTGTCTTTTTCCATCCAGACTTCCAGACAGTATTGCAGAGTTCTTGTTGCTTATGGTGATCTCCTCTTTGGAGTCTGTAGTCACTGTGATTCTTATCGGACCTCCAAACGCCTTTTGCACATCTACTAGCGCATCTTGTGCGTCAAGGATGGATAGAATTGCAATGTCTTGAGTGGAATGTGGAAGCGCAGGCACTGACACGAGGCCGATCCTATATGATTCTGTATATGGTTGTTTTATTTGTACTGCGGTCTGAAAGCGTTCAAGGCCTGGGCCTGAAACCGACAGGGTGTGGTTGCCATGAATTTTTCCACCAACCTTGAATTCGACTGCGTGATTGGAACCTATTCCTCTTTTTAGCAAAACCTCATTGCTCTCCGATAACACTATCATGCGTGGGTGAGCAAGGTAGGCCGACGTCAGGGTCACCGTCCTGCCGTCTATTGGCACCGGTTCTATTCTGTTTATGGAATTTGTGATGAAAATCGAAGTCTCATTAGGGTCGACCTTTGTGGACGTGTTCTTGGTTGCGTTCACATGGTACAGTGCTACAACTCCAAAGGCCTCGGAGTCTGTGATGTTTGGTTGTATCCACACCATGGCAATGTTTGGCTTTTTGTTTTCTATCTGTTTGATTCTACTCTCGTCATTTATTGACTTGAAATTTTCGTCGACTAGCACGCTGCCCACTACTACGTTTGTTTGAGAGGAACCAAAGCTCTCGACATCTGCGGTAATCACCGATGAGCCGGCCTCAGTCGAAACAAGTGTCCCTGAAGCTATTCCGTCTACAAGTGGAATTTTCAAGATTGCACGTTGCCCAATCTGTGGGTTCTCATTGAATCTAACCGACTTGAGGTTGCTTGACGAGACAAATACATGAGTCGTGTATGGTGGCTTGAATGGTCTTCCGTCTTTTTCCAGCCAGACGTAAAAATACGCCTTGGAATTTTCCATGATGATGTCTGGGGCAACAGATATTCTAACTACAACTTGGTCTTGGAGCTTTTCTATGTGGGCCTCGTCTGCCCTGAATGATGGGGAAGATGCAAGAACCGTGCCTGAGCCAATTACATTTGCAGTAAATTTTGCGTAATGCATGCCTTTTTTGATTACGACTTTGTCGTCTGTGGATATGGCCGAAGTAGTAGTCAGGGTGACTGGCGTGTCTTTTGAGACTGACGCAGGAGATCCTCCCGCATCCACTGATAAAACGTATCCCACGACTGTGTCTGCCTTGGTTTTATTTGATGCGAACAAGACAGAAAGCGCAACAGGAGTGATGCCAGATGGATGAATTTCTGCCTGGACACTTGATACCTTTCCACCATCAACAGCAAATATTTTCACGGCTCCCTCTTGCAACACCTTGATTTCAAAAATGGCATGATTCTTGTATGGAAGTATTGATACAGATTCAGGGACCTCAAGTATATTGGGGTCGTCGACTGAAAGCGAGATTATGCTACCTGCAGGTGATGCACTGTCTAAAACCACCAGTCCCTCATAAGTTTCTGACGTGATCATGTTCTGCGGAACCCACAGCCCTATTTGCGCAAACGCAGTAGCTGGCGCAAGTAGGATTAGTGGCAGCAATATGAGAAATTCTTTTCTCACGATTCGAAAAGCTGTTCAAGATATAAGCTACTCAGAGTGTCAGCGATTCGTTGATTGTGACAGTTCTTACACTTTGGTGCCACTGTTTGAAATAGTCCTCGTGCACTGTGTGGATTGGGACAACGTTCTTTGCTTTTGTTTCTTGGACGACATGCCTTATCTGCTCTTTTGAGCCGTGACCTGAGACGTGAGTTACGTTCCAGTCGTCGTCTTTTCGTAAGAGACCAAAATGCACCAGCCAGCGTTTTATCCTTTCGTGGTCGAACCTCATTTCGTCATCGAATGGCTCAGTGGATGATCTTATGTAACTTGAGCCTTCCTGAGGCCTCACATCGATTAGTTCTTGGAGTTTAAAATCACTGCAGTAAAACATGTACTCTTGCTGCTTTGATGAGATATCTCTGTAATCGACGGAGTTTGCATTTCCAATAAATTCTCGTTCCCAGATGTCATAGTCGTTTAGTATCTGCTTGTCTGTCCAGTATTTGCTGTCTTTGTCTATTAGTCCCCATGATTTGCGAGGCACGTACACACGGATTGTCGGGTCATTCATACTTGGGTACACCCCCCTGTATTTTTCTGACTGCTCAAATAATTTTAGGAGGTAGGCCTGTTTTAGATCAATTGCCAGTATACGATTTGTCTGCTTGGCTGCAAGATAAAACGACAGCAGCCTGTCCAGATCCCGAGTCGGGTAGGATACCACTACGAGATTTTTTGTCGAGTTTACGACGTCTTTGACATCTTTTTCTACGTCGAACTCAGTTGGAGACGAGTTGTGTTCAATGCGAGTGCCTTCGCACAGTATGTGATCAACGTCAGAGTTTGCGCATTTTTCTACAAACGTCTCGCTTTCTTGTTTTCTTCTTCCATGAAAGCGAAGATCGGCCGTGTATGCCACAGAACCTCGCGATGTGTGCAAAACAAAACCGCAAACGCCAGGAAGAGAGTGGTCCACCGGTATGGGCTCCACCTCGATTGAGTCTATGTTGAATTTTTTGTAAGGGGTCATGAGCTGAATTTGGCGTTTTATGACTTGGCGATTTTTGTCATCCTTTGCCCTGCTAATTTCCCCCTTGGTGTTCTCGTAGATTCGAAAGTTTTCTTTGTATGTGATGTATTCGTCATGGCCGCCGGTATCTTGCAGTGCCTGCATGATAAGCTTCGTGGCCTCGGTGCAGTAAATTGGGATCTCGGGCCTCAGATAGTGTATGTATGCTGCATGGTCTATGTGTGCATGGGTCAGTAAGACTGCGTCTACGGCCGTCTCTTTTTTGTAATCGTCGCTTCCTGCGTGCTTTGAGTAGTCTGTTCGATAAACGCCGTCGAGTCTTGGAAGGAGGCCAAACTCAAACAAGTCGCCCATACCATTGAATGCACGCGGCTGCAAAAACTCTGCGTAAAAATTGTTTGCCTTTCCCATCTGCATTCCGAAATCTAGGAAAATTCGTGTACCTTTGTCCTCTACAAGAAACTTGTTTCCGCCAATTTCGTTAATTCCACCATAAAATGTAATGCTAGTCACACTCTGATTCTTGATAAATTGTTAAAAAACGTACTGGCATGTCCTATTCTGTGAAGATCTAAAATGCAGTAACATTCTGTTATTTTCACCTTAAAAAAATCTCCAAGTTAGTTAGTGATGGCCAGCCCATATCTTGTTGCGGCAGTGAGCATGTCGGCCCTCATAGCTTTGGCAGCGATTTCTACGACGTCATCAAACCAGATGAATTGGTCGCTTACTGCGCAACAAGCTATGAAGATTCAGACAGACAAGGCATCAGAAGACATCGTCCTCATTATAAAAAACAACACAGTTGAGCTCACAAACAACGCAATGAAGGCTTCGACGCTAAAGGAGTTGAGGGTCTTGGATAGGGACGGCAATCAGATAGAAAAAATAGATTTTTCGGCGCACATGGTTGGAGGTTACTTAGTTGGGGCATTTGAGACGATGCTCTTGCGGCCTGAAAACTTTACTCAATATGATTTTGCTGACAGAAAAATCATAGCAATAACTGATCTTGGAAACGTGTTTGCCTCGGTGAGTCTGGACACTACAGAATCCGATGGTACAGACAAAGCCATGATAAACGGCATGGGAATTAATTCAAGAATAATTCAGACAGAACACACAGGAAAGCTAAACTACGGGCAGGGCATAGTCGGCACGCAAGAGTCACTAGAGCCATACAAAGTGGTCCCTTCCACTACAAATTTTGCAGCAGAGCTCCTTGATTCTGAGTCAAGCCTTGAAGTGCTGATCCCCAAATTTAATACCAAATTTGCATACAACAACGCAACGCAGACTCTTCAGGATGTAGGAGGCACCACGCCAAACGTGCTTGGTTACTCGCAAAACAGAGGCGTTGGCGGCTCTTCAAGTGTCAGCAATACAGACGGCATAACGATTTCTGGGACCGGAACCGTGATTCTAAAGCTCAATGATTATCGAGGCGAGAATTTAGTTATGGAGGGCACTGTTCCAGCTGGCGCCACACTGTATATTGGTTCAGGCCCGCAATATGACTACCTCACCATTCCGTACCACACAACATATGGCTATCTGGTGTGGTCTGGTGGCCTGCCTACACCTGTATACTCACAAAACGGATGTAGCTATGCAAACGGTGCGGGATACAACTGCAACGCATCATGGACGTACACCAAAACGTTTTCACCACCACTTGTGGTCAGCTCGCAGTCAAACTACAACTCGTTTTATTACTCTACATCTTGGCCGTTTTCGATACAGAGTGGAACTCAGAACCCAACTACATACTCGATAAACTCAGTTAGGATGGTTGCTAGTGTATCGAGTGGCTGGCATTCGTGTTATGGCTGTTATCCCACATCCTCACCGGTACCTGCAGGCCAGACGCATTTTGTGTATGATAAAGAGATCATCATGCAAAATAAAATCGAGCTTAGTGGCACCTTTCAGACGACGTTTGCGTTTGAGCAATCAAAACAATACTATTTGGTGGCAAAACCAAACGGTGGCACGATATCGATCAGGGGCTTTATTTTTGATCCTCAGAGCACGCCGATGCTTCAAATAGACAATCTACAACCAAACACACCATTTCAAATTGAAAAAAATGGAAAGGTGGCAGTATCTGGAATGTCAAACTACGACGGAAAAATCACCGTACATGCGTCTGAGTTTGCCGTAAATGATGTCTCGACAGGAGGAATGTTGCGCATCTATCCGTCGGCATTGTCATACAGAGGTTCATTTAGTACGATAGTATTTGATAATCTCAACCGACAAACCATACACGTACAAACACCGGAAGAAAAAATCTACATAGTGCATGCCTACGTGAGCATTCCGGTAGTCGGTGAAATCGAGGTAACTGATGTGTATTTGGACAACCACCTCTCACTTGGATACCTTGATGGCAACTATACCACAGGTGACAAGGTGAGAGTTCCAGTGATTCCTGGCTACCACGACATCAACATGAAGATCAACGGAGTGCCGACGACTACGGTAATTGCAAACGTTCTTGGGGGCACGGGACTCAAAGTCATGGAACCGATGTCGTCTACAATTACCAGCTACGAGGAAAACGCTGTAGTTTCGTCTGTTTCTTCAACGGCAGGCTCTGCATCCTATGTTATTTCGACAAAAGAGGGAACCATGATTGCCTCGCTTACTGCGACGATCTCAGCCGAATCTGAGGTTGAAAACTATGCGCACTTTGGATATCCTCCACAACCGCCTCCGCCTCCAATACCACGTGATCCGCTCAAGGCATACGTCGATGTCTACAAAAATGGCGTTCTTGTCAAGCAGCAGGAGATTTATCTCAACACAAATCCCATAGTACAAAACACAGGACAGACAGTTGGTTCGGCATCAAGGGTGGCAGCCAAGTACGTCTACCCTCAGACTGTGATAAACGGGGCAATCACGGTAGATACCTTTCCTGGCGATATGGTGGAGTTTTACCTACATGCAAACATACAAGCGGACGGACCGATTCCACCGATTCCTTCAGGAGCTATATTTTACCACTACTCTGGTCAAGGGCATGCTACTGTCTCAATACACGGAGGAAGCATCCTTTCGTCCTAGTTTTGTAGCTGGTTTGTGTATTTTCGATGCTTGTATATTGCGTAGACTATGACCCAATACGCAAAAAACCAAAAAATATTCACAGGATGATTCAGCTGGTACTGTCCAAGCGTCTCAAGATGATAATACCATACGTCGCCAATTGCGTTTGACAAATTTCCAAACAACAGGATGAGCCACGCCTTTCCTATTAGTCCGCCACGAAACAACAAGACACCATACACCGTAATCGGGATGCTAATTGAGGGAAGGGCCACAAAGACTAGGCCGTAGTAAAATTCGAAATCAAGCTCAACATCTTGCGACAATGAAAGCAAAAAATACGAAGAAAATATCGCAAAGCCTAGGCCGGCCATCCAGAGGATGGCCCCTCGTTTTATTTTTGGCTCAAAATATCTTATGTTGATGAGCATGTGAGCTATTATGAAAGGATATGCCAACATAAAGAAGGGATCCGCCACAGACGGGTATGGATCCTCGTGGATGACAAAATCTTGAATTGTGTAGATTGTCTCGCCAACAAATATGAAAAAGTAACCTATGCCTAAGACGATAAAGGATCGACCAAAAACCTTGCTCTGTGAATAAGTACTGCCAACAAAGATTGCGGCAAGCGCCGTTGCAAAAGCAGATGTCTCTGTGAACTGCTGCGTGATAAAATCAGTCAGTGTGTTTTGTTGTATTGTGATTCCAAAGTGAAAGGCCGAGACGATCCCAACAAGTGCCGAAATCAACCAAAAGTTGATGTTTCCTTCAAGCTTGTTTGGTATAGCCCGTGGGCTTTCCATTAAACCGATAGGGGATTCAACAAGATAAGAGTTAGGTTTTGCGCATAAAAGGAGGGCTAGCCCCTCATGCCAAAGCCGACAAGCACAGAATAACAGCCAAGACCGCAGTCCTCGCAGATTGGTTTGAGCGAGTCTTTTTCAGCGCTGCCGATGCAGCAGGGCCTCTTCTCTCGTCCCATGTGATCCACAGAAAGGATCGCCCAAGTGGGGCAGTCGATTGGAGTAGTTCCGTTTCCGCCCCAACTCTTCTTCATGAGCTCAAGCTGGCTTGGCGGGTTTATGATATAGTCACCAAGCTCCTCTCTGAGTGCGATTATTTCGTCAATTACCTTTGTTCTTTCTGGGCCAAAAGGCATCCACAGCGGGTCTCCTTTTGCAAAGGGGGTGTGGAACTGGAAGCCTATCTTGTTGGAGTAGTCTTTCCATTCTCTTATTACGTCTTTGACTGTCATGTAGTTTAGCGAGTTTATCGTCATGGTTATCCAGATGTCTTTGTACGCCTTGTCTCCGTTTTTTTCGACGTACTCTATGACATTCTTTCGCGTGGTGTCGTAAGATCCCTCACCGCGTATCTTGTCGTGTATCTCACGGGTGCCGTCAATTGAGATCCAGTAAAAATAGATGTCTTTGTATCGCTTTAGTGGTCTCGTTCCGTTTGTGACAAGGCAGACCCGCTTTGGGAACTCTTTGATGAAAAGCTCCACTACATCGGGCCTAAGTGTAGGCTCGCCTCCAACCAAGGTGATGATAAAGACGTGGTTCTTTTTGAATTTGTTTTCGATTACCTCTTTCCATTGTTCAACTGTAAGCTCTTCGTTTTCTTTGCGGTTGAGCCACCAGTAGCAGTGCGTGCAATGAAGGTTGCACACATTGATAATGTCTGCAGACCCGTACAGCGGGCTTTTCTTGTTGAATAGTTTGTAAGAGGCATATTTACCAAACAAGTGAACGTAGCAAGGAGTCTCCTGAATTATCTGTTTGAAGCCCCTGCCCATTATCTCCGTGTCACATCACACCCGTTAAGAAAAATCACTACTGCAATAAATTGGCTGCTTTGAGTACTTAAGGTTGGTGCACAGAAAATGCGATTGGTTCTTATTTAGTTACATGATGCACAAAGTATGTCAGAAATCAGGAAGATGTACCCATGCACTTGCTCTGACTGTGGCAAGCAAGCAGAGGTACCTTTCCAACCAAAAGAAGGCAGACCGGTTTACTGTCGTGAATGCCTACCAAACCATCGTTCACAAAGAAGATTTTAGGATTAAAAGCTTAAAGTAGTTCTTTAGTGATTTTCTTTTTTATCATTTTTTGTATTCTAGAATCTTTGCTTTGTGATCTCTAGTTTGCCCTTCATCCATGGGTGTGGCTCGCAGTGGTAGTCCACCTCATTGGCCTCAGTGAAGAGGAACTCATATGTGCCTCCAGGTTTGATGACTCCAGGTGACCCAAAGTCGCCTGAATACGAGTCTGCAAATCTGTGATCTGGCGTTACTGTGTGTGCCGTATCGTCGGCATTGGTCCAGATTACCTTGTTGTCTATTCCAAGCTGTATGTTAACAAGCTTTGGCACAAAATTGTCTTTTTGCTCTGGGTTGCCAGATCCCTTGATGATCTCGATCTTTGTCACACCCACAGGTTCTAGTATCTCATGTGAGACGCTTGGCTTTGCAGTGGATTCTGGAAGATAATACAGCTGGTAATATGAAACACCAATGGCAACGCCGACAATCATGGTTATGATCCCAATTCCATAAGCATGAGAGGATGTTGGTTTGATGCTCAACTACCTGACGAATTCTGCCTGTCTTATAAAAAGCTATAATCTGGTGAGGAGATTTTTTTGTAGATGGATTTGTAGTTCTATTATGCAGTGTTCCACACCACAAGACCGCACTTCACATATGTTTGCCAAGTGTGCAATGAATGCAATTTTCGTAGTACAAATTAGAGATTGTTCTGGTACAGCCGCATTTGCACTTGCAGTATTTTGTCACCATATCTTGATGTTTCAATAACACGAAATGCCTTGTAAAGGATTCTATGGCTCAAAAATAGATTGGGCTCGGACTAATAGATACAGCGGATCCGGGGGGACTCGAACCCACGACCTGACGCTCCGCAAGCGTCCGCACTATCCAAGCTGTGCAACGGACCCGCTAAACTAGCTAAAATCAAATTTGTAAAAAATGTTTGCAGTGAAACTATGCGCTACTTTCTGCCTTTTTGACAAAGATGTAGTTCATTATCAGGCCAGCGATTATTCCACCTATTATTGGGCCTGCCCAGTAAATCCAGTGAAAGTCCCAGTAACCTGACGCGATTGCAGGACCGAGCGTCCTTGCAGGGTTCATCGATGCACCAGTCAGTGGGACTCCAACTAGGTGCAACAAGAATATCATGCCGCCTATTGCAAGGCCGTACATTCCCGCAGGCGCTTTTTTGTGCACCGCGGTCATGAAGATGACAGTAACTAGGAAGAACGTAAACACAAGCTCAAGTGCAAAGCCGGACATTGCTGATTTTGCGATAAAATCGCTTGGTCCACCCTGTACACCAAAGTTCACTTTTGCCCCAAGCTCGGGCAAAATCGTCTTGAGTGAGAATGCCGCAATTATTGCGCCAATTATCTGAAATACGATGTATCCGATTCCGTCTACAATTCCAATCTTTCTTGTAATGATCATTGGTATGGTGACTGCTGGGTTGATGTGTGCACCAGATACATGGCCAAAGGCATAAACCATCAGGCCAATTGCTGCTCCATGTGCAAATGAAATTAGCAAAATACCTTCAAGCGTCAATCCGGGACCAAACATGGATGCTGATACTATTACTGACAGAGGTCCAAAGAAGACTAGGCAAAAAGTGGCAATTGCCTCTGCAAACCATGCTCTACCACTCACCATAAAGTTCAGCCTTGGTAATTAGAATATAAAATATGCGGGTCAAGCAAGCAGGCGTCCTAAGACAAAAAGCCCATCTAGATTGAATGATTCCCAACCACCGCACTCAGTAATGCCTTGCCGGCAAATATTGCTGCCACGGACAGGGCCAAATTGGCCACTACATTTACCATCATCAAGCCGTATTTCGTGCCAGTGATCAGGTCGCTTGTGTCATATGCCAAAGCAGACATCGTAGTAAGCGATCCACAAAAACCAAACGCGACAAGCAACGCATACTTCCCATCAAGGCTCCACTGCTGAGTGGCAACTGCAAACGCCCCAAGGATGAAGCTTCCAACGACATTCACCATGAGTACGTTGGCCTGTAGTGCTCCAAGATATAGGGGTGCAGTGAATAGCTTGTATCTTAGGAATGTGCCGAGTACGCCTCCTATTGCCAGAAATCCAAGCTCAATTATTTTCATGTCTACCATCGTTTTTGTTCTGGTAGACATTATCAGAGTCGCAGTGACACGGTTTAGGTGCTTACACCAAGGCTAATGTCATAGCCTGTTTTCAGGTAGCCATGGCATTTTTTATATCTATTGCAGGTCGCAAGGCTGGTTTGCTCATCTGGTGCCTGCAAAAATAATTAATTGAGGATCAAGGGGACAAGACTCATGATACAGGAAGGCGACTCTGTTCCCAAATTTGAGCTACAGGACGCCAACGGAAAGCTGGTCAAGTCATCGGATTTTAAGGGCAAAAAATTTGTAGTTTACTTTTATCCAAGGGACTTTACTCCTGGCTGCACGATCGAGGCAGACGAGTTTACAAAAGAGTACAAGAAATTCAAAAAAATAGGAGTGGAGATCATCGGAATCAGTACCGATGACATTGAGTCCCACAAAAAGTTCGTCGACAAGATGGGGATTCCTTACGTTCTGCTTTCAGATCCTGGCTCTGAGGTGTGCAAAAAATTCGGAGTCTGGGGTAAAAAACAGTTCATGGGAAAAGAGTACATGGGGGTGATTAGGAGCACGTTTTTGGTAGATGAAAAAGGCAAAGTCTTCAAGGTATTCCCAAATGTCAAACCAAAAGGGCATGCAGATGAAGTCCTGCAAGCTTTGACAAATTAGAAAAGAAAGAAAAAGTCTAGGATGGTTTCCATCCCTGTGGCATTGAGCCTCTGGTTGGGTTTGGTTTTGGTTGCGGTGGTGGTGCTGCTTGTGTCTGCGGTTTGAATCCTGCTGGTAATGAGCCTCTAGTTGAGCCACTTGGTTGCGGTGGTGGTGCTGCTTTAGCTTGTTGTTGCTGTTGGAGTCGTTCAAGGTATTGTTTTTCATATTCTTCGAGTTGTTCTTTTCGTGATTTTTGCTGTCCTCCACTTGACGCAGTTTGTGCATATCCAGCTGGCAGTGTACCTTTTGGCGGTGGAGGTGGCGGCGGTGTTTGTAACTTTGGTGGAGGCGCTGTCGTCGTTAACGCAGTTCCTACCTTGAGGCCGTATCCTGCAAAGTATTTGTCTCTTGGATGGTATGCTAGTTTTTCCCTTGTTGCAAAGTACTTGTTTGATGGTTGTGTGTATCCTGTCACCTTTGCCTTTTGCAAATTCCAATCAGATGTTGGCACATCTACTTTAACATGTCCCAATCGCTTTGAAGCGTAGTATCTGTTTGGTGCCGGTGAATATCCTGTCACCTTTGCCCTGTATGTGTGGAAATCAGACATTGGGGCGTTTCTCCATTGCTCCCAGACAACAATTTGTTCTGCCTCTTGCGGCTTTGGTGCCGGTGGAGGTGGTGCTTGTGTCTGTGGTTTTGGAGGCGGTGCTGTCTGTGGCTTTGGTGCCGGTGGAGGTGGTGCTTGTGTTTGTGGCTTTGGTGCCGGTGGAGGCGCTGTCGTCGTTGTCTGAGGTCGTGATTCAAGTTGACTAGATAATTTTGCTAGTTTTTCTTCTAATTCAGCAATCTTTGTTTCCAAGTCTTTTTTCGTAGATTTGGTTCCAGCCATGTAGTTTCCATGAAGTTATAATAGTTTATTTACATTTTGTTCACGATTATTTGGAATTGAATTATTTTTACAAAATTTCCAAATTTTCTTCAAAAATTGTTGATCTTGGAATACCAAATCTGGCAATACTGCACAAAACAAATCTGAGTTAAAAATATGTAAGAAAATTTGGAGATTTTAGAAGCCTTTTGGTAGACTGCCACGAGATGGACTTGGTTTTGGTTTTGGCGCTGGTGCTGCAGGTGGAGGCGCTGTCGTCGTTAACGCAGTTCCTACCTTGAGGCCGTATCCTGCAAAGTATTTGTCTCTTGGATGGTATGCTAGTTTTTCCCTTGTTGCAAAGTACTTGTTTGATGGTTGTGTGTATCCTGTCACCTTTGCCTTTTGCAAATTCCAATCAGATGTTGGCACATCTACTTTAACATGTCCCAATCGCTTTGAAGCGTAGTATCTGTTTGGTGCCGGTGAATATCCTGTCACCTTTGCCCTGTATGTGTGGAAATCAGACATTGGGGCGTTTCTCCATTGCTCCCAGACAACAATTTGTTCTGCCTCTTGCGGCTTTGGTGCCGGTGGAGGTGGTGCTTGTGTCTGTGGTTTTGGAGGCGGTGCTGTCTGTGGCTTTGGTGCCGGTGGAGGTGGTGCTTGTGTTTGTGGCTTTGGTGCCGGTGGAGGCGCTGTCGTCGTTGTCTGAGGTCGTGATTCAAGTTGACTAGATAATTTTGCTAGTTTTTCTTCTAATTCAGCAATCTTTGCTTCCAAGTCTTTTTTTGTTAGTTTAGGACTTGACATCTAGCCTTTTCAACTGAGCGGGGTTTATTTACATTTGGGTAAATCTCTAACCTGATACTGGATCAAATTTAATAGAAGCAATGAACTATACCATACAATGGATGACTTTGAGCGAGAATACCCAGGTTTTGACTGGAGGAACACACCTGCTTACAAGCATCCAGGCGGAAAAGATTGCCCGTGTCCAAAACACGAGTACATCCGCGAGCAGATCAATTTTGCAAAGACTGTGAACCAGACAAGTAAGGAGCCAACCAAGGTCACACTCAAATTTTGTCCAGAGCACTACCGTGTCTACATGGATGAGGTGATTCCTGCAATGCCACTCAAGTACAAAATTCTCACAAAGATTGCATTGAAGATAGGAGCCATTCAGCTTGAAAAGCTGACACACATGCAATCGGACCTTTGCTTTTACTGCAAGTTCGGCTCAGGTGGACACGGAAAGAAAAACGAGCTGCCACCAATCTAGATTGGTCCAATTAGGATCTTTGGCTTATTTGGAGTATCGTGATGACATTTTTTGCCACACAACGGACACGTTTTTCTATCCAAAAATATACACTGGCAAATATGGGATTTGAGGTAGCTTTCACCGGTCTTGTTGTATTCACCGGTGCCATTGCAAAAGGGGCACTGCGTGCCAAGAAGTTCGATTGTCCCCTTGCCTTTACACACAACACATTTTTGATCACTCAAACAAGTTGAATACGGCTCTGCTGATTAAAATGCCTTTATTTCCCATATATGGTTGCAATTCAGTCAAGCTTTATACAACATCTGCCCAAAACTGCAGATGTGCCAATCGAAGACACAGGCGAATTCATCAACGCACTGGAAGGCGCAGGACAGCTTAGGCGTGTCAAAACCCAAGTCGATGCTGATCTGGAAATAGCAGAGATACTACGGAGAACAATGTATGCAAACGGGCCTGCAATTCTTTTTGAAAATGTAAAAAATTTCGAGATACCTGTCTTGGGTAACGCATTTGGTTCAATGAAAAGACTGCAGATAGGACTTGAGACGGACGACTTTACAGAGATTGGCCAAAGAATTGTGGACATGACAAAGATGGAAATACCATCTGGATTTCTAAACAAAATAAAAAAACTTCCCGAGCTCTCAAAGATGGGCGATGTCTTTCCCAAGCTCGAAAAAAGCGGCCCAGTTACTGAGGTCTTTGAAGACTCACCATCATTTGACAAGCTTCCTATTCTTAAGACGTGGCACAAAGATGCAGGCCGCTTCATCACATTTGGCCTTGTTGCCACAAAACACCCAGAGACTGGAGTGAGAAATCTTGGTGTGTACAGGATGCAAGTACTTGATGGAAAACACGCATTGATGCACTGGCAAAAACACAAGCGCGGCGCACACCACCATGACATCTCAAAAGAAAAGGGAGAAAAAATTGAAGTGGCAATAATAATTGGCGGAGATCCCGCAACAGTGTTTTCAGCAGTGGCTCCGGTACCTGAGGGCCTTGACAAGTATTTGTTTGCAGGAATCACAAGACAAAAAGGAATCAAGACGGTAAAGTGCAAGACTGTTGATTTAGAAGTTCCTGCAAACGCAGAGATTGTTTTGGAAGGATACGTAGACCCATCAGACATCAGAGATGAAGGGCCATTCGGTGATCATACGGGTTACTACACACCAAAGGAGCCGTACCCCACGTTTACACTAACTGGAATGATGCGAAGACAAAAACCAATATACCTTACCACGATTGTGGGCAAGCCGATTCTTGAGGATGCCTACATCGGCAAAGTAATTGAAAGATCTTTTCTGCCACTAATTAGGATGTTCCAGCCAGAGGTAGTTGATTTTGCAATGCCTCCCGCAGGTTGGTTCCAGGGGATGGCAATCATCTCAATAAAGAAGAGATATCCAGGCCAAGCAAAAAAAGTCATGATGGGATTGTGGGGCCTCGGGCAACTTGCACTCACAAAGATCTTCGTAGTAGTGGATGATGATGTCAACGTACATGACATGAACGACGTCATATGGGCAATCACTACTCGTGCAGACCCTGCTAGGGACACTATGATAATCAACGATGCGCCCACCGATACTCTGGACCCTGCGTCACCGTTGGTCAACTTGGGCTCCAAGCTTGGAATCGATGCCACACAAAAGACAAAAGAGGAAGGCTTTGAGCGCGAAATCCAGGAAAAAGTCGAAGTTGACGAGGCTACAAAGAAGCTTGTCGATTCTAGGTGGGCAAGCTACGGAATTTAGTGCATCCTAACTGGATTGTAAAAGTTATCACGCTCTTCTACCTGGTATCCTATTTGGTGAATGGCGTCGATTATTTTTTGACCTGTAAGCTCAGTAGAGCGAGCACCAGTACAAGAGACCACCTCTTCACCTATGAGTGTGCCGCCAAAGTCGTCTGCACCATATTGTAACGCAATTTGGGCCATGCCGACGCCGTTTGTGAGCCACGATGACTGGACGTGATCGATTAAGCCGTCAAAGACAAGTCTGGATATTGCAATCATCTTGAGTAGCTGCATGCCGCCAACCCCAAACATCGTGTGGTTTTGTCGCTGCAGTAAAGTGTTGTTTGGCTCAAAGCTCCACGGAATGAATGCCATAAAGCCGCCAGTCTTCTCTTGAAGTTTTACAATTTTCTCAAAGTGTTCCGCTATGTCGTTGACTGTCTCGACGTGGCCATACATCATAGTGGCTGATGCGGGAAGTCCTATTCTGTGTGCCTCCTCCATGATTCTGAGCCATTCGTCACTTGAGATCTTTTTTGGCGATATGATGTCTTTGACGGAGTCAACTAAGATCTCAGCCCCTGCACCTGGGATAGATTGGAGGCCGGCATCTTTGAGTCGCATGAGAACTTCTTTGGTAGATGTTTTTTCCACTCTTGCAATCATGTCTATCTCTGATGCGGACAAGCCGTGGACTCCGACTTGGGGGTATTTTTTGCGAATCATTCTAAATGCGTCTTCATAGTATTCGATTCCAAGATTTGGATTGTGGCCTCCTTGGATGAGCGCCTGTCTTATCTGAAACATCTCTAGAGCCGTCTTGACTCGAGCCTCGATTTGTTCCAGTGTCAGGGTGTATGATTCACTGTGTCCTGGAGAGCGGTAAAAGGCGCAGAACTTGCAGTCAGTTATGCAAACATTTGTGTAATTTAAAATGATGTTGTTGACAAAGGAAGCTTTTTTTCCGAATCTTTTTTGTGTGATGTGACCTGCAACGAGGCCCATAAGGTGGATGTTGTCTGAGCTGAGCAGTCTGAGTATATCATTTTTTGATGGTCTTTTGCCAGAAAGAGAGTTTTCTAAAATGTCGCCAATATCGCTGTGATGAATTTGTTCAGTGATTTGGCTCAATTTGTGTTTGATGGTTTTTCTATAGTATTTATTCCTTGACTACTAATTTGTCTCAAACTCAGAACGGTTCACTTTAAATCACTTTGAAGCTAATGATACTGAGTTGATACAAGAGACTCCAAAAAATCTGGTACCAAAATTTTTTGGCAAGACTGCGGCAACGTATGAGCAGATTGTATTCTGGACAACCTTTGGTAAAGACAGGCTTTGGAAAAATGAAATAATAAAACAAATCACAAGCGGCAACTCGATTTTGGATCTTGGGTGTGGTACTGGCATTTTGACAAGAATGATTGCAGACAAATTTCCGCACTCTAGGATAATTGGGGTCGACGTCTCTGCAAGCTACTTAGAGGTAGCAAAAAGAAATTCATCGCGATACAAAAACATCAAATACGTTCATCAAGATGCAGAGCGGCTGAGCTTGGATGAAAAGTTTGATTGCATCGTGTCATCTTACATCCCAAAATACTGTGATGCAAAAAACCTAGTTAGATTGTGCATGAAACACCTAAAGCAACAAGGAAGGATAGTCCTTCACGACTTTACATATCCAAAAAACAAAGCAGTGTCGAGTCTTTGGCAGTCTTACTTTGTATTGTTACGCGGTGTCGGCGTGTTCGTGCCAAGCTGGCATGACGCATTTGTCGGTTTGCCCAAACTAATTAGTTCAAGTACATGGTTGAGCGACTATGGCAGGGAAATGAGAAACTACGGCCTCGCTGTCAGAGAGCAGTCATTTACATGGAATACTGCTGCAATGATAGTCGGCAGTACTAATTGATTCTACAATCTTACAACAAAAAAGATTACAGTGCCACAAATTATTCCGAGGCTGAGCAGTTTGAGTACCATTTCCTTTTTGCGTGTGAGGCTTGGATCTGCGCCTGCCTTTTTCATCTCTTTGTATTTTCTTGAGTTTGTTATCAGAATGTATGTGAGAACACAAGATAATATGGAAAGCAGAATTGCCTCGTACGAGATCGTGTTTGTTTGAATCGCAGAGCCTGCAAAAATAGGCAGCACCGCCCACGAAACCAACACAGATGCGTTGTTGTGGAATCTGCCGCCAAACAATTCAAGATTGTATGCAAATAGGAAAAATCCTTCAATGATTCCAATTGGGAACAAAAGCGGTGAATCCAAAAAAGCATAGTATAGGCCGATTGCAAAGGCAACAGACAAAGCTGAAAGTGAAATAGCAAGTACGGGTTTTCTTGGCAGCTCGCCCCACGGCCTGGTCTTGCCTCCTATCGCATCAAGACAATGTGCAGATACTCCAAGTGCCAAAAAGTAAATCAAACAGATGGCGCCAAGCCGCTCAAGCTCAAACGGCCCTGCAAGGGAGCCCCATGCTGCAAAAGACACGATGATTCCAGTGTATGGCAAAAACAAGATCCCAACACAAATTCTAAACCATCTGGGGCCGAACTTTGGAACGAACCACTCAGACGTTCTGTCCACTTGCACAATCTCTAATACGATGAATTAACTTATTTCTTTGTATGTGACATTCCACACTTTGTGACAGACCTTTTAAGGTGACAAATCGATCTTACCTTATGCGACAATACAGAAAATTCATCAAAAAAGGCGTAGCTGAATCTATGTCAAAAGTTCCTTTTCACGGCAAAGCACCAATCAAACGCCTATCTATGTTGAGCAAAAAACTAGTGCCAAAATCCAACACACATGTCGCCGTTCACTTCGTTGACTCGAAAAAAAAGTTTCCACAGTACAGCTTTTTGCACAAACATGATTGCGATGAAATCAATCTCATACTCTCAGAAAGTGGCAAGCTTACCTACAAGATTCAGCTTGGCGATGAGACCTATCGCGTCTCCTCACCATCTACAGTCTTCATTCCAAAGGGCGTAAGACATAGCGCAAACGTAGTTTCAGGCAACGGAATTTTTGTATGCATAATTCTATCCGATAACTACGAGACCCAATAGGTCTTGCTACGAGCCTTAATTTTAATAGGGGTATCTAGAGCAGATCGCTTATGGTCACAGGCCTTCAAATCCGAATGGACCGAATACTCCGCAAGGGCAAGATGCTTTGCATACCAATGGATCATGGAATATCCAGTGGTCCAATCGAAGGCCTCTCAAGTCCTGCAGCAATAATTCAGCAATGTGAAACTCGAGGTCTCACAAGCGTCATAATTAACAAAGGAATTCTCAAATCATTACCAAAACCATCAAGGGTCGGCGTATTGGTTCATTTTTCTGCAAGCACGTCGCTTTCAATGTCTCCAAACAGAAAGATGCTGAGTGGCAGCGTTGAGGAAGCATTACGACTCGGCGCAGACGGCGTTTCGCTCCACATCAACGTTGGCGGAAAAGAAGAACCCGAAATGCTCGAACAGCTCGGCAAGATATCAGAGGAATGCCACAAATGGAACATGCCGCTGCTTGCAATGATGTACCCTCGCGGCGAGAACATCAAGAATCCACACGATCCTGAAATAGTGGGACACGTAGCAAGAATAGGCGCAGAGCTTGGCGCAGACATTGTAAAGACACTATACACGGGAGACATTGACTCGTTTGCCAAAATTGTAAAGAGCACACCAGTTCCCGTGGTAATTGCGGGCGGCCCAAAGGCAAAGACCGACGCAGACGTTTTGCAGATGACAGAGGATGCAATGAAGGCAGGAGCAAAGGGTGTAACTTATGGCCGTAACATATTTGCACACAAACATCCAGACCAAATGGTTGAAGCACTAGCAGGAATAATATTCAGAAAGGAATCAGCAAAAGAAGCAGAGAAGAAAATTGGAAAAAAATAGAGATTTAATAATTCTACCCAAAGTCTCCAAATCGCAGCTCGCAAAATTTCTGACGGGGCTGGAAAACGAAGGAGTCAAGATGGTTTATGCGGATCCAAAATTGATTGGAACGAAATCGAAGCTGGCCACGATATATCCATCTCCAAATGCCAAGTACGTCATACTGGAAAAGGATGGTCCGAGACCGAAGGGCAAAAAGGTTGGCAAGAGGTTCAAGGTGCTTTCAAACGCAGACATTGAGAAGATCTTTGTTGAGGCAAAAAAAGGGCTTGATTTTGTAATAATTGAGGTAAAGGACTGGAAGATAATTCCACTTGAGAACATCATAGCCAAACTGCACAAAATGCACACTGAGATCTTTGCACTAGCTAGAACCCCAGAGGAAGTACGAAAGATGTTTTCTATCTTGGAGATTGGAGTGGATGGAGTCATCTTTGAAGCAAGCTCAATCTCAGAGGTAAAGGAAGCAATGGTGTACCTTGGAAGCAGCAAGTTCGAGCTGAGGGAAGCAAAGATAGTTGACATCAAGGAGGTAGGCGACGGCGAACGCGTATGTGTTGATACTGCATCTATGTTGCACAAAGGAGAGGGAATGCTCATTGGGAGCAGATCAAACTTTTTGTTTTTGGTTCACAACGAGTCTGTCGGCTCTTCATTTACTTCACCAAGGCCGTTCAGGGTGAATGCAGGAGCGGTCCACTGCTACACACTTTCGCCTGATGGCACCACAAAGTATCTTTCCGAGCTGGAGACTGGCACAGAGGTGCTTGTGGTGGATTCTAAAGGAAAGGCACGAAGAGCAACAGTCGGACGATCAAAAATAGAGCGAAGGCCTATGTTGATGATAAAGGCCCAGATAGGAGACGAAGTTGGCGGAATAATTGCCCAGGATGCTGAAACAATCAGATTTGTCAGACCCGGAGGTCACTTGGTATCAGTCACACATCTCAAAAAAGGTGACACGGTTCTTGTGCACGTAAAAGATGCAACTGGAAGACATTTCGGCATGGAAGTCTCAGACGAATACATTTTAGAAAAATAGATGGCATACAAAACGTGCGTCAGTGTGGCAGAGTCAAGCCCATCAAAAATGACTTCGACACTGCTCAGGGCACTAAAGAAATCCGACTATGCGGAACTCAGACTGGACTTTCTCAAGCCGGCTGATGTGCCAGCCACACTTGAAAAAACAAAGAAACATCACAAAAGGTGTGTATGCACACTACGTCCAAAGTCGGAAGGCGGCAAGTTTTCTGGCACAGAAAAAGAACGCATCTCGATTCTGAAGCTGATTGCAGAATACAATCCATACCTAATTGACATCGAGTTTTCCACACTGTCCAAAAACAAAGCACTCTTCAGATATGTGAAAAAAACTGGTACGAAGATCTTGGTGTCGTGGCATGACTTTAAGAAGACGCCAAATGTAGCTGCCTTGCTGCAAAAACTTGACAAGATGAGGAGATTCTCACGTCATGTGAAAATAGTTACGACTGCAAATTCAATCAAAGATACGGCCACCATACTGTCATTATACAGAAAGCAAGATCCAAATCTGATTGCGTTTGCTATGGGTGATTATGGACGGGCCTCTAGGTTACTTTGCATGAATCTTGGAAGCCCATACACGTATGTCTCGCTTGGAAAACCTGTCGCACCAGGGCAGTTCAGCGTAGATGAAGTTAAATCGCTCCTTGCTTTGCAAAAATAAAGATGACTAAAACATACGCAGTGATTGGAGATCCAATAGACCACTCACTTTCTCCAAGCATTCACAATGCGGCCTTTAAGGCAACCGGACTTGATTGCACTTACATAGCATACCGTATTCCGAGAGGCGAGCTAGAAGCAGGAGTCGAATCGCTAAAAAGAATAAAGATCTCTGGATTTAATGTAACTATACCACACAAAATAGAGATGATGAGGTTTTTGGATGAATCAAGTCGGGAATGCAAAACAATTGGCGCAACAAACACGGTAACAAATGACGACGGTAAACTCATTGGATACAACACTGACATGGATGGATTTTTGGAACCAATAAAGAAAAGAAAGATTCCAATTTCCGGACAAACTGTATTACTGCTTGGCGCAGGCGGAGCAGCGAGGGCAATCGTTGCCGGCTTTGCAAAGGAAAAGGCACAAAAGATCATAATTGCCAACAGAACCTTGCAAAAGGCAGAGGATCTTGCCAAGTTTGCCTCAGGCCTTGGGCTAGAGTCAGACACGGTGCTGCTTTCCAATGCAGCAGATGTAGTGCCAAAATGCAGGTTCGTAGTCAACGCCACACCTGCAGGACGAAGAGGGGAGCCAAGCCCGATTCCAACTGGTATGATAAGCTCGGAGCATATAGTGTACGATATTGTCTATATGCCAATGAACACAGACCTCATTACACAGAGCAAAAAAAATTCTGCCACGGTAATATATGGCTACGAGATGCTTTTGGGACAAGCTTGTCTTGCATTTGAGATATGGCACAAGATACCTGCACCATACGATGCGATGAAAAAGGTTCTACTTGGGGGATTTTGAATGCAGGTAAAAGCAACTGTACACGGCGCAATCTCTATTGTGAATGCAATAGCTACCTGGAAGGGCGCAACACTTGGAATCGACTCAAAAGTGGAAGCAGTGATGCGAATCTCTGATGGCCGCGGAATATCTGTGGAATCGGAAAACAAAAACCTAAGCTCGCGACTCATAAACAAAGTAATTGAACTCTCTGTCCCAAAAAGAGATCTAGAAAAAAACAAAGTTGAGCTAAGCATTAATTCAGAAATACCTACGGGTTACGGGCTTAAGAGTTCAAGTGCGATATCTACGGTGGTGTCACTTGCATGTCACAAAGTCTTCAAGACGCGGTATTCAGACGCCGACGTTTTAGATGCAGGAATAGATGCCTCGCTTGCAACCAAAGTGAGTATGACTGGTGCATTCGATGACGCATGTGCATGTTATTTTGGTGGAATCATTGTCACGGACAACAAATTGCGCAAGATAATCAAGATGCAAAAGACTCCGACTGATTTAGGCGTAGTCATATTCATACCAAAATTAAGGAAGCGTGGTAATGTCAAAAAACTAAGAAACCTATCTGGTGTCTTTGAGAGAGCGTGGAGATTCGCAAAGGAGGGAGAATACTGGAGTGCAATGGTGCTAAACGGTCTTGCGACATCACACATTCTAAATTCGGATCCTCAAATAATATTGCGGCTTATTGAGAATGGTGCACTTGGCGCGTCTGTATCCGGAAACGGGCCTGCAGTCGCAGCGGTGGCAAAAAAGAACAACATCCAAAACATAAGGAGAGTCTTCTCAGATCTTGAAGGCAGAGTGATCATTGCAGCGGTGAACAACAAAAAGGCAGATGTACATGAACTGTAAGGTAGAACGAGCAAAGCTTAGTGGCACGATTAGCTGCCCATCGAACAAAAGTTACACGCACAGAGCGATATTTTTGGCGTCCTTGGTGAACGGAAAGAGCCTGATAAAAAACGCACTTCGCTCACGAGACACAAACGCAACAATTGAGATCTGCAAAAACCTCGGAGCCGAGATTCAAGAGGCGGGGAACACTCTCAAAGTAGAAGGAATCGACAAATTCGATGACACGGATCTGATACTGGATGCGTCAAATTCTGGCACGACGATTCGAATTGCAGCGGCAATTTCGTCTTTGAGACAGGCAAAGACAGTACTAACCGGAGATGAGAGTCTCAAAAAAAGACCAATGAAACCACTTTTGGATGCACTGGAATCACTTGGTGCAAAATGTTCGTCAAATGACGGCAAGCCACCACTCACAATAATCGGTCCGGTAAAGGGTGGCGAAATAACAATTCCGGGAAATGTATCAAGCCAGTTCATCTCAGCTTTGTTAATTGCAGGACCTTTGATGGAAAAGGGAATCACGATAAATATCAGCTCTGAGCTTGTCTCAAAGCCATACCTTGAGGCGACGATTTCTACAATGAAGAAATTCGGAGTGGAGGTTCAAGAAGTAGAGCCGTACAAAAAATACACAATAATGCCACAAGAATACAAACACACCACGATAACGATTCCGTCGGATTTTTCCAGCGTTGCACTATTGCTGTCTGCAGCCGTCTTGGTGGGCTCGAACTTGACTGTCAAGGTCTCAATTGGGGACCTTGCACAAGGTGATGAGGCAATAATTGACATCCTTGGCAAGCTCGGCGTGGACGTCTCGCTAAATAACAATGCAATAAAGGTAAAGACGCCAGAAAAGCTAGTCGGCGGCAAATTCGATTTGGCAGATACACCTGACCTGCTACCACCACTTTCCATTTTGGCACTAAAGTGCGAGTCGCCACTTGAGCTGTATAATGTAAAGCACGCACGCTTCAAAGAGACTGACAGGATTGCAATAATTGCACGTGAGCTCCAAAAGCTCGGACTGCAAATTCAAGAAAAAGAAGACGGCATGATCCTGAATCCACCAAAGCAGCTACACGGCGCATCACTTGACTCAGAGGAGGATCACCGTCTGTTTATGGCGTTTTGTATTGCTGCGATGTATGTGGGTGACTGCACTGTCTCAGATCCTGAATCCGTGGATGTCTCCTATCCAAGCTTTATTGAGGATATGAGAAGGGTCGGAGCAAAAATCTCAACGAAATAAGTTATAAGCGTCGCATGTTGGTTTTTACTTGATGCCTGGAAGCTCAATTGGACAAAGACTAGTTTTGACAAGCTTTGGTGAAAGCCATGGCAAGTGTGTCGGCGCAGTGCTGGACGGGTGTCCTGCAGGCCTTGAGCTGCAAGAAAAAGACATACAAAAAATGCTTGATCAAAGAAAACCCGGCCAATCACTTGTCTCCACACAAAGAAAGGAAGGCGACCAAGTCGAGATTCTCTCTGGCGTCTTTAGAGGATTTACAACGGGCGCACCAATTGCGATGATAATCTGGAACAAGGACCAAGATTCACGGGCCTACAATGACCTTGTCACCAAGATGAGGCCTGGACATTCTGACTTTCCAGCACTTGTAAAATATCACATGTTCAACGACTACAGGGGCGGTGGAAGGTTCTCTGGGCGGCTTACTGCAACACACGTCATGGGTGGTGCGATAGCAAGGAAGCTTCTGCAGGTAACTCTGGGAATAGAGACCCACTCATATACAATCAAGATTGGCAAAATTGCAATGAAGGAAAAATTCGAGATGAAAATGAAGAACCATATTTATGAAAATGAGGTGAGGTGCCCAAACAAGAACACTGCAGAAAAAATGAAACGCGCGATCTTGGCCGCAAGAAAAAGTGGGGACTCACTTGGCGGTGTAATAGAATCAACCACTGTGAATCTTCCTGTGGGTTTAGGCGAGCCGATATTTGGCTCATTGGAGTCGGACATAAGCAAGGCAATATACTCGATTCCGTCTGTCAAAGGAGTAGAGTTTGGCTCAGGATTTGCCGGCTCAGAACTGTTTGGCTCTCAGAATAACGATCCATATGTAATCAAAAATGGCAAAGTGATAACAAAGACTAACAACGCCGGAGGGATTCTTGGCGGGCTCTCAAACGGCATGCCGATAGTCATGAGGGTGGCATTCAAGCCCGCATCGTCAATTGCAAAAAAACAAAACACGGTAGATATCAAGACCAAAAAAGCAGTTACGTTGCAGGTGCAGGGAAGACATGACCCATGTGTGGTGCCTCGGGCTCCGCCGGTGGTCGACTCGCTTGTTTCACTAGTGCTTGCAGATCACGCAATTATGAGCGGGTTCATCAAACCTGTACTGTAAAATGCCCAACATCGACCAACTGCGAAACAAAATAGATGAGATAACGCTTCAGATGATCAAGCTGCTCAAGGAGAGAACAGAGATCTCAAAGCAGATAGGCGAATTAAAGAAAAGCAGTGGCCTTGGAATCTTTGATGAGACAAGAGAAGAACAACTACGAAAAGAGGTAAGTGAGCTGTGCAAGCAGATTGGCCTTGATGAGTCGATTGGCAAAAAGTTCCTCAACTTTCTTCTAAACGAATCAGTCAAGGTGCAGGCAGACGGCAAGCAAACACACCTTACGATGTTTCTGAAGGCAAAAAATCTGGAGCGACAAGGAAAGAAGATCATCCACATGGAAGTCGGAGAGCCTGACTTTATGCCCCCAAAGACGATCAAAAACGCACTAGGCGAAGCATACAAAAAAGGATTTGTAAGATATGGTCCGGCGCATGGAATGCCGCAACTGAGGGACGCGCTAGCAAAACATGCCTCAAAGAAATTTGCAGCTGAGATCAAACCAGAAAACATCCTCATCTCACCAGGCGGCAGATTCTCAGTATATCTTGCAATAACGACACTGCTGAATCCTGGCGACGAGATAATCATAATAGAGCCAGCATGGCCTGCATACCGCGACTGTGCAATAAATGCAGGAGTAAAGGTAAGGACGATTCACACGACTCTTGAAAGTAGCTGGGAACCGTCACTCCCTCAGATTGAGCAGACCATAAACTCCAACACGAAAATGATTGTCCTGAATTATCCAAACAACCCGACAGGAAAGGTACTGTCCCCACAACTACAGGACAAAATAGTTGAGCTTGCGCAACAACATGACTTGTACGTACTAAGTGACGAAATTTACTCAGAGTATGCGTTTGGCCCATGGAAGAGCGTTCTTGCTAACAACTATCAAAAAGGCATCGTAACACAATCATTTTCCAAATCGCACGCCATGACGGGATTCAGAATAGGATACGCAATTGCAGACCAAAAAATCATAGAAAAAATGGTCAAACTGCAGGCCTTGTGTCTCACAAATGTTGCCGAGCCAATCCAGTATGCCGCACTCAAGGCACTTGAAGCCGATACTGCTGGCAACACAAAAAGCGTTCGCTCAAAGCTTGACGTACTGGTTGAGGCGGCACGTGAAGCAGGCCTTGAATTTGTCAACCCAGACGGTGCGATGTACCTTTTTGCCAGAGTTGGAAAGCAGAATTTTGACGGCCTTGAGTTTGCCAACAAGCTTCTTGATTACGGCGTGGCTGTTGCCCCAGGCGAGGGATTTGGCAACTACAAGGACTTTGTGAGGATCTCTGCCTGCCAAGACGAAAAGAAACTAAAGGAAGGTATGAAAATACTTCATGAGGCTCTCAAGGGGATCTAAATGAAGAAAAGTATCACGATAATAGGCGCAGGCGGCAAGATGGGGCAGTGGTTTGTCAAATACTTCAACTCCATCGGCTACGAGGTAGTCGGATTTGACTCTGAAACGCCAATTACCGACAAGACTGTCAAAAAGGCAAGCTCACTTGTAGGTGCGGTCCTAAATGCAGAGATTGTGCTTTTGTGCACACCCACTAGGAGGACGCCGGAAATAATTAGGCTCATTGCAAAGGAGATGAAGCGAGGCTCTTACCTAATTGAGATCTCATCGCAAAAATCAAAGACTGCTGCAGCACTGCTCAAAATTCCAGCAAAGATAAACCCGGTGTGCATACACCCCATGTTTGGTCCTGGCACCAAAAAGATCAAAGGCCAAAACATCATCTCGATTCCAATAAAGGACGCAAAAAAGGAACTGAATTTGGTCAAGTCGCTTTTTGAGGGCGCAAATTTTGTTACAATCGATGCAGCAGAACACGACAAAAAGATCGCAATCATACTTGGGCTGACTCATCTGGTGAATCTGGTTTTTGCAAACATACTCTCAAAGGATGACAAGATCTCACTGACTGAGCGTATGTCTGGAACCACATTCAAGGTACAAAAAATTCTTGCAGAAAGCATCATGACAGAATCAACCGAACTAATTGAGACTATAATCTCCAATCCTGAAATAAGAAAAGCTGCAGAAGAGTTTTGGAAAGACATTGGAAGACTCCTCACAGACATACAGGAAGGAAAATCAGAAGACATTACAAACTACATCCGCGCAGTCCAGGAAGGCCTCGCAAAGAACTCAAATTTAGAAGAGTCGTACAAAAAACTAAACACGATGATCAACGCAATCGAAAAATGATATGCGCTCAACAAAGATAGTAACCTGTTTTGTAACAAACAACGACAGATTTCTTTTGCTGAAACGAAGCGACAAAGTAAAGACGATGAAGGGGTTGTGGGCAGGCATAAGTGGAATAATCGAAAATGACGAAGAGCCGTTGACGCGTGCAAAAATCGAAATTTATGAGGAAATAGGCGCAAAAGACGACGCAATAAGTATGCTCAAGGCAGGAAAAGAGATGACGATATCGTCGCCGCAGTACCCAGACCACCAGTGGTTAGTCTTTCCGTTTTTGTTTGCGCTCAAAGAGCCAAAAATATCTCTAAACTGGGAAAACGTTTCATATAAATGGATTAAGGCAAACGAGATACACGATTACCAGACTGTACCGCATCTGGATCAAGTGTTATTCAACTTGTTGTAGGTTTTCGTTTTCTTTTACGTATTTTCTTTGCTGTGGGAGCATCACGTAGACGCAGGCGCCACCACACATCGTGCATGGAACGTTGTTTCCCTGGTGTTGGCCTGCTCTGTTGTGAATACGTGCCGCTTCCTCTGGATCGATGGAAAGAGAGATCTGTTTTTCCCAGTCAAGCGTACGTCTTGCCTCAGTCATCTTCATGTCCCAGATGATTGCCTTGTCTCTGAGCTTTACTAGGTCTCCTGCATGGGCTGCGATTCTGTATGCGATGAGACCTGCTCTTACCTCTTGGGCATTTGGAAGAGCCAAGTGCTCTGCAGGTGTGAGGTAGCACAGTAGATCCACCCCCTCGCTTGCAGCAACTGCAGCGCCTATTGCGCTAGATATGTGATCGTATCCTGAAGCTATGTCTGTTACGAGTGGGCCTAACACATAGTACGGAACATCGCCGATGAGCGACTTGGCAAGTCTTACATTTGCGGCTACTTCGTTTAAAGGAACGTGGCCTGGACCCTCCACCATGACTTGGACGTCATGTTCATGCGCTTCCTTGACGAGCCTTGAGATGTTTATCATTTCTTGTACCTGTAGCTCGTCATGTGAATCAAGAATGGAGCCTGGCCTTAGCGCGTCACCTAAGCTAAATGTGACGTCGTACTTTTTTGCAATCTCCATAAGGTAATCATAATGTGTGATGTAGGGGTTTTCTTTGTCGTACTTGAGCATCCATGCGGCAGTAATCGTGCCTCCCTTGCTTACGACGCCTCCATATCTTTGGACCTTGAGGATGCGCTTTGCAATTTCCTTTGTGATCCCTGAGTGAATGGTAGTGTAATCTACACCATCCTTTGCGTTGTTCTCAAAGGCATTAAGAAAGTCGTCCTCGGTTAGGTCTAGGGGATTTTTGTGCTTCTCAACCCCATAGTTGTACGCTTCGTAAATCGGAACCGTGCCAAATGTAATTGGTGCTGCCTCAAGCAGCGCGCGTCGTATGGCGCCAACGTCGCCACCGTCACTGAGATCCATGATGGTATCGGCATGATGTTTTACTGCAATTTTGGCCTTTTCTATCTCCTCGTTGAGATCTACTTTGAGTGTGGAAGTTCCGATGTTAACATTGACTTTGGTCTTTAGGCCTTTGCCAATTCCAACACGGTGTACTTTTTGTGGCCTTGCATTGTTAGCTGGAATGATTATGGAACCAGTAGCTATTTTTGCCCTGAGCCATTCCGGTGTTACTCCCTCGTCTCTTGCAACCTGTTTCATTTCGTCTGTGATGACTCCGCGTCGAGCAGCACTAAGCTGTGTTCCCATGGACTTAGTACGAGTTCTCTAGATTTAAACAATAGCAAAGTCCAATGTGCACCTGCATAATCCTATTACATACGATGCACTCACAAGACATTGTGAACATACTTTGCATTGGTGGAGCAGACCCATCATCTGGTGCAGGAATACAATCTGATATCAAAGCAGCTCAGATACTTGGCGCCAATTGTTTTTCGGTTGTCACTGCAATAACTGCTCAGAATTCCAAGAATTTCACACACGTTGAACCGGTCTCAAAAAATTCGATTGCCGCACAGCTTGATGCGATCTTTGAAGATTTCGATGTAGATGTCATCACAATAGGCATGGTGTATGGACCTGACGCCATAAAGCAGATTCATTCAACTTTGAGGCGAAAAAAAATTCCGATCGTCTTGGATCCTGTGATCAAGTCTACGACTGGCGGGACGCTGCTAAAAAAGGAGGCCTTGGGTTTGTTCAAAAGGCTGCTTGTGCCAATGTCATACGTAGTTACACCAAATCAAAGTGAGGCGGAAATTCTCTCGGGGATGAAAATTCGCCATTACAAAGACCTCGTGGAGGCTGCAAAAGCAATCGGCTCAAAGAATGTGGTGATTACTGGGCACAGTTTTACAAAAAACAAAATGAGTGATTTTGTATATGAAGATGGAAAGCATTACTCTATTTCAGGCAAGATGCTCGCAGGACAAAACCACGGAAGCGGCTGCATCTTTGCAGTGAGTTTGGCTTATGCACTAGGACAAAAGCGTAAAATGCGCGATTCTGTCGAGTTTGCAAAAAAATTCACGTACGAGGCCATCAAATCTGCTCAAAAACTTGGAAGCGGAGTCAAAATCACAAGGCCGATCCCAGACAAGCTCAAGTCTGAGCTGGGAAAAGCAATTAAAGAGCTTGTGAACCTTGATGGGGTTGCCTCTCTGATCCCAGAATGCCAGATGAATTTTGTCTTTGCAAAGGCTGGGGCAAAGTCACTTGAAGATGTGGTGGGAGTCATGGGGAGGATTGTCAGGGCTGGTAATGGTGTGGTGGTTGCAGGGAGTCTTGAGTATGGCGGCTCAAGACACGTCGCAACCGCAGTTCTTACTGCGCAAAAAAAATTCCCACAGCTTCGTTCCGCACTCAATGTGAAATTTAATGAAGATCTACTCGGCAAATTTGCAAAAACAAAAAACAAGATACTCAGCTACGATAGGACAAAAGAGCCTCCCTCATACAAACGAAAAGAAAACGCATCAATTTCTTGGGGCATAAATGATGCAATAAAGAAATCACCGTCTGCTCCGGACATCGTATACCACAAAGGTGATTTTGGAAAGGAACCAATGATAATAGTCTTTGGCAAGAATCCACAAAACGTAGTGCGCAAGATTTCAAAAATTCTTGGTGCGTGATTCAAAGATAATTGCGTGGCTGAACATAAATACTCTATATTTTCACATACACCTGTGAAAGCAGTTATCTTGGCAGGAGGCCTAGGTACGAGGCTTCAGCCGTATACTACATTTTTACCAAAACCTATGTTGCCGCTTGGCGAAAAGCCATTACTTGAACATCTGATCAGCTGGATAAAACGCAACAAAATCACCGACATTGTACTGTGCGTGAGCTATCTGAGAAAAACAATCGAGGATTATTTTGAGGACGGCAGCAGATTCGGAGTCAAAATAGAGTATGCAGTAGCAGACAGGCCTCTTGCGACAGCAGGCCAACTAAAGACCGCAGAATCGTTTATCGATGACACTTTTGCATGCATCTACGGAGACTCGGTGTACAGCTTTAATCTCAAAAAAATGATAAACCAACACAAGGCAAAAAAATCCTTCATCACTATGAGTCTAAAGGAGTACAAGACTACAATCAAGTATGGCGTAATAGAGACGTCCAAATCGGGCAAAGTCACAGCATGGAACGAAAAGCCCCAAATTACCGCCAACATCAATATTGGCTGCTACATTATGGAACCAGGAGTCTTTGATCTTATACCGTCTGATAAGCCCTTTGGCATGGACGATGTCATAAAGAAGGCGCTGGCAAAGAAAAAAGACGTAAACAGCTTCCTTGTAAAAAACGGCTTTATCGACATTGGCGACAAAGCTTCCTACAAAAAGGCATACGCTGAATTCAGAGAAAAGCTTGGCAAGATTTAATGTCTGAGATTACAATTCGCAAGATAACCGAGGCTGACATCGACAAGGGCTTTTTGGAGTCGCTTGATAGTCTTCGCAAGGCAAGCGACCTTGACAGACAAAAAGCAAAATCAATTCTAAAAAAACTGAGCCAAAATCCGGATCACGTGATCTTTGTCGCAGTAGAGGGAGACAGGGTCGTTGGCTCAACCACATTGCTCATCGAACAAAAATTCATCCACGGTGGTGGAAAGGTCGGACACATAGAGGATGTCGTCGTTGATGCGCAACACCAAGGAAAGGGAATAGGTGAAATGATAATCAAATACGTCTTAGATTACGCCAAAAAACAAGGCTGCTACAAGACCATACTTGACTGCGACGACAGGGTAAAGCCGTTTTATGAAAAGCTCGGCTTTGAACATCATTCAAATGGGATGCGGTACAACCACTAAAAGTATTCCTTGATTGGTCGCTTTTTTGTCCTAAACAACCACGCGCCGATTCCGATGATTGGCATCGAGACTGCCATGAAGAGTAGCGGGATTACCTCAACTGCAAAGACGCGATAGTTTGTATCTATATGCGGAACCAACGTGTTTGCGTAAAACATGCTTGCAAAGAGAACCACGCCACCTGCAATAATTATGGCTCCGACATGACGCGAGCCGTATCTTTTTGACATGAGAAACGCAGTTCCTGCAATGCTCATTGCGGGCGCCACACCAATTGATATGTACATGAGGATTTGCGGTTCTGGCTCGACTTCGATTCGAGGTGAGATCAAATAGTTGTAAAAGACGTTGATCTCGCCGCCAAACATTGCAAATAAACCAAGAGCTGCAACTGCAAGATATTTCTCGACTGCCATGTCTAACAAAAATAAATTTCGATAAATAAATGGTGCTAGATTATGCCGACAAGGCCTGCAAGCTCTTTTCTGCAGGCAGCTCCAAGCTGCTCTGCTGCCTTTTCTGGCTGACTTGAATTCAAAAAGACGCCATAGCCGCGCTCAAGGCCTGACCAAGCTGTCGTCAGTGGATAGACTTCTATGTGCCAGTGGATCTGCCTGCTGTTTTTCTTTTCAGGCGAAAGGTGGAATGCCAAGTTGTATGAGACATTCTTGAGCGAGTTTGCAAGGCCTCCAAGCGTTGCGCGCAAAATCAGGGAAAGGTCGTTAATTTCTTTTTGAGTTATTTTTGAAAAACTGGTCGTGTGTTTTTTGGGACAGATCCAAAACTCGTACGGATACGAAGGCGCCCAAGGGCAAAATGCCAAAAATCCTTCCGTCTGGAGTACTTGGCGTGGGCCTCCAATCTCTGTGTTGACTGTCTGACAAAGCGGGCACGCTCCCTTTTCGTTTAGGATACGGTGCGATGCCTCTGCTTCTTGCTCTATGGTTGGAGGTATGGTTGAAAATGTGACCATGTTGATGTGTGGGTGTGCAGTCACACTTCCTGCCTCTTTTCCATGGTTTACGTAAATTGATACGTATGTGACACCGCGTTGCGTGTACAGCCACCTGAGCCTGTCTTGAATTACAACCAGTATGTTTGACCACTGCTCAACGGGTATCGTGGAAAGCGAGTCTTTGTGTTTTTCAGAAGCTACGACGATATAGTGGTAGCCGTATGCGGGCTCGCTGTAAAGTGGGCGATCACTGTACGAATTTTCTGCAGAAATTGATACAGCTGGTGTCTTACTCTCAAAGACACGAACGGTCCAATCCTCGACATAGTTGTCCTCGCTGTCTTGGAGTCTTTGGAGCATTCCGTCTTTTGCAACCAAGGAAAGCAACGAAGGGTTTGTCATGGATTCGTTGCCGGGGCAAAAAGCGCATTTTTTTGTCTCACCGTCGTGCTCCCCGTTTTGGGATACTATGACAAATCTCTCTGAAAGGTAGTCTTTTCGCATACTTCCCATATTCGATAATATGAAAATGTGTGAGTTAAAACCTTTTCAAAGATCGCATTTGAAAATCAAAAAACTGTGTAAAGTTTAAAGTGGTCTTGGATTAGCCCTCAAACGAGGAGATTAGCATAGCTGCCAGCAAGGATGTAAGAATGGTTTATGTTTTGCTTGATGGTGTAGGCGACCTGCCGCATCCTGATCTGAGTGGCCTGACCCCACTTGATTTTGCACAAACTCCAAACCTTGACCAGCTCACAAAGAATGGCGCAATGGGCGAGGTAATCTCGGTGGGAAAGGGAATCGCACCTGAGTCAGACATTGCAGTCTTTAACATGCTTGGATACAAGTTCCAGCATTCAGAGTATGCGGGAAGGGGAGTAATTGAGGCAATTGGCACTGGAATCGACTTTAAGGATGGTGACTTGGCACTTCGTGGAAATTTTGCAACTCTGGACGATGAGGGAATCATCGTGGATAGAAGAGCTGGAAGAAAAATAGAGCGCGAAGACGCAATGGCAGTTTCCAAGGAAATTGAAAGTGCCATCAAGTTCTCAGAGCCAGGAGCCTCCGTTGTGGTTGCACCAACCATTGGGCACCGAGTCGTTGTGCGAATCAGGTGCAACGGCAAGCCACTTTCTGCTGAAATTACGAACACCGATCCGGCATACTCAAGAGTGGATGGAATGGGAATAGCAAAGGCAGTCGGCGACTATTTAAAAATAGAGAGGTGTCTGCCGCTAAAAGACATCTCCAATGCGACACTGACTGCAAAACTTGTGAATGAGTTCACAGAACAGTCCCTGAAAATACTCAAACAAAGCAAGACAAACCAAAGGAGGAAGGAGCAAGGGAAAAAACTTCTAAACAGCATCTTGCTGCGTGATGCTGGAAACCACTACCCAAAGGTTGTGCCAATAAATGATCTTTATTCAATGAGGTTTTCATGTATTGTTGACATGCCAGTGGAGATCGGCATAGCTGAGATCCTAAAGATGCGCACCTTTAGTGCCGGTGGCCTCACAGACTATGAAGAAAAAGCCAGAGTCGCAGCAAAGGCAATGGAATCTGAAAATGCGATATATGTGCACCTAAAAGGGCCTGACGAGTTTGGACACGATGGCGACGCAATAGGAAAAATGAAAAACATCGAAGAAATCGACAAGCGATTCTTTGGCACACTGCTTGACAACATAGACACAAGCAAGGTCTCAGTAGTAGTGTCTGCGGATCACTCTACACCATGCATCAATAAGGGGCACAGTGATGATCCAGTCCCTGTTTTAGTGTCCGGTGACTCTGTCAAAAAAGACAGCAGCACACGGTTCACCGAAAAGAATGCAAAGGTTGGCAGTATAGGGCTTCTCGAAGGCGCACAGGTTCTCAAAACGGCACTGCAGCTAATCAGATAGTAAAAAGCGAGATCTGCCCGGAATTTCTTATTTGTTGGACTTTTTGTCTGAGCGTGTCGACGTTTATGTTGTGATAGGTGCCTGCCGACCTTGTAAGTTTTTCCAGCGCCCTGCCAAGAACCGAGATGCAGATCGCGTTTTCTGCCTTTTGGTAGTGGACCAGTGCGGCGGCAACCAAAATTATTCCTTGGACCAGCTCCTTTTCACCTTCGTAGCATTTTTTCCAAACACCTTCGAAGACTTCGTGTGATTCCCAGAATCTTTCTTCGTTGAAATAATTTATTCCCATCCTGATTGCATCTTCTTTTTCAATGTGCTCTTCGACTACGTGTCTTGCGTGGTCGAGTGGTGCAATCGGTTTTAGTTTTTGGACAATCTCGTCGATTTTGGATTTGTCAATTGAGACGTCAAACTCTACATATTTGGTGGAGACGCGGCAGTCTCGAATTATGGCATCAAGATCTGATGCAAGTTGGCGCGCCTTTGCAAGTAGATTCCCAGTGTCTTGTGGAACATATCCTGAGTTTTTCAAATGCAACATGAATCTGTCCACACATTGAGTTTGCTGGGATTTCTTAAAACTCTTATCTATATTCGATGGCAACAAACCTAACGCAATCAAGGTTTATATGAAATAAAAAAACGAGGCACAATACATGTCTATGATAGAGACAATAAGTGATGTGAACAACACCTTCCTTTCAAGAAGGGAGATCACATGCAACTTCAAGGGCTTGGCAGGAAAGCTGAAAAAGCTAGAGGCAGTAGACATGCTCTCAAAACAATTCAAACTCGACGGCAAAGTCATCATTCCAATTTTTATGAAGGCACACAGCGGTAAATCAGATGTGACTGGAACCTTTTATGTTTACGATAACGAGGAGTTGGCAAAAAAGCAAGTCAACCCGACGATCTTTAAGCGACTCGACAAGGCAAAGGCAAAAGCAGCGCCGCCAGCCGAGGCAGCAACCGCGGCCCCATCTGAGGCACCAGCAGAAGAGGCAAAGGCGTAATGGCAGGCAAAAAAGCAGAGGCAAAGGCAACAGGTGTATCTGCATATTACAAAATAAGCGGCGACAAAGTGACCAGAACTCACAAGATCTGCTCGCGTTGTGGTAAGGGCGTCTACATGTCTGAGCACAAAAACAGACGCACCTGCGGCAAGTGCGGATTGACAGAATTCATTCAGTAGAGTTTTTTCTTTCTAAGCTTCGATTCTCTTTCTTCGTATTCCTTTAGCTTGTTCAAAAGCGACTGGTCTAAGATTACTTTGGAGAGTGATTCTGCGGAAAGCTTTACGGTGTTCTCATCCAGTGAGATCTTGGTGACTGGCAGGTTTTTTGCAATCCAGAGCTTTTCTGTCTTGTCTTCAAGCTTGTAGTCTTTGAATCCTGCAGGAAACTTTTTTGTGATGTGTGTGAGCAGGGTTTGATCGGAGAATACTGCACGCGGCTCAAAAAGCCTAGTACTGTCTGCATATATGTTTTCAAACAAGTTTGCAGATAGCTCGTCAGAGACGACCTCCATCTTGGATATTTTGCTTACAAGCTCCAAGTAATGCAAAAACTCGTGAGCCAAAATGGCATGAATCGTGCCTTTGAGGCCAAAGGCCACAAGTGGCGCTGAGATCTGGATCACAACTTGAAATTTGTCCTCAAAAAATACTGGAATCGTTCGCGCAAACAAAATTCCGTACTGAAATGAGACGTTGTCTGTGCCAGTCAAAATTACTGACGGTTCTACATAGGAGATGGGGTACGGTGTGCCAGATGCCTTTTCTATTCTCTGTATGCCCGAAGTCACAAGCTCGAATCTCTGTGTTATTAAATCAAAGATCTTTTGTGGTAGCAGTCCTTTTTGGTGTGCCTCTCGCACCTTTACTAACTGATCCAACGAAATTATCAAATTGTGTGTATGTAAAAATGTTAGTTTGTTAGCTTGATATCTTCAAAATCAAACGTTTCGCATTTGGAGTTATTTGAGATTATCTCAGAGATGTTTGGAAAAACATTCTCGCCGGACACAAGGCGCTTCAATGGAACACCTCCATCAACTCTCAAATACAGATAAAACGAGTTATCTGATTCCTTCTTGTAGGATACGTCGTAAATGAGCTTCTCGGTCCTCTTGCCAGAGTTTTCATAGATTGCAAGTGTGGTTTTTTTCAACTGATCAAGCCTCAACAAATCGTTTGGAGAGATTGGGTTTTCGGTGTTTACCAAAATTTTTGCTTTTGATACAAACTGGACTGGATCGGCTGGTATCTTTCTTATCAGCTTTAATGATTTTATGATTATTTTGTCGGATTTGATCTTTTTTGGCAGCTTGGGCGATCTTTTCTTTGGGTTGATGATTTTAGCAAAAAACGGCCTACCTTGTCCTAAAACCAGACTGCTGGTATCTTCTCCACCTATCCACGTAATCTTTGCCTGTTGCGCGCCAAACCGCTCAAAGAGATACTTGCAAATCATGCCTTCGACGCTGTTGAAATCTGACATTCCATGACGATTGCAACTGAGGCATCCTTTACCGTAGCAGTTCTCGCACGGCTTTTGTTTTTGCGGTATCCCACGTGTCTGTTTTATGTATCTGCCAGAAACATACAGTGGTTTTGACTGCACACCACATGACTCTGTTTTGAAATCAACCGTGAAGGTGAGATCTGGTTCTGCCGAGTCGTATTTTTTGCGTGTCTTTTTGACAAATTGTTTTACAAGCTCACGTGTAATGTTTGTCTTTATACTATCGATTCCTCTCAGCTTGAACTGTGAGCGGATCTGGTCGTCTCTGTCAAGAACCGACGCTTTGAGTATTGCACCCACAAGAAACGTCCTAAATTCATAATCGTTTGATATTTCAAGCATCTTGGCAAGGTAGTGCGTCAGGGATTCAAAGATGTTTTTACAAATGTAGCATTTTATGTTTTTTTTGCGTATGTTTTCTCGGATTTTTCGGCCAAGTTGCTTGTTTGATGCAAGGCCTAATTTTTTTGCGTAAAGTCTCCCAAGGCAGTAATCACATAGATCGTATTCTTTGAGTATTTTTTTTGATTGTGCAAGCACTAGCGCAAACTCTGTCTTTGCCACTAGGAAACTTTGAAGTCCTGATTAATAGTGATTTGCTAACCCATGCCCATCTTGCGCAAAAATCCTTGCATCTGTCTGCCTTTTGCAGCCTTCATCATGCCTTTGGAGTTTTTGTAATTCTTGAGGAGCTCCTTTACTTCGTGTTCAGGCCAACCAGAACCGCGCGCAATCCTTTTGATTCTTGAGGCATTTAGAAGATCAGGGTCGGCCTTTTCTTGTTTTGACATGCTCTGGATGATGTACCTCCACCTCTGGATTCTTGTCTCCATTTGATCAAGCTGGTCCTCTTTGACCATACCTGAGAGGCCTGGCATGTTGTCAAGAAATCCTTTCAATGAGCCTACCTTTGAGACTTCTTCGAGCTGATAGTAAAAGTCGTCCATGTTCATTTTTCCACTAGAGATTCGCTTGAGGCGCACGTCGTCTGCTTCTGACTCGAGCCTCTTTGCAAGATCGAGGAGGGCCTGTATGTCACCCATGCCGAGCAGTCTTCCGACGAATCTTGTAGGAGAAAACAACTCCAAGTCGTCTATGCGTTCGCCTGTTCCAACGTACATTATCTTGGCTCCGGTTGCGGCAGAGGCAGCTAGTGCTCCGCCTCCCTTTGCAGAGCTGTCAAGTTTTGTAACTATGATTCCGCCTACAGGTACCGTCTTGTGAAATGATTCTGCCTGGCTGTAGCACTGCTGGCCTATTGTACCGTCGATTACCAGTAGTACCAAGTCGGGCTCAGCTACCTTTGAGATCTCTTTCATCTCGTCGAGTAATTCCTTTTCCTCTTTGTGGCGTCCTGCGGTATCAATTAGGACGATATCTAGATTGGAATTTTCAAAATGCTTTAAACCATTTTTGACTATTGATGGCGCATCCTTGTTGCCTTCTTCACCGTATACTTCGACGTTTGCTTTTTCACAATTGGTCTTTAACTGAACCAGTGCGCCAGGCCTGTACGTGTCTGCACCAATCACTGCCACTTTGTAGCCTTGTTTTGTTAGAAACTTGGCAAGCTTACCTGTGATTGTGGTTTTTCCACTGCCTTGAATACCAAGCATGAGAACTTTGTTTAGCTTGCCTGGCTGAAATGTGAACTGGTTTTCTTTTCCAAGCAAGTTTGCAAGTTCATCGTAGAGAATTTTTACTATGTGATCCTTTCTTGAAAGACCAGGGGGCGGGTTTTCATTTAGTGAGCGGTATTCCAGATTCTTTGTGATTTCAAGTACTAGCTTTACATTGACATCTGCTTGAAGCAATGCACGTTGCACGTCTTTTGATAATTCTTTGATGAGTGCCTCGTCGACTCCTGAAGAATTTACTATCTTTTTAATTGCGGCGCGAAGACTCGTCTTTAGGTTGTCAAGCATTATCCTTCTAAGTCTGCCTGCATTATTTGAAACCTTCCTCGGTATCCGTCCCAGTGTGTCTCTGATTTAGTAATTTTTATAGGCGCAGAAAAAAGCGGACAGTTGGTCACAAAGGTCTCTGCCTCTCCCCCTTCAAAGCTCAAGTTAAAGTCGTGTTTTTTTGAGAGTCCTTCAAGTATGCCAAGATCTTCTCTAGTAATTTTTCTGCCAAGCCACGATTGATCTAATCCGTCGCATGAAACTGAAGTGATGATGAACTCGAATCCAGAGTCGACGAGCTGTTGCATGTATTGTTTTTGGTTTTTTTGCCACAATGGGGCAATGACGCTTAGATTCAGAGATCTTGCAGCCTCCTCGAACTTTGTTTTTTGAAATTCGCTTAGGATACCTCCATGCACTATTCCTTCAACGGAGTATCTTGTTTTTGCTTCGCGCATGGCCTTTCTGAGCAACTCGATTTCTTTATTGGTGTCAGTAGAGTCCGTCTCGATTGCGATTTGTGGCATCTTCATTGATTTTGCCTGTAGTGAAGCAAGTGCGATATTTGGATGATGAAGCAGATGGCTTTCAGCAGACGGGGTAATTATTGTGATGAGGCACCTTATGTCGTGGCCTAGCCTTTTTGCCTCATAAATTGCAAAGGTGCTGTCCTTTCCTCCAGAAAAGAGGGCTGCTAGGTTCATCTGGTTGTCTGCGCGTCTTGCTAGGTATTAACGTTGGACCCTTCAATTCTCATAATCCTCATCAAAGCTCAGACGGCTTTTCCACACATCATCAGGATCCAGCATTTATGACTTTATTCTCATAATTTTAGTTCTTTCCATTACTTTCCAGTACTCGACCATCTGGCCTTGTTCCAGCTTACCTTTGACTTCGTCGTCTATCATCTGGACATCTATTGTCTCAAAGGTTTCACTGTCCATGACTTGGACCTGGTCGCCTGTAATGGAGATTATCTGGCCGCTTCTCTTGTCGATAAGTGGTACGTGCACCTGCATGCTAACTGGTCCGACATGTGGTCTTTTTTGGTTGTCAAAGATTCCAACTCCTACGATTCTTGCCTTTGCTGCGCCGTGCTTTCCGGGCTTGCTTGTGTCATATTCGACTATTCGACAGGGCTCACCGGTTGGCTGATCAGCAACTGGAAGAAGAATGTATGAGCCGATTTTTAGCGAACCGAGTTCTGCAGGCTTGCTCATATCCAGACCAATCTAGATTCGGTATTTAACATTTATGAAGACAAAACTTGATCAGTGGATCACTTGAGCTTTTCAAGTATTGAAAGACCGACAAGGTTGTTCATCGTGATCCCTTTTCTGCAAACATTGCGGCGCGTCTGTTCACAATACTTGTTTACACTCTGGTGACTTTTTTGGCTGGACACTTCGAGCACTACTATATTATTGCTGTATGGAAAAGTGAACTTGGGCTTCTGTGTTGAATATGCAAGCATGCTTCCTGTGGCGGCCTTTCGCACCAGATCGTTTTTTGATACAACCATCGCAAGATCTGACATGTCTTCATCTGATTTGGAATATTCAAGATAGTATACGGAGACAAAGTTGACTGCTCCTGCTACTTCGCGCTCAAAGAGGTCCACATTTGTGTTGAACACAAAGGAGGTTTTGTCCTGCTGGTACCTTTCAATCTCTTTTATCACTTTGGAATCGTTTGCAAACTTGACTAAAAGATAGTGGTTTGCATGGAACGGAAAGTACGGCTTACTGTCTTGAGCAAAGGTGGCAGTCACAAAGTACATGTTTTCTATGTTTTTAGACTCCTGCCACGCGTCTTTGATCTCTATTGACTTGTGGTCGTGCGTGTATGGGACACATGCATACCCTTCAAAAGCGGTCTCTGACACCAAATTTTTGGTTCTAAAACTGTATTTAACATTTTTTGGATCGCTACCAGATCAGGAAATAACCGAAGACAAAACACGTCAGTACCTATTTAATACAAATGTGTACCGAAAATTTCTGTCCCAAGCTAGCTCAGCCTGGTAGAGCTTCCGGCTGTAGTGGTTGGCTTTTGGCTAACACAAATCAGCCTACTAGGCACACAGAAACCGGAGTGTCGAAGGTTCAACTCCTTCGCTTGGGACTACATGTTTTTTCTTGAGCCGTGAAATAGCCGAACTTTATGCTATTTTCATGTACATTGAAACTATTCCCTTTTTGGGATTCACAGATTGCACAAAACCGAGTTTTTGGTAGAATTGAACTTTATACGCTTTTGCTCTTTAGCTATAAGTTTTCTAGAATCATATTTCAAGAATGCCTTCACAGCCCTTCCTTTTAATTTTAAAATTTCTTCCATATTGAAACACACATCATTCATTGTGAAGGTCTTTGATCAGTGCCGCAGTAACTTGGTCGTCTATTTTCCTGTACCAAGTAACAATGTCTTCCAAGTCGGCATCAAACTCCAACAATCTTTCAAAGACATCATCAGGGATCCTAATTGTCTGGTTTGCGTACTTTGTTACATAGTTTTTTCTTATCAGCTCACCGTGTACCCTGTATGGATGCGTCATCAAGTTCTTGATTTTTTCAAAAAAGAACCCAACTACGTAAAAATCGATCCTGTTGTCCTTTTTCATACGTTTTTGAAAGACATACACGTTTGCCAGCATGATTAACGAAAACAGGGGGATCTGTAACTTGGCAGCAATGACATACCACCTACCTCTTTTTGTTATGGAATAATCGGTGCCTAGGTTTTTTTCTAGTAGGCCGATAGATTGGAGGTGCATCATGTATCTACATGTGTCTTTTCTTGGCTGCTTTGAGTGAATGATGTTTGAAAAGTTTGAGACTATCTCTTTTGTCTCTACACCGTCATAAAAAGCAGACAAGATCCTAAATGAGACAGTCGACGGCCTAATTTTGCGATTCAGCAAAATGATTCTGTCCACATCAAGTCTGGTTTGTTTTGTAATCTGCATTAGAACCTACCCACTACTACAAATCTGTCTTTTTTAGAGAACAGTGTAGATGCGAATTTTTTTAATTGTAATGCAGTAAAAGTCATCACAGAAACTTCCGGCACATCGGATTCATCTGTAATGTCAAGAAACTCTGTGGCGTTTTGTGGCAGAGCAAAAATCTTTTTGCCTTCGTCGCCTTCTATTATCGTAAACTCTTTTTCGTCCCTAACTGGAGATATGATCTTTTTTATCATGTTGATGCGGTAAAGTCCTGGCTTTTCGACTTTGAGTAATGCCATACCGGGAACTGCGCCTATTGCGTTTGCCTGCTCTTTTTCTTTTTCAGTAAGGGTGATGTCGCGGACAGTCTTCAGAGTCGGTTCATCTTGAAATTCTTTTCTGAAGAAGACGGGCTCCCTTTCTTTATTTTTGAGGTATTGCTTAAAGTATATCTCAAGTGTCTCTGGTCCTGGGAACGCAAACTTTCGATCCGGGAGTGTTGTATCCATGATTGCTATGAATTGTTCCACAACATCAAACTGGATCTTTTGAGGCAGCTTGCATACAAGCTCAGCAAAATATGGTGGTATCACAACATTGCTGTATCGTAGTGAGAGACTCTCTATGAAATCCTCTAATCGGTTCTTTGCTTGTTGGTCGATGATTCGACACCCTACCAGCTTAGTTAGATGTTCACCGAGCTGAAGTTTTCGCACTATGTGAATTGGTTGTTCTCCACACTCCAACATAAAGTTGATCACATCAATAATCTTGAATGGGTTCAGCGGACTATGGTGGTTTGATCTGAGGTGTAGTGCAAGCACTTCATCGATCGATTCGACTTGATGAACAAAAGCGTCTACGGTATCTACGCCCGCAGACCTGAGCCCTTCTACTATGGCGTGGCCATCTACTATAAACATGGAATCTTTTAGTGCGGCTACCTTGATTGGGCTAAAACACCCCCTCTCTGTGGGGTCACGTGCCATGGCGGCAATTCGTTCGATCATCTTTGCAGAGTGGAGAGTCACACGAATCGGTGATCTCTGAAGTAATGATATTCTTAATTGGCGAAGCATCGGTGTTTGGATCAACATTACAGCCTACCTCGGAGCATTCTTACTGCCATTCTTGCTCTATACTCATCGTTGCCAGAAAACGTCTTTGCGAGTCGTCTTGCTTTGTCTTTGAGCGTCTCTCTGTCAACTGGATTTTGAATGTTGTTCAAGTGGACATTGAGATAATACTCAAAGGAATCGTGTCTTTGGCTTGTGATTATCTTGCTTTTCTCACATTCCGTGATGGACACAAGCAATGAATGAACAAAGGAAAACGACTTTAGAACTGAAGGCGTTCTTCTTATCGAGAATGCAAACATGACTGCATCTCTTATCTGATCTTCTGTTCTTGGTATTGCAAATCTCTTACAGGATGTAAATAACGAAAATATTGCAATTGCCGTGTTCGCATTGACATCGGAGATCTTTTCTAGCTTGGAAAATATCTTCCAAGCATCAAGTGCCGCATATGCCGGCAGTCTAAGTTTAACACAGGCGTTTGAAAACGCAGAAGATCGAAACTTTTTTTCATGAATCCTTCTCGTTGCTTCTATTTTTGCAGTTTTTCCACCAGTCTCTATTTGCTGGAACAAATTGAGTGTACTTTCGATGTTGTAGTCTTGTATATCATAAGAGTCCAGTACCATTCCACATCTTGCGCACAACACTTCATGCGAGTCAACCACCATGGAGTTTTTGTGTAGGCAATAAATTCTTGGGATTTGCTTTTGAAGTGATGACATGTGGAATTAGTAAAAAGACTGACAAAACTATAAGATGATTGTGATTAGAATGGCATACCAAACGTCATCTGCATGAGTATGATTTGATGACTCGTCGATCATCTATAACGTGATGAGCCTCTTTGAAAGGGCACACAGTATGTGGTATGGCTTTCTTGTCGACGAATTGTAGATAGTATCAAAAATTCTCAGCTCCAAGCGGCATGATGCACACTTGGTTCTTCCATGCCTTTGGTAAATCTTGAAGATTCTTGGGGTGAGCACGATAAAGTCAGATTCCCGTCTGATCTTTGTAACCTCTTGTTCTAATATTTGAGGCGATAGTTTTTTGAGTTTTTTTGATTTGGTCTTTTGTAACTGTTGGCCTGTCATATCAGTAAGCACCACGCTCCGATGTCAAGCCCAGTTTTTTGGCTATGTTGATTCGCGTCTGTTTTACGTAGATGTTTCTCTTGATATGAGTGAGAATAGTACTGCACTGTGGATTGGTACACACCTTGATGTCTTTGTTATTCCATCTTCTTCTTTTACCATCACTTACTCGTACAAAGGCCGAGCCCATTTGTGCGTTACAGTCTGGGCATCTTTCGTGTTTATGCATAGGATTCTTGGGTTTGCTCAACTTGAACGCCACTTCATCCTGATTATAATAAAACCATGAATGCAATACCGTCTCCACCTCATAGCCATTATAGAAAGTATATAAAAATATATAAAATTATTTATTTCTAAATATTTTTATATATTATTAGTTATACAATACTGATGAAAACAAAACAGCCTGCAAAAAAACCAACCTCAAAAATACTCGATGTCGTCTACTTACATACGGAAAACAAACAACGCTTGGAACGTCTTCATGAAGAAGCTCAGCTTACAAACCCCACCATAAAGTTTCATCCATTTGCCGAAAGTATAATCACTGATTATCTTGACACAAAAGAATCACAAAAGAAATTCAACTATCCAATAGAGTTCAAAGCAGTAGTAGACCAGCATATCGTACTGCTTGACAACACGATAGGCAAACCGGTACTTGTTGCAATGGATGACTCTCAAAAGTCTCTTCACTGCGATTCCTGTGGACTGGACGACTGCCGCCATGTGGGCTTTGTTTATGGGAACTACCTTACTTGCAACGTCTTGGTAAGAAAGGGCTTTTTCCCCCCAAGACAGACCATGAGCTAATTTGGCACATCAATAACGATAAAAATTTTAGGAAATAATCTAAAACACTGTAAATTAGTTATCAAACAATCTAAAAATTATATTTTTTACCATATTTTTTTCAATTTAACAAAAAACATTAATGAGTTTGTAGAGTGATTTTCATGGTCACAGTATCCCTCCTAGTGTATGCTGGGGTAAAATCGTACAGCCTAAAAGGTAAACTTTTGACAAAAAAGGATCTTGAGACATTGGCAGAATCGCGTGATCTTGACGAACTTGTAACTAGAATTAAGAACACGGCCTACAACGACGCCGTCTCCAAAGTCCAAAAGCCATACACGGCCCAAAAAATCGAGCTTGCATTGAGGGACAGGCAAGCGGACTTGCACCACATGATGATACAGGCAGTGGGAGGCTCCAACCTGTTGTTTGCGTACTACCTCAAATTTGTCCTGCGAAATCTAAAGACCATTCTCAAAGGGAAGATCCTCGGGAGGAGTCAGGAGGAGATCGAAGCCATGCTCAGCCTGCATGCAGAGGAGCTCATAAAGGAACGCGATGTGGTCCTAAAAGCCCTGATTGCAAAAGACTTTGAGGAGGCAGTCACCACACTAAAGGGAATAGGAATAGGGGAAGAGGTGGAAAAGGCATACTCGCTGTACAACGAAAAAAAACAGATACAGCTTTTGGATCTGTATTTTGATAAATTCTTTTACGAAAACCTAAGCCACACGATTAGAAACTCACCTGACTTTAGCTTGCACACGCTGTGTGGAATGGAAGTGGATTATTACAACATCTTGTGCATTTTACGAGGCAAGTTTTGGGGCCTTGACGAAAACCAGATCCAGAATCTAATAGTTCCACAGATTTCAACAGAGTCAAGAGAACTACTGACTAGAATGATATCTGCGGATTCGATAAAAAGTGCATTAAATGAGCTTGGGGGAACGTCGTACAAAGAACTTGTCCCACAAGTGGAAGACGAAATAGATGCAATAGGTCATTTTGAGAGGGCATTTGACAAGCTAATTTACAACTCGATGCGCAGCGAGTTCGTACGGGTTTTCAGCTTTTCTACGGTGGTTGCAGTAACTAGGTTGGTTGAGTATGAAGTGAGGAATTTGGCCTCAATTGCGTTTGCAGTGGAACAAAAAATTCCAGCTGAGACGACCTTGTCCAAATTAATTATGAATGAAGCAGCATAAAAAAATTAGCTGGTAAGGTGGTATCGTAGCTTTTCCACAATCTGCTTGATGTTGCTTGCAATCCTTTGATATGCTTCGAGTGTCTCTTTATCTATGAAGAGATCTTTTTCAGACTTCCATTCCGATGTTATGACTATTTTTGCATGCGATTCTTTCTTTGGTTTGTACTTGAACCAGTAGGAGTCGTCTTTGGCAATCTGCGCCTTTTCATAATCTACTTTTACTTTTGGAGTGTACACCGAAACCGTGATGATCCGCTCTTTTAGGAGAGCATGCATCATGAGTTCCCTTAGGCGTTTATCTGCGTCAAGAACGGCTATTACGTCATCTTGTATCATGCCTGGGGGAAGCGTAGTCAGCTTGCCGTACCCACTCCAGATGTAGTCTTCTACTTTGGAGTGGAATCTACCCTTTAGTATCTTGGTGAGGGTTCCAAAGTTGAGTGGTCCAAGCTTGTACTCTGATGGAAATGAGAGAAAGAACCTCAACTTCCACGTTGTTCCTTCTGCTACGCCCATTCCGTAAAAGCCACCTGGCGCAAACTCGCTTTTTGTGACCGTCTTTCGCTTTAGTATGTTGATGTAGTCTATGCTGTCATTTGCCTTCATGACGCCCCTGCTTGCCGTACCTGGAGTCGGACCCACCAATGATGAGCGCGGATAGTCATATTCGAAATCCATCGTACCATCTGGGATCAGTTTGCACTCTAGGCCAAGAGAGCTTAGGTGTTTGTGCAGCTTCTTTGCCACCTTTTCTTCTACTGTTGTTGCGACAATTGTGTCAGGATAATGTAGCGTACATTAGCTACGCATTCAATATTTTTAAGACTATCTGTTATTAGAAAAAATAATTCTTGAATAACTGAATTTTTTTCTATATTTTCCATAAATTTATGAAAAAACTGTATTTTTTAGCTAGGCAGTAGTGATGATACAATAACCACCAAGATTTCTAACTGCAAGCTGAGAGATCGGATTGAACAATGGAATCATCATAAACCCAAGTCAGCTGCGAGCTAATCTCAGAAGTTATTTACCAGAAGCAAGCAGCTTTGATGGAGCTGGTGTTATGATGTTTGGGAGGTTGCAATGATGTTATGTCTGAAAATCCTATGAGAGAATTAATCAACGAGCTTGGAAGACAACTCACACAAAAAGAACATCTCGACGTCATACTAAACAGCAAAGGCAAACAATATGTCATAGAACCAAAAGAGTTTCGCGCAATAAACCCGATTCCAAATCCCAAAAAAATTGCCTTCGTTGATGGCGGCGATGGACCGCTCGAGGAAGCACCCAACTTTCTAATTACCATAAACCGTGTCTATTTCTCATTGTTCCGAGGCAGGACGAGGATAAAGTCAAAAACAAAGCAACGCATCCAGTTCTTTTCGTTTGTAGTCTCGACAGTCCACACTGACGAGGGCAAAAAGAAGGTAGTATATGACACAAGGCTCTTCCCATATGGCCCAGAAGACAGAGCATATCTTCCTTCAGAGTCTGACTTGATTTCTACGTCGGAGGGAACAAGCGTGCTTCAGGAACTAAGGCTCAATTCGCTTGCAAGAAAATTTACTGAATGGAATCTTGCAATCAAGGTTGTTCAAGACGAACTGGAAAAAGGTGACATGATAGTACTTGATGGCTCTCTGCAGACGAGTTTTAGAAATGAAACCAAGTACGCCAACAGGCTGTATGATGTCGCGCTACAAAAAGGCGTAATAGTGTGTGGTCTTGCAAAGACAAGCAGGCTGATCACTGAGGCAGGTGACCCACTACTTGCGAGAATCTCGGAGATTTCTGAAGACGTACCTTTTGGTAGCTGGTATGTAAGGGTGGCAGAGGAGATAACGTCGGACGACCGGGGTTTTATGCTCGTCGCAAAGTTCCACCCAAAATCAAAATTTGTATTCAGGTTTGAGATTCTGCGCGAACAGTTCAACGAGATGGGGGAAGACGAGATAAACTCGATTCTCTCTAGTCTTGCAGCAAACGCCAGCGACGTATCGATGTTGGGATACCCATATGGCGCAATAGATGCCGACAGGTTCGCCCAAGTCAGGTTGGACGAGCTCAACATGTACCGTGGAATCATCATGTCTGAGATGATGCGGCGACCTGAATGGAAGCGACTCAAAAAATACGGCGAGTCGCTGTCTGCACACGACTTTCTAAATGGGGTGAGTGGTTAGTGAACAACATCGAAGTGATAGGACAAGTAGTGGGTGGGAAATTTGGCAACATCCTCGTTAGGCAAAAAGCCGGCACAAATTTGGAAATAGGGGATCTGCTGGTCTCAGAAGAAAACGGCTCGTATCTTATCTTGCAGGTATTTGCTTTGGAATACGGCTCGCAAATTCAGGACCGAGTCCAACAGATGATGTCTGGGGTAAACTTGGAACAGGGCGCAGTCGACGCCCAGTTTTATGAGCCAGAGTTTGTAAACTATGTCCTTGCCAGAATAAAGCCACTTGCTACAGTATCCAAGTCAACTAACAAGGTGACTCTGCCAAAAAATCTCCCTTCGTTTTTCAACAAATTGCGCCTGATCCGCAAAGACGATCTCAAGTTTTTGCAAAAAGGAGCGGACCACATCTTTGTCGGCCATATCCGAAGTGGCACAAAGGTGATACCCGATGCAGAGGTGTGGCTTCCTGCAGAAGATATTTTCTCACACCACATCCTGATTCCTGCTACTACAGGAAGGGGCAAATCAAATCTAGTCAAGACCATTTTGTGGCATCTTCTTGACTCAAACAAAGTTGGGGCGCTGGTCCTTGATGCACATGACGAGTATTACGGCCGAAAAGATCTTGGGCTAAAAGATCACCCAAAGTCAAAAGACAATCTGGTCTACTATACACCCGCAAATCCCCCTCCTGGGGCAAACAGACTGACGATCAACTTACAGTCGGTTAGGCCAGAACACTTTGAAGGAATTGTCGAGTTTTCTGATCCACAGTTTCAAGCACTAAGGAGATATTTTCGAAGCGACGGCCCAATGTGGATATCTCAACTGATGCTTACACCGCCAGATGCAGCCTCAGACGAAATAGCAGCTGTCACAATGAGCGTGATTCAAAGAAAGCTCCGACTGATTCTGGGATTAGAACGGGACGAAGAAGGACATGTAATTTCAAAACACGAAGTATTTGACAGCACGACAAAGGGCCTCACCACAGTCGACGACATTGCAAAGGACATAGAGCACGGCAAGGTAGTCGTCCTTGACACTTCTAGGCTCGGAAACGAAGCAGAACTCATTGTTGGGAACATCATCGCATCGCGGCTCTTTGAGCGTTACAAAGACTACAAGGCAAAAGGCGAGCTTGCAAGAAAACCTGTCGCCACAGTCGTAATTGAGGAAGCACCACGTGTAATAGGTGAGGACGTCTTGGTATCAAAAAATGACAACATCTACAGCACGATAGCAAAAGAAGGCCGTAAATTCAAAGTCGGCCTCACTGCAATCACTCAACTATCTAGTGTGATCCCAAAGACAATTTTAGCAAATATGAATACAAAGATAATTCTTGGAAACGAGATGAAGCAAGAGCGCGAGGCCATAATCGCTAGCGCCTCACAGGATCTCTCAGAGGATGACAAAAACATTGCAAGCTTGGATAAGGGTGAGGCAATAATCACTAGCATCTTTGTACCTTTTGCAATGCCGATCAAAATCCCATTGTTTGAGGATCTGGCAAAAACAAAAACATCGGCCCAATCTGGTAAGACAAAGGTGTTTTAGTTGCCAAGATTTGCCCACTTTGCTGATGTTCATCTTGGTTTTCAAAAAACACAAGCGCTCAAGAAAATAGAAAAAAGCGTTTTCGAGTCTGCAATTTCAGAATGCATAGGACGCCAAGTTGACTTTGTGATAATTTCAGGCGATCTTTTTCATGTAAATATTCCTGAAATGGAAGTAAACGTGTTCGCGTTTGAGCAACTCCGTCGCTTAAAGGAGGCCGGAATCCCGGCGTACGTAGTTTATGGCAGTCATGATTTTTCACCAGTCTCAAAATCCATAATCGACCTGCTTGAGGCAGCAGGGCTCATTGTCAAAGTTACAAGGCAGCAAGAAAGCCAAAACGATTCAATCAAGCTGGGGTTTTTGTCGGATCCAAAAACCGGCGCAAAGATTGTAGGCCTTCCAGGTCTTAAGGCAGGAAAAGACCTAACATACTATGAACAACTAGACCGATCATCACTTGAATCCGAGCCTGGCTTCAAGATATTTGTGTTCCACGGCGGGCTTGAGGAGACAAAGACGCACGCTACGTCGGAGACTGACTTTATGCCACTTTCCCTGCTTCCAAAAAAATTCAACTACTATGCAGGAGGACACATTCACGCCTTTGTGCACCAAAAATACCCGGACTATCCGCACGTCGTATATCCTGGCACCTTGTTTGCGGGATACCACAGTGATCTTGAAGAAAACGCCAAAGGTCAAAAAAGAGGATTTGTTCTTGTAGATTTTTCTGAGAACGTAAACAAAATCGAATTCATTGAAGTAAAAAACACAGAATACGAAATCCTTGAAATCAATGCAGAAAACAGGGATGCAAAATCAGTAAACTCTGAACTGTCGCAGAAAGTAAAGAGCATCAACCCGGAAGGCAAAATAGTGATCATCAAGCTGGAAGGGCAACTGTCTACTGGTAAGACCACGGACATTGAAACGTCGTTACTAAGAGAGGAGCTTGTCAATAACAGTGCAATCGAAGTAAAAATAAGCAAAAACAAACTTTTTTCAAGAGAATACAGCATCACTGCAGCAAAAGGCCAAAACAGAGATGAGATTGAAACAAACGTCTTCAAAGAAAACATAGGGCAACTCAGATTAAAACAGGAGGAACTTGGTGGTGACAAAGGAGTGTTGCTTGCAAAAAAACTCCTCAAAGAATTAGAGCAACCTATACTTGCAAATGAGAAAAAATCAGAATATTTAGCTAGGATTAAGAAAAACACAATGGAGATTCTGGGGTTACACTTAGATGATTCTCAACTCAATTAAGCTGGAAAACATCCGCAGTTATCATGTCGAAGAGATCGAGTTTCCGCGAGGAATAACTCTCTTTGAAGGGGACATCGGCTCAGGAAAGTCCTCGGTTCTGATGGGAATCGAGTTTGCCCTGTTTGGACTTGGCTCGCAAAAGCCTGATGCACTACTCTCAAAAAAAGAAGAGCAGGGCAGTGTGACTTTGAGGTTCACAGTTGACGACGACCTATACGAGATAAAAAGGGCGCTGAGACGCAAAGGTGATTCTGTATCGCAGGATCCAAAAAACTGCTACCTAAAGGTAGGCGATGTGGTCGAGCCGCTTGCCCCATCCGAGCTAAAGCAGCGTGTATTGCAGATTCTCAAGTTCAACGAACCTGCAGACCCCCGCTCAGAAAGCAGGATCTTTAGGTACGCGTTCTTTACACCACAGGAAGAAATGAAGCAGATTCTGCTTGATACCAACAAGAGACTTGAGACAATCCGAAAGGCCTTTGGTGTCGAGGACTACAAAATAGTGGCAGAGAATGCAAAGGCAGTAGCTTCGGACTTGAAATTACAGATGGCAAGATTTGAGGAAAGGTTCAGGGACGTAAAGCAACTAGAAGATTTACTTGAGGCATCCAAGAAAAAAACAATGCAACTCGACTTACAATTAAAAGAGCTGAGCTTGCAACAACACCAACACGAATCACAAAAACAAACCTGCGAAAAAGAACTCGAAAAGCTCAGATTGCAAGAAAGAGAAAAACTTCATCTGGAATCACAAATAGAAACACTCAAAGAAAAAATCTCCGATGCCAAGGCAGAAATTAGTGATCTACAAAAAAGCATCGCTAACACTGTTAATGATCTAAATGAGATAAATGAGAAAATTCACAAGCTAGGCCAAATAACTAGGCCTACAACCAAGACAGTTTCACAGTTAGAGTCCGAGCTTAGAAAGTTTCAAGAAATGAGGGTGCAAATCACACGCGCGTCATCGAGGATCGATTCCCTGCAAGAACGCAAAGAGGAGTTAAAGCAAAGACTAGGACACTACATCGGATCTGAGCCACAAAAACTGCAGAAAAAACTTGAGCGACTGAGTCAGGAAATCAACGAACTAAAATCGAAGCTGGAACAGACAAAAGACGAAGGAGAATCATTAAAAGAAAAGAAAATCGCCGCTGAAACACAAAAAAACAATCTTGAGAGCGATTTGGCAAAAATCTCAAAGCTCGGCTCAAGGTGTCCATACTGTGAGAATCAGATCACAAAAGATCATCTGGAAAAACTGGAGGACGAACGAAGAGCAAAACTTGCTGGCATACAAAAAGAGCTCACATTGCTTGCAGCCAGGATGAATGAATCAAAGCAAAAAGTGGCAGAGCTTCAGGGAAAAATAGACAAGGCCACTGCTGAGGCATCATCAACTGAGAGAATAATCCCTGATTTAGAAGAATTAGCCAAAAAGGATCAAGAGTTAGAACACCTCCGACAAGAGCTAAAGGCAATTCAAGCACGCTATATCGTAACGCGCGAGGATTCCTTCAAACATGATGCTGCCGACCCAGTGGATTACATTGCGTCACTCAAAGACGCCCTGATAGAGTATCAGAGCACACAAACACAAATCAAAGAATTGGAATCAAGTCTCAAAAAAGCAGAAAGACTCAAAGAAAAATATGAAACCACTCTTGCTTCTGCAAACCAAAAGATGTCTGAATTCGACGAAAAAGTAAGACAATCTCTGGAAAAACTCAAATCATTTTCTGAAATCGATACAAGATCGCAAGAGTTGAGGTCGAAATTAAGTGAAATCGATGAAAGAATAAGCCACTGTAAGACGTCTCTGGCCGCACTAAATGAGAACTTAAAAAATGAAAAGCTGAATGCGACAAAACTAGAAAATGATGTCACTAATGCAAAAAGGTGGCAAGCAGAGTACCAAAAGTACGGTGATTATTACGAGTGGTTACAAGAGTTTTTTATTCCTACTTTGGCTCACATAGAAAAACAAGTCCTGCTTTCAATTCAACAACAATTCAATGAGACATACAGAAGGTGGTACTCGATACTAATTGAGGATCCGACAAAAGAGTCAAGAATAGACGAAAACTTTACTCCTATAATTGAGCAGGATGGATACGAGCAGGATATTGACTTTTTATCTGGTGGCGAAAAAACAAGTATTGCGCTGGCTTATCGCCTCACACTAAATTCGCTTATGAGAAAGGAGACTCAAAGCATGAAGTCGAATCTGCTGATTCTGGACGAGCCCACAGACGGATTCTCAAAGACGCAGCTGTCCAAAGTCAAAGACGTACTACAGGAACTAAAGTCGGAGCAGATAATTCTGGTGTCCCACGAAAAGGAACTAGAGACCTACGTTGACAATATCTTCCAAATATCAAAAGAAGGCGGCGTATCGCGCATAACGAGGCTGAGTAATAGCTAGCCTCCTGTGAGCTTGGCAAACTTTTCGTTTCTGCTAAGCTTTTCCATGAACTTGAGGTTTGAGAGCGCCACAATGGCCGACTCTTTTACTGGGATGCTTGGGTCGTTGAGTGCCTTTTCTAGTGTCTCGCGCGCTTCTTTTGCGCCGACTACGCCCAACGCGATTGCGGCTTCATGCCTTACAAACATGCTTGGGTCATCTCTTGTTGCCTCCTCCAGCGGCTTGATGGCGCTTCTGTATCCCATCTGGCCAAGCGAGAAGGCAGCCTCATGTCTTACAAGCTCGTTTGGATCATTTTTGAGCACCTTTGCGATGTATGGTACTTTGTCCTCTCCTCCAAAATCGACTAGTATGCATGTGGCCCTTGTGCGGACTACATAATCGTCGTGGTCGAGCAGCTTGACGAAATAATCCACATCGTGTTTTTCGTATCTGTCCTCCATTTCTGCAAAAAGAGCAAGTCTTGTCTCCGGCACTACGTCCATTTGTTTTTTGGAAAATCCTGTTCTATATTATCGTAATTCAGAAAATCAGTTAGGTTTTATAATGAAAGCAAAACGATCAGAATAGTGTTAGCACAAATAGGCCAAAAGGCGCCAAATCTTTCTGTGTCAAAGTGGGTGCAAGGAATGCCCACGAACATAGACCAAGAAAAGGATCACATCGTCCTAGTCGAAGTGTTTCAGGTAAACTGCCCCGGTTGCTTCCTGTATGGAATTCCGGAGGCAATCAACATCTACAACAAGTACAAAGAAGACGGAGTCAGAGTGATTGGAATAGCAACAGCGTTTGAGGATTTTGACAAAAATACACTGGAAAACCTAGAGCTTTTGGTAAAGACAGGCGAGGTAATTGGCGAGACAAAAAAGGCGCTCACACAGTACGGGAGGATAGTGGACGGAAACAAGCTCCCATACAAGATACCATTCCCTATCGGAATGGATGTTTTGGTCAAAGAGACTGGGCAGCCAAGCAAGCAAAAGATGCTTGACTTCATAAAAAGCCAGATTCCAAACTTTGATGAACAGCCAGAAGACTATAGAAAGGAAATACTTGCCCGAGTCGAGTTCTATTTTAAATCAAAAGAGTATTCTGCAGAGACTTTTGAAAAATACGCCTTACGCGGAACGCCATCATCAATACTGATTGACAGAAACGGCGTGTTGCGCGACGTCTCGTTTGGACAGATGGGTCACCTAGAGCCCATGATTCAAGAGTTGTTAAACGAATAGTCAGGAAGTTTTCTTCTTCTTAAAGTAAAATGCAAGCGTGCTTGCAGCACCAGCAATTATCATTATTGCTGCAACAGAAATTATCGTCATGAGTTGGTTTGTGTCTGCAGATCCTGCGCGATCGACGAATACCTCTTCTTTTGGCTGGTCGACTGGAATGTAGTCTCCCACCACCTCTAGTGTGTGCGCCCCAGTTCCGTTAAATGATAATGTGATAAATGAGATCCTTTCATTTTGCAATATTTTTGCGTCGATTTCATTGCCGTCAAGATAAAGACGGAGTTGGCCGCTTGTCACATTTTTTGGAATTTGCAGCTCACCAAAGTTGTTCTCAATGTTGCTCTGCAGGGGCAGGACAATCTTGCCGTTTTCAAATCTCGCATCCCGGACGTCAAAGTTTGCAATTGTTTCAATGACAAAAATCTTGCCTCCTACTTCTACATCAAAAGTGGTACGGAGTCCTGTCTTGTCTGATAATTGTGCAAAAGCTGGCGTTGCTATCAACAATATAGCTAGTGTGAGTAAGACCTTCAATTTATGCTGGGATTACTCTTTTTCTGAGTTCTTTGTCTTTTGAGATTCTTGGGTGAGCAGGATCAACCAGTATTATCTCAAACCAGTAATGGAATCCATCTTTGTACAAAAAGTAGGAACCGAGCAATTTCAAATTCTTGTATTTTTCCTGAGTTCTCTTCTCAGCAACCCGCTGCATGTTGATTTCTGCCTTCATTCTTGTTACGCCCAAGTGTTTTTGTCTTCGTCCTGCGACAGGTCTTTGCCTTCTCATGCCACCAGTGCCGACTCGTGTGCGAATCACTACCATTCCTTGCTTTGCCTTGTATCCGAGCCTTCTTGCTTTTTGTATTCTACTTGGCTTTTGTATTCTTGTAAAGGCAGCTTCCTTTCTCCATTGGATGGCCCTCTTTCTTATCTCGGGTGCGTTCTGTTGCCATAGCTTAAGCCAGGCAGCGTCTTGGTGACTGAGCATTACGGGCACTATCTTTATCCCCTTAATATCCGATACGGCTAGAAAAAATCCAATGGTGTTAGATCTTTTATACAATGTCCGCGAGTGTCAGAATTCTCCTAGGTTTTTTCACTCGCAGGAACCTCATCTGAGATTCAATTTGTTTTAAATCGTGGGTGTGATAATCATATCGATTCCAATAGTGTTCGTCTGTTTCAAACGACAGCCAAATCATATCGTAGAAAAAGCAAGCAGTATTGATGACTGAAAAGCACATTAACAGAAAAGTAGAGTCAGCAGAGGACGAATGGTCCCACATTACAGAAATTGGACCTAAAATCGACTCAGTAGACCCTATGGCCGTTGTGGCAAGAACGATTGTCTTTGGTAAGGAGATTAGCAACGCGCCAAAAGAGACCATTATCAAAGAAAAAGCAGAGCAGTTCAAGGATCAAATAAACAACACAAACCAATACCTCAAATTCATCAATGCGCACTTGGCTGAAAAAAAATCGAAGATAGCACAGCTCAGAGAAAACGAGCGCAGATTCAAAGAAGAGATAGAGTCCTTACAAAATGATGCCATAAAGCCAAGAGCCGAGCTAGACAAAGTCCATTATAAGTACATAAAAGAAAACGACGCCAGATCGTTGCTTACACATCTTGAGATTGAGAGACAAGCTCTGAAAGAAAAACTCCAACACCAGCAAGAACAAATTGAAAAAACAAAACAAGAATTAAACCAAAAGGATGAGCAAATCAAAAATGTTCAAAGTGAGCTAGAAACAATTGTAGGCAAAAAAGCTGTTATGACAGACGACCCAATACTGGTGCTAAAAGAAGAACTTGCAAAGCTCGGGATCAATAACGAATCTGCAAGAATCCTAAGTGCAGTGAACTCTCTTGCAGAATTGCTTAATTCGAAAAAGTCGCACCATTAGCTCTGCAGGCTTTAGGAACCTTTTTTTGTAGTTGCATTTTGTCATATGATGTGAAAAAACAAGCCATTGCTGTTGCAGCACTCGTGGTGGTGGCAGGATTACAACTTGCTGATGCACAAGAACTACGGGTGAACACAAGCAAAAGCACATACCATTATGGCGATTATCTTCAAATCACAATTTCTGTTGCAGCGGTGATAGAAGACAATGCAATAATGCACATCATCGATTCGGCTGGAACAAAGAGTAGCTCCATACCTGTCAGGATCCAAGACCTTACCACTACAATTACTTCGCCAAATCCATTTGATGCACTCATCTTCAAAGAAGGCAAATACAAAATAGAGGTTCTGTATGGTGACTCGATTGCATCAACAGAGTTTGAGCTTGTCGATGCAGGCAACATCGTGATGCCGTTTGGCAGCAACATCATAGTGCCACAATGGGTGGACGGCGCGATCTCTGACTACGGATTACTCAAGTTCCTTGCAGACAAGGATGTCATAAGACTACCGCAAGGTAAATCATTGACACAAGACGCCAAGATTCCTGCCTGGTTTAAGACAAGCGCCAAGTGGTGGTCGGAACACAAGATAACGGACGGCGAGTTGGTAAATGGAATCAACTATCTTCTTAGTAGCAAAGTAATTACTTTGTAATGCTATTCTTTTTTCTGCTTGCTCTGCCTATTGACCACAAAATTATCATTATGATGAACGCAATTATGAATGCGGCTACCGCGGGCGCGACAAGCTCAAAGGTTGTTCCACGAGATGTCGAAGGCTGTGGTGTTTCTTCAAGCACACACACTCCATCTTTGAAAACAGTTCCAGGGCCACATCGTTCTTCAAGCACACACACTCCATCTTTTAGTACTGTCCCAGGTCCACACTGAGTCTCTGGTTCTTCTACTTGTGGCTCTTCGGGTGCAGGCTGTGGTGTTTCTTCAAGCACACACACTCCATCTTTTAGTACTGTCCCAGGTCCACACTGAGTCTCTGGTTCTTCTACTTGTGGCTCTTCGACCGGCGTCTCTTCCAGAGGTGTTTCTTCTGGTGTCTCCTCCGGAACCTCTTCTGGCTCTTGAGGAGCTGTCTCGGATGCAAAACCGGTTCCGCCTAATGCAATAATGTCAATGGAGTCTGCCCCTGGTGGGACAGAGATGGTCAACACTCGTGCAGTCTCGCCTCGGTCTTCTTCAAACTCGGCTTCGTCAATACCTGCTAGAACAAAAAAGTCGTCGTCTACGCCATCTGTCTTTGAATCAAAAAAACTTCGCTCAAGCGTTATCTTCAAGACTGGTGACACGTCTGTGGTAGTAATCAAAACAGTCAGAGTGGATGTCGAAGTGTCTACCTCCATCCCGTCTACTGTGAGACCGGTTGCATCATAATTTACTTCGAAAGTTGAACCGTTTACTTCGACTGAGGCCGATCCAGGTTCAGCAAAGGCAATGCTTGGAAAGATCAGGCTGCTTGCCAGCAGTGCAAAAATCAGACCTAATTTCAACCTAGATTACGCCTCGCAAAATCTGTATTATCTTTTCTGCTATAACATTTGCGGCTAACGACTGAGCTTCTTTTGTCTGGGCTCCAATGTGAGGCGTGCAGATAAAGTTTGGAAGCGTGGTAAGCTTGTTGCCAATTGCAGGCTCTTTTTCAAAGACGTCCAGCGCAGCACCTCCGAGGTTACCTGCCTTGAGTGCTTCATACAACGCCTCTTCGTCTACGGTACCCCCTCTAGATGTATTGATTATCTTTGCAGTTTTTTTCATCTTTGCAATTCTCTGTGCATTGATCAAATTCTTTGTGCTATCAAGCAAAGGAACATGAAGTGAGACATAATCTGCACTCTGCAAAAGCGTATCGAGGTCTGTTTTGATTAAACCGACTTCTTTTACAAATTCTGGATCGATTGGTATTACGTCGTATCCAATGACGTTCATGTTGAGTGCTCTTGCCAGTCTTGCGAGCCTTTTTCCGATGTTGCCAAGGCCTACGATTCCAAGGTACTTTCCCGCAAGCTCGGTTCCCATCAGCTCTTTTTTGATCCACTTTCCAGCCCTAAGTTCTCTGTCTGCTCGCGGAATGTCTCGTGCAAGGGCAAGCATCAGGCCGATTACAAGTTCGGCTACGGCGTTCATTGCGCCTTCCACGGCGTTGATGACTCGAATGTTTTTTGTCTTTGCAAACTCTGAATCGATGTTGTCGAGGCCTACTCCGACCCGCGCAATGATCTTGCACTTTGTTGCTTTTTCGATTAGCTCCTTTGTAATTATGGTCCTACTCCTCACTATTATGATGTCAAAGTTGCCTATTTTTTGCGCAAGTTCTTGTGGTGTTATTTGTGGCTCGTATGTTACGTGGAGGCCATTTTTTTGCAAAATGTTGTTGAGAACTGGATCAACTTGATCGCAAATCAAAACAGATTGATTAAAACTCATTCAGCTTGGAGTTTCGTTGAACAGAATATAATACTTGTGTGAAATGATAAAAAGAAGAAAATAGAGGAAATTTAGATTCCTAGTTCTGCCTTGATTTCTTCAGCACGTTCATCAGTGTACAAGCCGTGCAAGTTTAGCTTTGGATGCTCAAGTGAATTCTTTCCTGCTGGAGGAACTGCATCGCTTGGGTTGCCTAAGAGTTCTGCGTATGACTGTGCGTTTGTGCCCAATTGCTCGTTTAGACCAAATGGATCACCTACAACCATTACTGTTGCTGCACCTGTGAAGATTGCAGCATAGTCATGGTTTACTGCTACATATACGCCTGGTTCATCAAAGACTACATCAGCAATCATGCCCTGTGAGCCTCCAACTAACCATGTCTCAGTTCCTTTTGCTTGCACTACGTTTGCTTGTGTCACACGGTCGATGATTTCACCCACAATGTGCCAGAACACTGGTTCGTTTCCTTGGTTCTCAACGAAGAACCTTACATGTTGGCCTGCTTCAATGAAGAGTAGTTGTGATTGGTATTGTTTTAGATCCTTTGAGTTCCATGGCTGAGCTACGAAGATGTTCTTCTTTGCGTCACCCATGATCAACTGGTTATGATCCTCATTTGGTACATAGCCAAATGACATACCGTTTACAACTGTCCATGTGGTCTCATGCTTGAACATTTTGCCTTGATCATATCCACCATCATCGGTCAAGTACAATTGGTTGTACTGTAGTTGGAATTCAAGGGCATCTGCAGAATATGTCTGTCTGTCTCTGACGACTTGGCCGTCCTGAACCTTTGTCTTCTCAACAATCAATGGTTTGTAGCCTTTGAGTGGGTCGACAATGGTCATTCCGTACATGCCGGAGAGAACATGTTGGTCCATAGCTGCTACATCGACACCAGAGCAGTGGTACTTGAAGGTACCAGGCACTTGTGCAACATAACAGTATGTCTTGGATTCACCTGGCAATACTTTGCCAAAGTTTCCTGCACTCATTTCAGATGCATGCATGTCGTTTCCGTGTGGTGTTGGTTCATCGTCTGGGATTGTTAGGGTCATCATGATTACATCGCCTTGTGTGACTCTGACGGTTGGTCCTGGGACTTGGCCGCTAAAAGTCATGGCTTTGTATGTGCCGCCACCAATTATTGGTAGCTCTGCACTTTGACCTGTGAGGTCAACTGTGACCACATTTCGTCCCTCTTCGATGTTATCGCAGTCTACTGCGGCAAATGCTTGTGGCATGACTAGTCTCAAACCACCCATATCATGGATTTTTTGAGTCAAGTCATCGTTTCCTTTAGAAACTGCCATCGTTGAACCAACGATTTGGGATTGTGTGTATGTGCTTCCGAATAAGGTCGCTGCCAATACCGCTACTGCTGTAACGGAAAATAGCATACTGTAACGCTTATTCATTGTGTTTGAGACTTGTACCAGCCTATATAATAATTCCCATTATTTTTGTCAGAAATTTAGGAATTTATGCTGATATTCTCAGAATTTCCCGCTGAGAATTTATTTTAGTGGTATGAAGTTGAATTTGATTTGAAATACAGAATAGACAGGGACTCACTTGGCGAGGTAAAGATACCTGCCGACGCATACTATGGAGCTTTTACTGGCCGTGCAGTCAAGCAATACCACGTGACTGGCAAAAAGTCGCACAAGCACCTGGTGTCCGCTTATGTTATGATAAAGCGCTCGGCCGCAGTTGCAAACATAAAAACGAAGGCTATAGACAAAAAACGCGGCGACGCAATAATCAAGGCCTGTGACAAAATTCTGGCTGGAAAATTTGTGGATCAGTTTGTAATTGAAGAGATTAACTCTGGTGCGGGGACTGCGTTCAACATGAACTCAAACGAAGTCATCTGCAACGTTGCACTTGAGATTCTTGGCAAAAAGAAGGGCGATTATGAGTATCTGCACCCAAATGATCACGTTAACATGTCACAATCAAGCAACGACACATTCCCTACTGCGATGCACATTGCAATTCTACTTAACGTTGACGAAATGCTCGCATCAGTAGATGTTCTAATAAAATCACTTGCAAAAAAGTCAAAAGAATTTTCATCGTTTAAAAAAATTGGAAGAACTCACCTCATGGACGCACTCCCCGTTACACTTGGAAGTGAGTTTGCAGCATATGTTACATCGGTTACCAAGGCGCGCAACGCAATCATTTCGGCGCGAGCTGAGCTGGAGCATGTAGGGCTTGGCGGAACTGCAGTAGGCAATGGCGCAAACACGCCAAGAGGATACAGAAACATCGCCATTGCAGAGCTTGCAAGGATTTCGGGACTAAAACTAAAACCAGAAAAAGACATGCAACACTCACTACAATCAAAATTTGCAGTAGCAAATATGTCATCAGCTGTGAGGAACCTTGCACTTGAGCTAAGCAAGATTGCAAACGACATCAGACTAATGGCGTCAGGCCCAATTGCTGGTCTTTCAGAAATTGGAATCCCCGCAGTGCATGCAGGGTCTTCGATCATGCCGGGAAAGGTAAACCCATCACTTGCAGAATGTCTTAACATGGTTTGTTTTAGTGTGATTGGAAATGATATTACTGTTGCAAATGCTGCACAGGCAGGACAGTTCGAGCTCAACGTAATGCTTCCTGGGATGCTAAAGGCCGTGCTGGATTCTACGGACATGCTCAAGAACTTTTTGCCTATATTCTCAAAGAATCTAATTGACGGCCTTACGGCAAACAGCGAACGACTTGCGCAAAACATAGAAAAAAGCCCTGTAATAGTCACGCTACTCTCTCCAAAGATTGGTTACCAGAAATCCGCTGATTTGTTCAAGGAATCACTCAAGACTGGAAAGACGATACGTGAGCTTGTCATCTCGCAAAAGCTAATGACACAAAAGGAAATAGACGCACTTTTCAAGTAATATGGCAAAAATCTGGGTTGAGTCATACGGCTGTTCTGCAAGCTTTGCAGACGCAGAAATGATCTCAGGGTTGATTATAAACGGCGGACACACTCTCGCATCAAGTGCCAGAGAATCCGACTTGAACCTAATTGTGACGTGTTCTGTCAAGGACGCGACGGTAAACAAGATGGTAAACAGGATAAAGAGGCTCAAGTCCAAGCCGCTTGTGGTCGCTGGCTGCCTCGCAAAGGCCGAACCAAAGACGGTCCAAAAGTTCTCAAGCACGGCAAGCCTGATGGGGCCTAACTCACTTGGCAAGACGCTCCAAGTCATCGAGTCGACCCTTCTTGGGCGAAAGCAGGTGGAGCTTGCGGACTTGGATCAAACAAAGACCGGCCTGCCAAAGGTGAGGCTAAATCCGGTTGTGGGCATTGTAGAAATCGCAAGCGGCTGCATGAGTGAGTGCACCTTCTGTCAGACCAAGCTTGCAAAAGGCGATCTTACTTCATACAGGATTGGAGACATAGTCAGGCAGGTGCGCACCGAAGTAGCTGATGGTTGCAAGGAGATCTGGCTTACTTCAACTGACAATGGGTGCTACGGACTAGACATCGGGACCACGCTGCCTGAGCTTGTCAGCAAGGTGGCGGAGATTCCAGCAGACTTTGCAATCAGAGTTGGCATGATGAACCCAATGTACATGCCTAGGATAAAGGACGAGTTGGCAAAATCGTTTGAAAGTAGCAAAGTCTACAAGTTCCTGCACATCCCAGTGCAGTCTGGAAGTGACAGAGTGCTAAACGAAATGAAGCGGGGCCACACGGCAGGTACATTCAGAGATGTGGTAAAGAAGTTCCGCTCCAAGTTTGGCAGATTTACTGTTTCAACTGACGTCATAGTGGGATTCCCAACCGAAGGCCAAGAGGACTTTGAGAAAACCTTGGATCTGTTACGGGAGACGAAGCCGGATGTGGTGAATCTCTCAAGGTACAGCCAGAGGCCAGGAACAAAGGCAGCAGACATGGCACAAATCGAAGTCTCGGAGGTAAAGAAGCGAAGCAAGACTGCATTTGAGCTGATAAACAAGATCGCACTACAAAACAACAAAGAATGGATCGGCTGGAAGGGCGAGGTCCTCTTCAACGAACAAACAGAAGGCAAGATACGAGGAAGAAACTATGCATACAAATCCGTCTTTGTGGACGAACCAGTAGGTCTTGGCGACAAAAAATATGTCGAGATAACTGGGGCAACAAGTCACGGTCTGCAAGGCCGGATCACAAGCTAAAACTTTTAGATCGGATCTTGGATCAAAATTAAGTAAGAAGGTTTTTTATTCTATTTTGCAAGGAGTCATCATGGACTTTGTTCAGCCCGTCCTTTTGGTCGGAATTGGTGGCGCAGGCTCAAAGCTTGCAACACACGCAAGCAAGTTGCTTGGGGCTGATTGCGTTGCAATAAGCCATGACAGCAACGACTTAGGCTCACAAAACGACATCAAAATCCACACCGAGTCATACGTCAATCCTTCTGCATATCTGATAAGGGCGCAGGCTCAAAAGTCGATGGACAAGATCCGAGGCACAATCTCAGACTATTCCACGGTTGTAATTTTTGCAAACCTTGCTGGAAGGGCTGGCACTGCTATCTCTCCCCTGGTAGCGATGGCTGCAAAAGAGGAAGGAAAAAGGGTCTTGTCTTTTGCAATTATGCCATTCAAGTTTGAAAAGGAGCGATTGTTCTTAGCAGCGGTGTCACTAAAGAGGCTGAGGACAAACTCGGACTCTACAATAGTAGTCGACAACGACGCACTGCTTGAGAGCAACCCCGACCTGACACTTGCCAAATGTTACGAAATTACAAACCATGCAATGCTGTATGTAGTAAACTCACTTGACTCTTCTTCGATTTCAGATAACCTGAATGTTCTTTCGACAAGCAAGGACGTCAAAGATGTAGAGACATCACTGCGCGACTCGATCAAAATGCTATATGATGACGCGCCACCAACGAGCATTAAAAGGACAATGCTGTACGTCTTTGGGACAGACAATGTCTCTGTTGGAAAAATAAACGCAATTACGCAGACAATCAGCGGCATGTTCAATGAACACAGCACAGCTGTAAGCTTGGCCACAACTCAGGGCGACAAGTCGCAGGTAGTGGTGGTGGCATCAGTCGAAGGCACGCTCAAGTTTGACAACTATGATCCACTTGGGGTGATTCCACAAGAAAATGTCTTGGATTGGGATGAGCCTGAATCAAGCATCAAGACTGGAATCGAGTTGTACCAGTTAGAATAATTATTTCTTTTTAGATTTCTTAGAGTCAGACTTTTTTGCCGGTTTTGACTTTTTCTCTGATTTCTTTGATTTTTCCTCGTTAACTTTTTTTGGCTCTGATTTCTTTTCTGTCTTTTTTTCTTTTGAAGCAGGCTCTTCTACTTTTTCTTCAATCTTTTCTTGGACCTCTTCGACTTTGGCCTCTGGTTCTTTTGGTTTGACCTCCTTTGGCATCTCTACTTTTTCTTCGACTTTCTTTTCTTCTTCGTATGGTGATACAAGAACATAGCCCTCCTCGGTCTTTGCCATCTTTACTCGGATCTTTCTTGGAGGACTGCGGATGCCATTTTTCCATACAAGCTGGCTTAAGTCTTGGTCTATTTTGATCTGCTCTGTCTTCATGTGACGTGTCGCAAACTCGCGGATCATATTGATCGCACGTTTTGCTCTGCGGTTGTTTGGAGAGAGCCATACTTTGCCAAGATTGATTGTGTAGACTCGTTCTGCCTCTTGCGACAATTTATCCTACCTCCACGTCGGTCTGTCTCCATTGCCTTCGCTTTGGATTGCTTCGGACTTGGCGCTTGGTCTTTAAGATGATCCATGCCGGGACTGCAGAGTTTTGCTTGCGTTTCTTTAGCAGTCTGATCTTTCGTCCGGAAGGTTTTCTTGCCGCCATAAAATCTGAGGCAATTTACCCTCTTTTTAAATGAATCTCGGAGGATCTTTGATTGTTTCGCTTTACAAGAGATTGTTTTGTTTGAAAATGTCGTGGAGCTGTTTTAGAATTCTTGCTGAGGCACCCCAAACGATTTGATTCTCAAAGGTGGTGATGTATGCCTCAAAGAGAGCTCTGTGGTTTGGGTCGTCGTCGAGTCTGAGTCCTCTCAACAATGGAACAAGTGGTATGTGCAGAATCTCATCTACTTCGTCGTAGTTTGGGCGAAGCTCTGAGACGTCGTCAATTACTGCTAAAAAAGGAATTATTGTAAATCCAGAGTTTCTCGTCGTCACAGCTTTGAGCTGTCCTATGACTTGGTCGCGCAAAACTTCAAGTGAGATTTCTTCTCTTGTCTCTCTGATTGCTGTGTCCAGTAGGTCAGAATCGTTTTCTGCAGGCTTGCCTCCCGGGAATGATATTTCTCCTGCATGTAGCTGCATGGTCATCGGTTTTTTAATCATGATTGTCTTTAACTCTGGGCCGTAGATTACTACTAGGACTGCGGCATGTTTTGTGTTGGTGTCGTCAATGTGCGGAGTTATCTCTGAAACAAGTAATTTTCTTAGCGTTTCTGTGCTCATCAAACAATCAAAAGTACAATCGGATTATTGAATTATCCCCAATCGATTCACCATAAATCCAGTTGATTTTGCACATTCATATTATAAACAAGTAGCATGGAGAATTTACAAATGACAATAAGGTACGAGATCAACCCGCCGCGAGTACTCCAAAATAGGATTCTGTCTCACAAAGAGGTGAGGAGCTCACTTGGCAAAGTGGAAAAAAGGATAATTCGAGCAAGCAAGCTCTGCGACGGAATCCACTTGACTGATTCTGTATTGGGGGTGCCTAGGATCTCGCCAATTACAACCGGCGCAATAATTCGAAATGACGGCCTTAATCTGGACATTACGGCAAGCCTTCGGGTCAGGGACAGAAACATCACAGCACTCACACAGTCGGTGTATGATGCAGTACTTCTGGGTCTGGATGGTCTATTGATACTCAAAGGAGACGAGCCACCCGACGGCCCAAAGGACTCTAAGCTTGTACCAAGTGATGTGGTAAAACATTTCAAGGAACTTGGGTTTGACAAAAATCTGGACTTTTTTTTGTCGATTCCTGCCAACCCTAACTTTGAGAAGATACAAAAAAAGATCGACGCACAACCAAAAGGATTTGTGACTCAGGTGGTGCAGTCACCAGAGCAGGTCTTCCGCATTGTCGATGCATTAAAGCCTCAGGGATTCAAGGTAATTCCATGTATAATGATACCTTCACAAAATAACGCAAAGTCAGCAAAGATGCTGGGGATTGATTTTTCAAAATACGACAAAAACATACTTGAATTCATCAAAGAAATTTACAAATCTACAAAAGATATTCTCATTACGTCGCCAAACGACTTTAATGCAGCACTAAAGATTCTCTCCAAGATGAGGAAAAAATAAGGTGGTTTATGTGCAAAAAAAGAATTTTCTTGACGCGCTAAAAGAAAAGATACTACTCTTTGATGGTGCAATGGGAACTGAAATCCAAAAGTTTGACCCAAAGCCACAAGATTTCCCAGATGGCAAGGACGGCTTCAACGACGGCCTAATTCTTACACACCCAGAATGGATAAAAAAGATACACAGAAGCTACTTGGAGGCAGGGGCGGACTGCATCGAGACAAACTCGTTTGGTTCAAACAAACTCAAGCTCGACGAGTACGGTTACGGCGACAGGACAGTTGAGCTCAACAAAAAAATCGCAGAGCTTGCAGTACAAACTGCATCAGAGTTTTCTGACAAGCCAAGATACGTGATTGGTAGCATGGGTCCGACCGGATTTTTGCCAAGCTCAAACGATCCAGACTTGGGGCAAAAGCCAATCTCTGAAATCAGGGAGGCGTACGCACTGCAGGCAGAAGGACTCATACTTGGCGGTGTGGATGCATTGCTAATTGAGACTAGTCAAGACATACTTGAAGTAAAACTCGCAATAGAGGGTTCACAAGATGCAATGAAAAAAGTGGGAAAAAAGATCCCATTGATTGCAAATGTCACACTGGACCAGTACGGCAAGATGCTTTTGGGAACAAACATTCAAGCTGCATACACCACCGTCTCCGATATGGGGATCGACGTGTTCGGCCTCAACTGCTCGACTGGACCGATCGAGATGACGCCAAGCGTTCGTTGGCTAAACGAACAGGATGACCTAAACCTGCTCGTAGTGCCAAACGCTGGTATGCCTGAAAACGAAGGGGGACACGCAGTGTACAAGATGACTCCAGACAAGATGGCAGAAGCACTCAAGGACTTTATCTCAAAATACCAAAAGGTTAGAATCATTGGTGGGTGCTGCGGTACCACACCCTCGCACATTGCTGCACTACGAAAGGTAATAGACCAAAAAGAATCTACAAAATAATCTTTGTATTTTCCTTCGTGATAAACAAATATTCGGTTATTTTTGTTGCAAAGGAAATTTTCTTCATAAATGTTTGAAGCGCCTGTAAATATTCGAATGGATTTTCAGATTTTCAGTAAACCATGCTATATACGTTAAACAAGTACACGATCTCATGAGTTATTGTACAAAATGCGGCACTGATTATCCGCAAAACACAGGAGGTGACTGATTTGTCAACTGCCTACGTCTTGATAAATTGTGATCTTGGTTCTGAGGAACGTGTCATAACCGAGCTCAAGTCGATAAACAGAATCAAGGAGATTCGCGGTGTATTTGGCGCATACGATATTCTGGCCAAACTCGATGCACCGTCAGACGAGCTGATTAAGGACATTATTACTTCAAAGATTCGCAGAATAGACAGAATACGCTCGACGCTGACTTTGATGGGAATAGAGGGACAAGAATAATGCACAGCCTAATCCAGTATCCAGACTATGACAAAAAATGCAAAAAGCTCTGCGAAGAAAAAGAGATCCGCTTTGCAGGAATAGTGGATGAAAACGGTAAACTGGTTGCAGGGGGATTCAAGAAGGGCCTTGTCCCACTTGAGAGAGACGAACAACGATTAGAGGAGTTCATGCGGTTTGTGTCACAGATCTCGCTTTTGAAATCGTTTGACGACACACTTGGGCCTACATGCTACATTGCAGCAAGGAGGGAAAAAGTGATTCTGATAAGCTTCCCGTTTCCACTCTCAAAGATTCTTTTGCTGATTTCTGCAGAGCCGACAATAGACATTGAGAAGCTTGCGTCGCATATTGTGAATATATTTGACAGAGATGAAGCAAGATTTGCTGAGCGTTGAATCATGGTCTTGATGGAAAAATCAAACGAGTACTGGGTGTTTGAACAAAAATGCCAAGCAATACTTAATCTCGATGAAATAAGATTTGCAGGACTGATAGACCAGAAGGGGAGGCTTGTTGCAGGAGGATTCAAGGAGGGAATAACACCACTGGAAGATGTTGCAGAAAGACAGAAAATGTACATGGAGCTTGCACTACGCGTCTCAATGAGAAAAGAGTTTGACTACAGTCTGGGGCCTGTCAAATATTCTGCATCGCGAAGAGAAAAGGCAGTGATGATGAGCTTTCCACTTGGTAACAATGTGTTGCTTGTGTCTGCAAACCCTGATGTGGACATAGACAAAACTGCAAAAAAGATCATGAAAGCAGCTGGTATAAGCTGAGCATGAAAAAATCTCCTAAAACACTAACTATACGGTCAATTTTAGAAAAACCAGTATATATTTAGAAAATCCAACTTCAAACTGATGTAGTTGAAGACTCCAAGAGTAAGCTCTGCACTCAAAGCAGTTGATCTAAGGCAGGTGCCGCCGCCATTGTTGATTGGTGAGAGGCTCAACACACAGGGCTCAAAAAAGGCAAAACAGCTAGTGCTGTCTGATGATTTTGACGGCCTAATTGATCTTGCAAGGGCCCAAGTAGAAGATGGTGCCCACTGCCTTGATGTCTGCGTCGCAACCACAGAAAGGGCAGACGAGCTGGAGTTTATGAAAAAACTCGTCAAGCGGCTCTCACTTGAAATTGATGCACCACTTGTCATAGATTCGACTGACCCAAATGTGATAGAGGCCGCAATCCAGCAGATACCGGGCAGGCCTATAATCAACTCGATAAATCTTGAAGGCGATGGAAGCAGATTCCACAAGCTTGCGCCCCTGATGGCAAAGTATGGGGTTCCTGCGATCGCATTGTGTATAGGCCCAAAAGGTATGGCAAAGACACCTCGTGAAAAGCTAGAGACTGCCGAATTGTTGTATGAGACTGGAAAAAAATACGGACTGCGCGAAGACCAGTTCATCTTTGATGTACTTACGTTTACGCTTGCAACTGGTGAGGCCGAGTTTTTGGATGCCGGAAAGAACACACTTGAGGGAATAAGGCTAGTCAAGCAGAGATTCCCAAACGCCTTTACCGTGCTTGGCTTGAGCAACATAAGCTTTGGTCTGGTTCCTGCCGCACGCAAGATTCTCAACTCTGTGTTTTTGTACCATGCAGTAAAAGCAGGTCTTGATGCTGCAATCGTAAACGCAAAGGAGATAATTCCGTATTCTGAGATCGACGAAAAGGAGCGCAAGCTAGCCGAGGATCTGATATTCAACAAACATCCAAACGCCCTAGCTGATGTAATTGCTTATTTTGAAAAAGTTAGCACCACGGCAGCAGAAAAGAAGCTCGAAGTTGATCCAAGCTGGCCGGCGGGCAAGCGCGCATACTTTAGAATAGTAAACAGGCTCAAAGATGGAATCGAAGCAGATGTAAAAGCTGCGATAGCAGAAAAAATCTCTGGAGCAACAAACATTGCGGACTTGCCGCGCAACGTGACGCATCCTGCTGCAATTGCGACACTAAATGATGATTTGCTCCCCGCAATGAAGGAAGTCGGAGACAAGTTTGGCGCAGGCGAGCTCATACTGCCGTTTGTACTAAAATCTGCAGAATGCATGAAGGCAGCAGTCTCTGAGCTTGAAAAATATCTGCTAAAGGAGGAAGGGGCAAGCAAGGGCAAGTTCGTACTTGGCACAGTGTATGGAGATGTACATGATATTGGAAAGAATCTCGTCAAAACAATATTTGAGAACAACGGATACACCGTGTATGATCTTGGCAAACAGGTCCCACTGCAAAAGTTTGTCGAAAAGATAAACGAAGTAAGGCCTGATGCAATAGGTCTGTCTGCGCTGCTGGTGTCAACATCAAAGCAGATGCAGTATTTTGTCGAACACGCAAAGCAAAACAATTTCTCAATTCCGATTCTGTGCGGTGGTGCTGCCATAAACTCCAACTATATCAACAGGATTGCAAAGGAAGGCGGTATCTACTCACACGGTGTGTTTTACTGCAAGACAATGTTTGATGGGCTAAAAACAATGGACAAGCTGGTCTCAGCGGATCGTGATCAATTCATCAAAGAGTGGAAGGAAAGGATAGAAAAGTGGCAGGAGACCAAAGTGGAGAGACCTGAAGGTGAGATGCCTCACTCTGGAATCAAGCCAGTTGAGGCGCCGCGCGCACCTACATTGAACACGCCAATCAGGCTTGGGCCACAAGACATCGACTTGGAAGAGGTCTGGAAGCATCTGAGCAAAAAATCGCTCTTTGTCTTGTCTTGGGGTCTGAGGGGCAAAGTGGACGCACAAGCAGAAGGAGAACGGCTTCTCAAAGAATGGAAGAAAAAGGTTCTGGATGAAAAACTCTTCGAACCAAGGGCAGTGTACGGGTATTTTGTCTGCCACAACGCCGGCAACAAGCTCGTAGTGGATCACCCTGGTGGCAAAGTCACATTCGATTTTCCTCGCTCGACTCAAAGCAAGCATCTCTGCCTTGCGGATTATTTTGGAGAAGACGACATAGTTGCATTTCAGGCAGTCACAGTAGGTGACAAGACGCAACAAGTCATCGAAAAATGGAACAAAGAAGACAGGTACACAGATGCATACTACCTTCACGGCCTTGCAGTGGAGACTGCAGAAGCACTAGCTGAGCTTGTAAATCTTCGGATCAAAAAAGAACTAGGCCTCAATGGCAAAAGAGGACTCAGGTATTCATGGGGTTATCCAAGCTGCCCTGATGTTTCACAACACCATCTTGTGTGGGAACTCTTGGAGCCGCAAAAATCTGGAATGACACTTACTGAGGCAGGCCAGATAGTGCCTGAGCAGTCGACTGCGGCAATAGTAGTGCACCATCCACAAGCAGAATACTTTGTGTTGTAGGTGCTTTGAATTAAATGGTCCTGATAACGGAGTGGTGGATGGCAATCCCATGTATGGCGCTGGCGGGAATGACGTGGGCGTTTTTGACATTGGCTGAACCATTCACCTAATGGAAAACAATCCAAAATCCACGTCCACTGGGATATTCAACCCCACCACATCGATTGCAAACGTGATTTGGCCAGTGGTGGAGGACACGATTGCGTTTTATTACAACTAGGCAACTGTGATGTATTTTGTAGTGATCTGCATTGTTGTGTTTTTAGTTTCGCTAAAAATGAATTGATGTCATAAATATGTGGCTAGCGTAGCCCCCACCTTGACATGACTCTGTCTTCGAGCCTCTTGAAGATGAGGCCGTCGATGAGAATTCCAATCAGCATTATGACTAGCATGATGGCAATCACCTGTGAGACGTCGTTTAGATGACGACCAACATTTAGCAAAAATCCGAGTCCTAAAAACGAAAACAGCAACTCTGCACCAATTACTCCGCGCCACGCAAAGGCCCAGCCTTGCTTGAAGCCTGAGATCATGTATGGAAAGGCAGCGGGAATCAACACCTTTGTTATGAGCTGGCCGCCGCTTGCTCCCATGTTTTGTGCAGCTGCAACAAAGTCCGGGTTGATGTTTTTGACACCAGTGTATGTGTTGATTGTGACTGCAAAGATTGCTCCTGCCACTGTGACAAATATGACGCCTGCATCTGTCAGTCCAAACCACACTATGGCAAGAGGCGCCCATGCAACGGACGGAATGGATTGCAGGCCTAATATGATGGAGCCTATTGTCTGGTTCACGGTCGGCACGCGCGCCATGAATATTCCAAGTATGATTCCTCCAGCTATTGCGATGGCAAGGCCTGCAGTTAGCCTCCAGAGACTCGTCCCTATTCCAAACCACAGGCTACCGTCTATTGCGCCATACCAAAGATCTTCTGCAACTTCGTAGGGGGATGGAAATACGTTATGAGGCCATACATTTGTGATATTGATTGTTTGCCAGACAAGCACCAAGCCGACATAGAAGGCAAGCCTCTTTAGTGTAACATTAAATTTCATATCATCACTCCTTTGCCTTTACCTCTGGTCGAAGCTCGGCGGAAATTAATTTTTGATATTTCACAAGCTCTTCGTCTTCTGCAAGTCGTGGTCTTCTGTAATTAATCTCGACTATTTTCTTGATGGTCGATGGTCTGTGTGTGAAAACGGCGACTTTGTTGCCCAAGATTGCGGCCTCTGAGATACTGTGTGTTACAAACACTATCGTCTTCTTCGTCTTTTGCCAGATCATCTGCATTTCTACTAGCAACAGCTCTCTTGTCTGCGCATCTAGTGCAGCAAATGGCTCATCCATCAGTAGGACTGCAGGATCCATGACGAGCGCCCTTGCAATTGCAACTCGTTGCTTCATTCCGGTTGAAAGTTGATAAGTGTACGAGTTTGCAAACTTGGTCAACTGCATCATGTCTAGATATCTGCTTGAAATTTCACGTCTTTCTGATTCTGGAATGCCTGCAATCTTTAGGCCAAACTCTACATTGTCACGAACCTTGAGCCAAGGGAACAATGCGCCCTCTTGGAATACCAGTATCCTATCTGGCCCAGTACGAATGATGGGTCTGTTATCCAAAAGTATCTCTCCTCCGTCAGGTTTTTGCAACCCTGCCGCAATTCTCAGAAAGGTTGACTTGCCACATCCTGATGGCCCAACAAGACAGACAAAATCACCGTCCTCAACTGTCAGATTTATGCCGCCAAGCGCCTTTAGCTGTTGGCCATCGTGCTCAAAATATTTGACGATATTTTTTGCTTCTAGCTTTGCCATTGCGCTTCTCCATAAAACATGTCGTCAAGGTTGTAACCAGAGTGGCCTAGGTAGCCAAGCGAGTAGGCTCGCTCTGCAAAGATATGAATCGAGTTAGGATGTGGGTCCGAGGTTATCACTATATTTGAAAATGCTTCATGGATAATCTTTGCATCAAGTGATTTTCCTGTGTGCTTTTTGTAAAATTCTATAAACGTAGCCTCAGTCTGAGATGGATTCTGGTTGATCCACTGTATGGTATTTTCGTGTGCAACAAGCCATCTTTCTATCCAGTCTGGATGATCCCGCACAAAGTCAGAGCGAGCAACAAGCAAGACGGATGAAAATTTCTTTTCTGGCCAGATCTCTTCTTCTTTGAAGAGTCGTTTGCCACCAAGCTGTTCGACCAAAATGGTTGCGGTTGGTTCAGGTACCCACGCTGCATCAATGTCACCTTTGGCAAAAAGCGTAAAGATCTCGGCATTCTCTATGTTGTAAATTATGACGTTGCCTCCTTTTTCAGCAGGTTTGAGGTTGTTTTCTGTCAAGTAGTTACGAAGTGATACGTCCTGCGTGTTTCCAATGAATGGTGCTGCGATCTTTTTTCCTGCAAGGTCAGCTGCAGAGGATATGGTGGAATCTTTTTGAACTATAAAACTGGCACCGTTGTGTGCTGCACCGGCAAGTATCTTGATGCCTTGTTCTCCGGACTTGATGTAGCCGTTGACAAATGGTACTGGTCCGACATAAGCAATGTCCACCGAATTTGCAAATAATGCTTCGATTGCCTGTGGACCACTGTCTACTATCTTGGTCTCAATTTGTACATCTCCAAGCTCCCTTGAAAATTCGCCTCTTTCGGTGCCTATTATGGGCACAGCGTGACTGATATTTGCAAAAAAGGCGACTCTAATCTTGCCTTGGTTTGTTTCGGTCTGTGTGCTAAAAGCAACGATTCCAATGATTATGAGTGCCGCAGCTACTGCTCCTGTCAAAACAAGAATTTTCATAAAACAGCGTTATGAAACTTCGGTTAAATAGTGATCGGATTTTAGCTGAAGCTATTTGGAAATTTTTGCCGTGAGTTTTTTTCTAAACTTTTGAAATGAGAATTTCTCAGATCAGCACAAAAGATAAATGCAAAATATATTGATGCAAAAGCTCTAATGAAACAAAAGGCAGTCCTCGCTTTTTCTGGTGGACTAGATACGTCAGTCGTCGTAAAATATCTTCAAGAAGAACACGACATGGATGTAATTACTGTGACAGTAGACGTCGGCGAGGGAAGCGACCAGCGCAAGATTGCTGCCAAGGCAAAAAAGCTGGGCGTTCTGCGGCATTATTCAATTGACGCAAAAGAGGAGTTTGTCAAAAAGTTCATCCACCCGGCAATAAAGGCAAACGCGCTATATCAAAAAAAGTACTGTCTTGCGACGTCGCTTGCGCGACCATTAATTGCGCAAAAAGTCCTAGAGGTGGCAAAAAAAGAAAAAGTCGACGCACTGGCACACGGCTGCACAGGAAAGGGCAATGACCAAGTGCGATTTGACGTTACGTTTGCATCGGGTTCTAATCTCCCAATAATTGCACCGATTCGGGACTTGAACCTTGACAGGGCAACAGAATTAGAATTTGCAAACCAGCATGGCATTCCAATAGATACAGTGTCAAAAAAGTTTTCAATTGATCAGAATCTGTGGGGTCGCGCAATAGAGGGAGGGAATCTAGAAGACCCATACAGTGAGCCACCATCTGATGCGTTCATCTGGGTAAAGACAAAGAACCTACCAGACAAGCCGCGATACTTGGAAATTGAATTTGCAAACGGAATCCCAATCGCAGTGGATAAAAAGAGAATGTCACCAGTAAAGCTAATCGAGTACACAAACAAAGTAGCAGGATCTTGCGGCGTGGGAATAGTTGATCACATCGAAGACCGAGTAGTCGGCATCAAGTCCAGAGAAGTATATGAGACTCCTGCGGCTTTGTGCATAATCGAGGCGCACTCTGACTTGGAAAAAATGGTACACACAAAACACCAAAACAAGTTCAAGTCGATTGTGGACCAAGAATGGGCTTGGCTTGCGTATTCTGGCTTGTGGCAGGACCCGCTCAAGACGGACTTGGACAAATTCATAGACCAATCTCAAAAAGTAGTCACAGGCACTGTCAAGCTAAAGCTATACAAGGGCAACATGCGGGTAGTGGGACGCAAGTCCAAGTACTCGTTGTATCGACATGATGTTGCTACCTATGGAAAAGGTTCGGCTTTTGATCAGAGAAAGGCGACCGGCTTTGTCGAGTTGTGGGGACTGCAAACGACAGAAGCTAATAAATTACTAGACAAGAGGTGAGAAGGATCGTAATGAACTGTTTAGAATGTGACGCAACAATCAACGTGCCAGAAGACGCTGCTGTAGGTGAGATAGTCTCGTGTCCAGAATGTGGCGCAGACTTTGAGATAGCAAAGAAAAGCGGCGCAAACGTTGAGCTGAAAGCGGCAGAAAGCGTTGGCGAAGACTGGGGAGAATAGTTGTCCAAAGTCTGCATAGTCTTTGACAGACTCAGACTTGAAGAAAAGATGCTCCAGGACGAAGCATCCAAGCTGGGTCATGATGTGATTTCACTTGATGCGAAAATAACTCATCTCAGCACTGAAAGCAAACGCCAAGACGTTGATTTCGGCGACGTCGTCATGGAGCGATGCGTCAGCTACTTTAGGGGGCTGCATTTTACCGCATGTTTGGAGTTCCTAGGGGTACCTGTGATCAACAGCTACGAGGTGGCAAACAGATGCGGCAACAAGATGGTCACGTCGCTTTTGCTAAAAAAAGCAGGCGTGCCAACACCAAAAACATACTTTGCATTTTCATCAGAGGAGGCAATGAATCTAATCAACAAGGTGGGGTATCCTATAGTGATAAAACCTGTGATTGGTAGCTGGGGCAGGGGCATACTGCCTTTGCGTGACAAAGACACGACTGAAGCAATAATCGAGATGCGCGAAATAGAGGACGGCTCACACGATAGAATATACTATCTGCAGGAAATGATCGACAGGCCTCCACGCGATATCAGGGCAATTACGGTTGGAGATCAGGTAGTCGCAGCAATGTACAGAAAGTCACAAGGCGACTTTAAAACAAACATTGCGCTTGGAGGGGATCCTGAGCTCTGCGAGATAACAAAAGAAGTAGAGGATATTTGCATCAAGGCGTCAAAGGCAGTTGGTGGCGGGATACTTGGGATAGACCTCATGGAGGACAAGATGCGCGGACTTGTTTGCCACGAAATAAACAACACCGTCGAATTCAAGGGACTGGCAAGGGTTGCAAAGAAAAACATTCCACAAGAAATGATCAAGTACGCGCTGACTCTGGTTAGAAAATAATTTTTTCGCTAGGCATTCTTTTCGACGTACTTTCTACGGTACTTGAGGTAACGATAGTGCTCTTTTTGGTACAGCAGATACTTGGTGTGATTTTTTTGGTGGTTCTTGCTTACCCGCTCGATCACTGAGTCTCTGTTTTTTGCATACCATTTTCTGTATGCCTCCTTTACTTTGTTTCTGAATTCTGGATCCTTGTTGTATCTTTGGCGGTTGTAGTCTGCTTTGGATTTTCTGCGGTTCTCCAGATCTGATCTTGCCATCACAATGTGACTATATGAAATTGAATAAATTTTTTTCCAACTCAGAATACAATAAATTATACCGCATGCAGTGTAGGAACATGTTGCGAGTAGGAGTAGTTGGCGCATCAGGCTATGTCGGCGGAGAGATGCTACGTCTTTTGGTGACTCATCCCAAAGTGGAGATCACCATGGTGACATCAAGGCAATACGTTGGCGAGTATTTACACCGCGTGCAGCCTGCACTAAAGGGATTCACAGAGCTTACGTTTTCTGAGCTTGATTATGATAAAATGTCTGACAAGTGCGACCTGGTATTTACTGCGGTTCCGCATGGTACGGCAACCGAAATTGTAAAGGCATTGTATGACAGAGGCCTCAAAGTCGTTGATCTTTCTGCCGATTACAGGCTGCACAAGCAGGAAGGATACACCAAGTGGTATGGCTGGGAACACCCACACCCTGACTATTTGGCAAAATCAGTCTATGGAGTGCCAGAGCTTCACCGCGAAAAGATCAAAGACGCACAGCTGGTGTCGTGTCCTGGCTGCATGGCAGTAACTTCGATGCTTGCATTGGCACCTCTTGTCAAAAACGATTTGATTGATACTGAACACCTTGTAGTGGACTCAAAGATTGGCTCATCTGGGGCTGGGGCAGGAAGCGTTGCAGGGACTCACCACGCAATGCGCTCAGGTGTGATTAGGCCATACAAGCCTGCAAAGCACCGACACACCGGTGAGATAGAACAAGAACTGTCGGAAATTGCAGGCAAGCCAGTACATGTTTCAATGAGCCCGCACGCAGTGGATATTGTCAGGGGCATACTGTGCACAAATCACACATTCCTTAAAAAAGAAATGACTGAGCTTGAGCTGTGGAAGGTGTATCGAGAGATGTACAAAAACGAGCGCTTTATCAGACTGATTCGCGATAAAAAAGGACTCTACAAGTTCCCTGATCCAAAATTCGTAGTCGGCTCAAACTTTTGCGACATCGGATTCGACATTGACGAAGACAATCACAGATTGGTTGCACTATCTGCTTCAGACAACCTCATGAAGGGGGCAGCAGGCTCTGCGGTTCAAAACATGAACATAATGGCCGGCTTTGATGAAATGGACGGCCTCAGATACTCGCCGCTCACACCAGTTTAAGAAATGATTACCATCAAGATAGGTGGAAGTGTGGTAGAAAACCTCCACCCCTCAACGATTCCTGATATCAAAAAGGTAGCAGAGCAGGAAGGAGTGATTTTGGTTCACGGTGGCGGAAAGGAAGTCACAAAGACCTGTGAGTTACTTGGCAAGGAACCCAAGTTCGTAGTCTCACCTGGTGGCATCAAATCAAGGTACACAGACAAAGAGACTGCAGAAATTTTTACGATGGTGATGTCTGGGAAAATAAACAAGGCAATAGTTCAGATGTTGCAAAAAAACGGAATCAATGCAGTCGGACTCAGCGGAGTAGACGGTCAGATCTTCCAAGCTGAAAGAAAAGAAAAACTCGTCATAATCAACGAAAAGGGAAGAAAGCAGGTGATTGACGGTGGCTACACAGGAAAGGTGACCAAGGTAAACGGAGGTCTGCTAAAGCTGTTGCTTTCGCACGGCTACACACCTGTGATATCCCCAATTGCGGTAAGCAAGGAATTTGACTTGCTAAACATCGACGGCGATAGGGCCGCTGCAAACGTAGCAGGTGCAATTCAAAGCGACAAGATACTGTTTCTGACCAATGTGGACGGATTGCTCATGAACGAGAGGCTTGTCGAAAAGATGACAAACGCAGAAGCAAAGGAGATCCGCCCAAAGGTGGGCTTTGGCATGGAAAAAAAAATTCTTGCCGCAACTGAGGCACTCGACATGGGAGTAAAAGAAGCACTAATTGCAAACGGCCAGCGAGAAAATCCTATATCATCGGCTATTTCTCACACAAGATGCACGGTAATAACGAAATGACTGAGGATGACTATCTGGGGTCTCACCTTCAGAGATTCCCTGTCACGGTGGAAAAAGGACTTGGCGCAAAAGTCTGGGACATCAATAATAAAGAGTACATTGACTGCATGGGTGGATACGGAGTAGCTTTGGTTGGACACAGAAACCCGCGTGTCATTGCTGCACTGAAAGCTCAGCTCGACAAAATAATCACAGTACACTCGTCGCTTTACAACAAGACGCGCGAAGAATTCTTGGAGACTCTAATTAATGTTGCACCAAAGGGCCTCACACAGGTACACTTAGGCAACAGTGGTACTGAGGCAGTAGAGGCCGCAATCAAGTTTGCAAGAAAGTATACTGGAAAATTAGGAATGATTGCAATGAACGGATCATACCACGGCAAGTCTCTTGGGTCTTTGTCTGTTACATTTAATCCAAAGTACCGCAAAGCATTCATGCCGCTAGTAGAAAAAGTAGACTTTGCGCCATTTGGTGACATTGAAGCGCTCAAGTCAAAGATCAACAAGGACACCGCATTTGTGATCCTAGAGCCGATTCAGGGTGAGAGCGGCATAAATGTAGCTCCGCCTGGGTTTTTGCAGGATGTGCGCAAACTCTGCGACGAGAACGGGATTCTGCTAATTTTTGACGAAATTCAGGCCGGATTGGGCAGAACAGGCAAGATGTGGGCGTCTGAGCACTGGAATACGGCGCCAGATATAATGTGTCTTGCAAAAGGAATTGCAGGGGGGGTACCAATGAGTGCCACACTGGTAAGGCCTGAGATTTTGGCCGCAATGAGCAAAGGCGAACACTCATCCACATTTGGAGGAAACCCACTTTCGTGCGCTGCAGGAACTGCGACAATCCAAGCTCTGACACAAGACGGCCTAATTGAGAATGCTGCTAAAGTTGGCAAGTATTTCATTGACGGCCTTGAGAAGCTCAAACAAAAGCACAACATAATTCGCGAAGTAAGGGGAAAAGGGCTAATGATTGGTGTCGAGATGAAATTCGAAGTAAAGGATATACTGTTTGATGGAATAAAGGAAGGAGTACTACTTCTTTACTCTGGGCGAAACATACTCAGGTTGCTCCCTCCACTCGTAATCTCTGAGGCCGAAATTACAAAGGTATTAGAAGTACTAGACAGATTATTTGCTAGAGAGGCGGAGAGAAGAAAAAATGTACAAGGACAAAATTGACGATGAGATTCTCAAATTCCTAAAGGAAGACTCTAGGGAGTCGTTTGTGGATATTGGAAAAAAGCTCAAACTTTCCGAGTCCGCAGTAAGGCGCAGAGTAAAGAACCTGCTTGACGGCGGCATAATCAAAAAGTTCACTATAGAAATAGGTGAGCAGAACGCAACAAAGGCAATCGTTCTAATTTCTGTGGAATCATCAATGGATACATCAAAGGTCTCTGCAAGGCTCACCAAGCTGGAGGGGGTCAAGACGGTCTACGAAATCACAGGGCAGTACGACATTGCAGTAATAATTTCGGCTCCAAACATAACTGAAATAAACACTTCGATTGACTCACTGCGCAAGATTCAAGGTGTCTCTGATACAAACACGGTAATAATTCTGCGCGATGTAACATAACGAGATTCGGATCTGAATTATTGTTTTGAGCCTAAAAATTACTGCTTAGCTCTGAAATTAGCCGTTTTTAGTACGAATATGTTTATAACTGGTAGTCCCGACTAGAATCTCTGCAAATGAACGATCCAAATTACTATGCGCACTTGTATAACGAATACGACAAAAAGCCAAGAAAGATTCGCGTACTGGACAGTACGCTCAGGGAGGGGGAGCAGCACCCAGGTGTCACATTCACAAACAAGCAGAGGATCCAGATTGCATGGATGCTAGATTATTTCGGAGTCGACCAAATCGAGATATCGCCAGTAGTATCAGATGATCATTTCGAGGCAACCAAGACTATCATAAAACAGGGTCTCAAAGCAGACATCGTCGCACATGTAAGAGCACTCAAGTCAGATGTGGATGTGGCACTCAAGTGTGATCCAAAATGGACTGCTACGTATCTTGGAATTTCAGATATTCATCTAAAAGACAAGCTTAGAATAACACGAGAAGAAGCACTCAGAAGAGCAGTGGAGACAGTAGAGTATGCCAAGTCACACGGCCTCAAAATGAGATTCACAGTAGAGGATGGAAGCCGCGCAGACCCGGAGTTCTTGCTCAAAGTTTGCAAGGCAATAGAAGAAGCAGGGGTGGACAGGATCAGCCTTCCTGATACGGTTGGTATCATGCGGCCAAAAGGAATGTACAACTTCGTCAAGATGGTAAGAGAAAAAATCAAGGTTCCACTTGATGTGCACTGCCACAACGATATCGGGTTTGCACTTGCAAATGCGTTTGCAGGAGTAGATGCAGGGGCAGAACAAATCCACACCACAATAGACGGAATCGGAGAAAGAACTGGAATCCCATCACTTGCTGAAGTTGCAGTGGCACTCACTTACTTGTATAGGTCTCCAAATGATTTCAGGCTGGACATGCTAATGGATCTCTCAAGGCTAATTGAAGACTATACTGGAATCCCACCGTACGACTCAAAGCCTATAGTTGGCCCAACAGCTTACAAGCACAAGGCGGGAACGCACCTGGCTGCCATACTTAGGAACCCTGCGGCCTACGAGCCTATTCCGCCGCGCGTAGTGGGAAACAGGAGAAGAATCGTATTTGGCGAGCTTGCAGGCAAGACCGGCTCTGCGTACCTGATGTCACTATTGGGTTTGGAGAAGAATGACGAGCAGGCAAAAGCAGTTGCGCTTGGACTTAAAAACCTCAGGATGGGCGACCTTCTTGAGATCCCACTTGAGGGCAAGCTTGAAAGAAAGATAATTAATGACTCAAAAGGGACTAAAGAATAACCATGGCAAAATGCGCAGAATGTGATTCCGATATTTCCATCCCACAGGATGCCGTTGAGGGCGAGTTGGTGACTTGCCCAGACTGCGGTGCAAGTTTTGAGATAACAAAATCTTCAGGCGGATTTGGGTTAAAACCAGCCCAAAGCGTTGGAGAGGACTGGGGCCAGTGAGCCCACCTATCACGGTTCTCTACGACACTATCAGACCAGAAGAAAAAGCCCTTGTTGATGCTGCAAGCAAAAAGGGCATCAATCTTCAGATGATAGATTGTAAGAACCTAATCTTGGATCTTGATAAGAAAGCTCCGTACGACACAGTGTTGCAGAGATGCGTCAGCTATTACAGAAACCTACATTCAACTGCAGCACTTGAGGGTATGGGTGCAGTAGTGATCAACTCTTTGCATTGCGGAATATATGCAGGTAACAAGCTGTTCACCCACATGCTTTTGCAAAAGGCAGGAATCAAGACTCCGTTTGTCACAGTGGCATTCTCAAAAGATTCTGCACTTGAGGCACTAGACACACTCGGGTACCCACGCGTGATCAAGCCGACCGTTGGAAGCTGGGGCCGCATGGTGACAAAGCTGAATAACAAAGAGTCTGCAGAAGGAATCATCGAGGAAAGAGAAAAGATGTACCCAATTTACCAGGTGCACTATTTGGAGGAATTTGTCAACAGGCCGCCACGGGACATTCGCGCAATCGTAATTGGGGATGCAGTAGCGGGAGCAATATACAGAAACTCTACTCCGGAGAACTGGAAGACAAACACCCATCTTGGAGGGACCGCCGAAGTGTGCAAGGTGACAAAGGAGCTCGAGGACGTCTGCATAAAGGCAAAGGACGCAGTAAAAGGCCAAATCGTGGGAGTCGACCTCATGGAAAGCAACGACAGGGGGCTTATAGTCCACGAAATAAACAACACCACGGAGTACAGAAACGTGGCGCGCGTGACCGGAGTGGACATAGCCGCAAAGATTTTAGAATACGCAGTAAATGCAGGAAAATAAATCAATGGACTCTTCATTTACAATAACCCCTAGATTCTCAATTAAGCTGCTAGAAAAGGCACTCAGGCTGTACACACCATCCTTGGCAGAAAAACCGATGGCCGAATTTCTGGCAGACAAGTGCGACGACTTGGGATTTGAAAACATACGTACCGACGAGGTAGGCAACCTGATTGCGACAATTGGCAGCGGCTCCCCCCGTGTGTTGCTTTGCGGTCACATGGATACAGTGCCTGGCAAAGTCAAGGTGCGAAAGGAGGGTGACTTTCTTTATGGACGTGGTGCATCAGACGCAAAGGCCCCACTGATGGCTCTACTTCTTGCAGCTGCGACGATTCAGAAAAACAACGGCACGATAATTTTTGTAGGTGCAGTAGATGAAGAAGGAAACGCAACTGGGATCAAGAATCTGGCAAAACAAAAGCTCGACATAGACTACGCAATATTTGGTGAGCCAAGCGGCGTCACAAACGTCACAATCGCATACAAGGGAAGAATTGCAATACATCTCAAAGTAAATGTTGGTGACTCGGCACACGCATCGGCACCATGGCTTGCAAAAAATGCAATAGAAGAGGCCACCAAGTTCACTGCAGAGCTCAAAAAACACCTAGAGGAAAACCAGGAAGGAAAATCAAAAGGTATGCTGCTTACCGCAACGATTACTGAGATCAAAGGAGGGGACAGTCACAATGTAACACCAAAAGAATGCAACACTGTAATGGACATCAGGATTCCAGTAAACATGAACTGTAAGATGATTGGAGAAAAAATCGCATTAAAGGTAAACGAGATATCAAAAAAGCAGGGAGTAGAGGCAATATACTCTGTAATTGATGAGACGGAGCCATTTGAGGCGCCGCTGGACTCGCCCCTCATCAGGGCCTTTACGCTCGGAGTGATGGATGTGGAGCACACAAGGCCTGCGCTTATTCGCAAGACAGGAACTGGTGACATGAACATCATTGGTTCACTATGGAACATCCCGGTAGTGACGTATGGTCCTGGCGACCCGCACGCGTCACACACAATAGATGAACGCGTCTCGATGAGCGAATATCTGAGAGGAATCGAAGTAATCAAAAACACGCTGCACCACCTAAAGCGGCTACATGACTCAAAGAAAAGATAGTCATGTTGTGGTTTGTCGGCCTAGGCATTGGCGGGATTGATTCGCTGTCTGAGAAAACAAAAAAACTGATTGCATCTGCCGACATGGTATATCTTGAGCAGTTCACAAGTCCAATGTCTGAGCATGAGACAAAGACGCTAAAGGAAGCAACAAAAGGCGAATTCAAGCTTGCACCAAGGTGGCTAGTCGAGGACGGAAAAGAAATTCTCGAAAATGCAAAATCAAAGAATGTGGTACTGTTATCTCTTGGAGACCCATATATTGCAACTACGCACATCGAGCTCAGAACCAGAGCAGTGTCTGAAAAAATCAAAACTGGAACGATTCACGCATCGTCTGCGGTAACTTCACTGATTGGAGAGTGTGGCTTGCATTACTACAAGGTGGGCAGAACCGTGACGATTATGAGTGGAACACCTGCAACGAGTGGATACTACACAATCTATGACAACCTCCGAGTGGGAAACCACACAGTTGTCTTGCTGGAGTACAACCAAGACAAGGGCTTCTTTTTGAATCCAAAGGACGCGCTTGAGAGCTTGCTTGCATCAGAAAAAGAACAGGCAAGAAAAGTGATCTCAGAATCCACGTACGCTATCGTGACATCAAGGATAGGCTCAGAAGACCAAAATATTGTGGCAGCAAGCATCAAGAATTTGCTTGGTGTGGATTTTGGCGCACCGCCACACTCAATTGTGATCCCAGGTACACTTCATTTTACCGAGTCTGATGCATTAAAGGCATTTGCAAGATGTATAGATGAGCCGGCCGACAACGCCTCAAAGCTGGAAAAAATCGCATCACAGATGATGAAAAAATACATCCCGATGGTGAGGCGTGCACTGAATCAGATTGCGCCATACTACAAGGACGCTCCAGAGTTTGCAGGCGTTCTTGAAAACGCCGATCTCTACATAAAAGATGCAGAAAGATTCTTTGAGCAGGGAAAAGACGAGCTTGCAATACTTTCCATTGGGTATGCAGACGGACTAGTGGACGCACTAAGAATAGCAAAGGGAATAGAGCCAGAGCTAACTTCATAGAGTAGTTAGATGAAGAATTTGTAGTGATCCTTGTTTGGACATAATTGACAAAAGAATTCTTGGGATATTCTATGTCTGCTCGCTCACAAACGAAAAACCGCTGGCTGTATGCGTCAAGCGGATGCAGCTCTCAGAGGAATACCTCGTTCAAAGATTCGATAGCCTTGTCAAAAACGATCTGATAACAAAGAACAAGGATGCGCTCACTGAATTTGGAAGAACAACACTACATGTGGTGCTCGCAGGTGGGGTCTTTGATATTATCCACCCAGGCCACATATACACACTCAATGCGGCAAAGGCGTTGGGGGACGTGCTGGTAGTAGTGGTTGCCACCGCAAATACCGCAGTCAAGCTCAAAAAAAGAAAGCCGCTACACACAGAAGAGCAAAGACAGGAACTGATTTCGTCTCTTTCGATGGTGGACCTATGCATCGTGGGACATGAAGGCGACATTTTCAAGACGGTGGAAAAGGTAAGACCTGATATCATAGCACTCGGCTACGACCAAGTGCACCAAGAAAAATTCATAATCGATGGCTGCAAGAACTTGAACTTGGAGGTGCGCGTCGCAAGGCTGCAATCCCCAATACCAGAATTTTCAAGTTCCAAAATAGAAAAAGAATACGGTGAGGCACTGCACGGCCTCTAGACTATAGCGGAATCCTGATTGTGATCTTTGAGCCGTTTTTGAGGTTTGCCTTTTTTCTTATGTCTGACTCTGAAATCAGTTCGACTACCGAGTTGTCGTGGTGTGTGCGTTCAAGCAAGATTAGCTCGCAGTCGATTTTGTCATTTAGAATGCAGTGGTAGCACTTGACCCAGCCATAAGTCCTCTTGCCGTCGGAAAATCCATCTATTTTGATTCCCTCTATGGTGTTTAGCTGGCGCAAGGCCTCGACGTCTTCTTTTTTGTTCAGCTTGACGTTGAGTGTTCCGGGAAATGGGACATAACCTATCTTTGAACTGAACTGTTTTGTGTATCCTTTGAGAGACATATAGTAGGCGCCCTCGCCCATGCCGGAGATCAGGGTGCCGTTGAGCTCGATTTCAGAGGGAACAGAATCAAGGCTTTTCTGCAGCATGCTGCAGAGGTCTGCTATCTGTTCGTATCCTTTTTTTGTGAGTTTGACTGAGATCTTTCTTCCACTCATTATTCTTTCGATGTACCCTCCCTGTTCCAGCTCAAGTAAATGCTTTGACGCTGCTTGTTGCGAGCGATGAATCCCTTCTCCGAGCTGGGAGGTCGTGATTGAAACAAAATTGTTTTTTGCACCTTTTGAGAGAAGCTCAGTCAGGGTTACTAGGTGCTGGATCTTTAGCTCGCTCATTGTAATAAATTAAAAAAGAAAAAAGAGTATTTATGCTACTCCAAGCTCGGTGAACGTCTTGAGCGCAACACCGTCCTTGTTTGTAAGGTTGGCAATCCTGTGTCCTATGACACACTCAATGCCTGCTTGCTTTGCGCTATCCACCAGCCTCTGGGTCACTATTCCGTCGAGTACTAGATATTTGATTCCCGATTGCACCGACAACTTTGAGACGAGCTCCGATATTGGTACCTTGAAGACCTCGTTTTTGTTTGCATCCAATCCTACAGCCTCAAGTGTTTCATTGATCTTGGTGTAGGTTTTTTCGGCAAGCTCAGCTAGTGGCTTGTCGGTTGGCTCAACCGTGGGCTTTGGTTTTGGATTTTTCATCTCCTCGATTGTGTCTTTGAGTATGTCTGTGATCTGCTGCGGGGTGAGCTCTTCTACTTCTACGCCTTCTGGGGCGCGGTGTATGATGTCGATGTCGACTACATTTTTGAGCTCTTTGAGGATGAATCCTCCTGCCCTGTCGCCGTCAAGGAACGCAACCACCTTTTCTTTTGTGTCGCACAAATCCTTGATTGACTCGTCGATTCGTGCTCCATCAATTGCGAGTGCGTTGTCGATTCCCGCGCGAAGGAGGTTAATTACATCTGCTCGACCCTCCACTAGAATGATCCATGGTGAGTCAAAGACTCCTACGCCACACGGAAGCTTTGCGCGTCCGTAGGTGGTCAACTTGCCTGACATCGAGGTTCCTTCGTGGATGTCTTTTAGCATTGATTCTCCTTCGGAGATTGTCTTTGTTGCCCATTGCTGCTTGATTGCCTTGGCTCTCTTGATGATGTCGTCCTTTTTTGTGGCCCTGACATCCTCGATTGCTGTTAGCTGGAACTTGCAGTCAAATGGACCTACTTTGTCGATGCTTTCGATTGCTGCTGCTATTAAGGAGGCCGTGTCTATATCAGTACTCATAGGAATTAGTGCTTCACCTTTAGTGGTGTTTGTAGTAGCTGTTGTCGTTACCTCTATTCTTCCGACTTTGGAGACTCGTTGGAGCTCATTTAGGTTCATCTCTGGGCCTAGGAGTCCTTCCGTCTGCCCAAAAATTGCGCCTATTATATCTGCTCTCTCAACCAGTCCGTCAACTTCAAAGGATAGCTTAACGTGATATTTGACAATTCCTGATTGTGGCAATTGAAAATATACCTCCTAAATATCAATGATTTATCTTTCTCAATGTAAGATATAAGTGCTTATGACGATTACACGCGCGGATTGTGATCTGGGGTGATCCAAAAATGGGAAAAATTGAGGGTCTACTGGGTGCTAAACGAGTGACCACATGAGCAGGTCTTTGTGACGTTTGGATTGTTGATCTTAAATCCTGAGCCCATTAGGGACTCGATGTAGTCTATGTTTGCTCCCCTGAGGTGTTCTTGGCTGTAGCTGTCCACTAACAGTTTGACTCCAGATTCTTCGATGATTGTGTCGTCTTCTTCTGGCTTGGCTTCAAATCCCATGCCGTATGATAGGCCTGAGCATCCGCCACCTTGGACGTAGACTCGAAGGTATTCTGGTTTTTCTGCCTCTTCCTTCATGAACTCAATTATCTTCTCAGCTGCCTTTGGCGTGATCGTAATGAGTTTCTGTGATTGTTCAGTTGCCATAACTGAGCATGCCTCTCCAAATTATAATAATCTTTTCACCTATGACCAACTAGTAATAAAGAAAATTAGGGAGAGCTTATTTTTTTGACTTGTTTACAAAGGCAGTCATGCGTTGCTCTCTGTCCGGATCTGTAAAGCAGTTCCTCCATGCCAAAAGCTCCACTCCAAGACCAGTATCGAGGTCCGCGTTTCGGCCTTTGTTGATAGCAATCTTTGACATCTTTACGCCGGAAACTGAGTTTGCCGCAATCTGCTGCGCCATCTTTAGTGCCTCATCAGCTAAAGACGCAAGTGGGACAACTTGGTTGACTAGGCCTATCTCCTTTGCCTCGTCTGCTTTGATCATCTTGCCTGTGTATACAAGCTCCTTTGCCTTTGCTATCCCGACAATTCTCATCAGACGCTGGGTTCCGCCCCATCCTGGAGGGATTCCAATTGTCACTTCCGGCTGTCCAAGTTTTGCAGTGTCTGCAGCTATTCTGATGTCGCAAGACATTGCAAGCTCGCATCCACCGCCCAAAGCAAATCCGTTTATTGCAGCAATGGTCGGCTTTGAGACATTTTCAACTGTTGCAGTCAACAACTGTCCAAGCTTTGCGTACTCGACTGACTCGTCTGGAGTTATCTTTGACATGTATTCAATGTCTGCACCTGCAGAAAAAGCCCTGTCTCCTTCGCCTGTGAGAATTATTACTTTGACTTCGCCGTCTTTGTCTAATTCCTCAAAGGTCTTGATGATTTCTTTGGCGACATCTGTGTTCATCGCGTTTAGCTTGTCTGGCCTGTTGATCTTGACTGTGGCAATTCCATTTGATTTTGATGTAGTAACTAGAGCCATGTTTGATTCGATTTTTATGGTTGAAATAAATGTTCTCTAAGGAGAACCCTTGAGCTGTCTTCCCCACTGTGCAAGGGCAGCAGCGGCCGCGACCCAGTCTCGTATATCGTCGTACACTGGGACGCCTTCTTTTTCGATGAGTGCTGATATTTTTTGCGTGTACGGTCCGCCGTTTCCACCAACAAGAAGTGGTTTCTTTTGCTGCTTTGAGAACTCTGCCAGATATTGGATGATTGTCTCCTCCAGAGGGTCATCTTGGAAAACAAACCAGGGCATCACGATGTCAACATTTGGATCATCATAGAACTTTTGGATTGTGTATCTGTAGTCGTCTGCGTTTGCACCACCAGTGACGTCGACTGGGTTTCCATTTCCAATGACATAGGTTGGCGGGAAGTGTTCTTTTAGCTCTTTTAGCGTTTGTGGTGTGACTTGGGCCAGCTCGAGTCCGAGTCTTTCAAAGTGGTCAATTCCGCTAATCATCGGGCCTGCTCCGTTGCTGCACATTGCAGCTCGGTTGCCCTTGGCCGCTGGTTGCCATGCAAGCGCTTTTGTCACTGCTGCCAACTCTTGGTAACTGTCAACTGAGATAATTCCCGCCTGTTTGAATGCGCCCATGATTATTGCGTTAGAGCCGCCAAGTGAGCCGGTATGTGATGCTGCTTGCTTTGCGCCAGCTTCTGTCCTGCCGCTCTTCCAAATCACTATTGGTTTTTTCTTTTCCTTCATGACTCGTTTTGCAGTTTCGATGAACTTGCGTCCGTCTCCAAAACCTTCTACGTATAATGCGATTACTTTTGTCTGCGGATCGTTTCCAAGGTACCAGATCATGTCGGCTTCGTCGACATCGGACCTGTTGCCATAGCTTACCATCTTTGAGAGGCCAAACGTGTCTGCAGTCTCCAAGAAGCTAATCCCCATCGTCCCGCTCTGTGAGAGTAGGGCAACGTTGCCTAGTCTAGCTCGGACCATTCTAGCTTGTCCTTGGAAGGCACAGTCGAGTCTGTTTGCCGCATTGAACATTCCGATGCAATTTGGACCGATAATTCTGATCTTGTGTTTTTCAGATAGTGATTTTATTTGAGCTTCATAGTTAGCTCTTTCTCCTCCGAGCTCCTTTCCACCGCCTGACACGATCACCACATTGTGGATCCCTTTCTTTGCGCAGCTCTCAAGGATTGGCGGTGTGACTGAGAGGTCTACGCAAACTACGACTAGATCCACTTTGTCATTTATTGCCTCAAGTGATGGGTAGCACTTTATTCCGAGGATCTCGTCTGCCTTGGGGTTTATTGGATAGACTTTGCCTTTGTAGTCGTGCTTTGCAAGGCTGTCTAAAACAGAGTTGCCAACCTTGCCTGGGGTGGCTGATGCGCCGACCAGTGCGACTGATTCTGGCGTGAAGAACTTTTCCATAAATGAGTCGTCTGGCTGTGCCTTTGAGATTGCGTTAGGATTTACCTCCTTCCCTAGAATTATCTTTGCGTCTACGACATAGTATGATTTTGGATACACCACGATTGGGTTAAAGTCGATGCTGTTGATGTATTCGGCGTTTTCTGTGCCTATCTTGCCTATTTGGACTAGCGCCTTTGCAAGCATGTCCAAGTCTATCGGCTTGCTTCCCCTAAAGCCTTTGAAGATCTTTGATGATTTTAATTCATTAATCATGGATTTTGCGTCATCGATTGTAATTGGAAGCATTCTCCATGCAACGTCTTTAAAGACCTCAGTCATTACGCCGCCTAGGCCTGCCATGATGACTGGGCCAAACTGCGGGTCGACTTGGAGGCCGACTATCATCTCGATTCCTTTTGGAACCATTTTTTCCAAAAGAACGCCTTTTACTTCAACGCCTTTTTTCTTTGAGAGGCGGCCGTACATGTCGTTGAAGGCCTGCTTTACCTCCTTGTCACTGTTAATTCCGACTTTGACTCCGCCCACATCTGTCTTGTGCAGAATTTGTGGGGAGACTATCTTCATCACAAGTGGATAGCCAATCTTTTTTGCAGCCTTGACTGCCTCCTTTGATGATTTTACTAAAGCATATGGTGGTACCTTGACTCCATATGCCTTGAGGATTGATTTTGAAGCTTCTTCGGTAATTACTTTATGATCCGTTTTGATTGTTTCATCAAAAATTTTTTTAGTGGAACTCATAATGTGATCGGACACACTCTAGCTCAATATATTAACTTTAGTTAGAGGTTGAACACTGACTTGAAGTTCTTGTAAAAAATTTTCATGTTTGTCTGAACGTTTCCAATGTTGGCATCTATTTGATCTCGAATTTTGTTCGGATCTATGTCGCCTAGGTCTTCTTGGGTTGTGTCGAGCCATGATGTCACGATCTCTTTGTTTACCTCAAAGTGGAACTGTACTGCTACTGCAGAGCCACATTGGAATGCTTGGTTGTACAGCTCTGAATATGCAAGGCGGGTGGAATTTTTTGGAAGATCGAACGTGTCGCCATGCCAGTGAAACACGGTAAATGGGTTTGATATGCCAGAAAACAGGCGTGAATTTGTGGCTGTGTCTATCTTGACATCGTTGTAGAATCCGATTTCTTTTTTTGGACCTTTGTACACTTGGGCGCCAAATGCTTTTGCGATGAGCTGTGAGCCAAGGCAGATGCCAAGTGTCGGGATATTTTTTTGCACAGCTGTTCTGATCAACTCCATCTCATCTCTTAGATATTGCAGATCGTCGTTTGCGCTTTCTGGCGCACCGAGAATCAGCACTGCAGAATGATCAAGCGGTGGAATCTTTTCTTTTTTTGCAAATATTGTTTGCAGTGTAAAGCCGTCTGATTCTAGCAGCTCGCCCATGGTACCTGGGCCCTCAAACCTTGCATTTTTTATGACAAGCACTTTGGACATCAATTGTCACAACTTGTCTTTTGGTTCATCATCTCTAGGAACTCGGCGCCAGTGTGTTGCTGCGTTATGGAAAACGGGATGATGCCTATTACCTTTGTTTCAAGTGTAGTGGTAACTTGCATCTTGCTTGGGTCTATTCTTGCTGCGGCGGCATTGTTGTTTAGCGCAGTATTAAGAGAAGAGAACAGCATCTGTGATACGCGCTTATCGCCTGCCTCAAAGTTGCCAGGTATGATTGTAGTGCCATGAGGCATGACTCCTGCCCCCTGTGTTGTAAACGTGCCTAGGTCTTGACCATCAAAGAAAATCTGAATGGTGTATTTCTGAAAGTTTGTGGGATAATCAGAATCGTTGCAGACAACCAGCCTTCCATTGAACATTATTGATAACAGATCAAATGATCCTTGTTGGTGCCACCTAAACTGCAGATCCTTCGCATAAATTAGGTTTAGTGAGGAATAGCCTAATGTGGCCGCAATTACTGCAATTGATGCGATTACGATGATTGTGTGCTTGTTTGCCACGATTTAGATACAAAATTAGGCGTAATTTTAGCTTTGAAAAATGAAAAGAGGGTTTTATGGCCAAAGGCCTTTTGCTTTGAATGCTTCAACAACTCGGCTTACTGCCAAGACCATCGCTGCCCGTCTCATGTCTATTTTGTGCTTTCTTGATAGAGCAAGTGTGTCCTTGAATCCGCGTACGATGTGGTCTTCCATCTTTGTTGCCACTTCGTCAAAGGACCAGTAGTATCCCATGTTGTTTTGGACCCACTCAAGGTACGAGATGCAAACGCCACCAGAATTTGCCAAGATGTCTGGCAAGACCATTATCTTTTTGTTGTAGATAATAGGATCTGCCTCTGGCATGGTAGGACCGTTTGCAGCCTCGGCAATTATCTTGCACTTTAGGTTCTTTGCGATTTCTGCGGTGATCTGGTTTTCCAGCGCAGCCGGAACCAAGACATCGCATTTAGTTGTGAGCAGCTCTTCTGTGGAAATCTTTTTGCTTCCTGGATATCCAACAACAGAGCCTGTCTTTTCTTTGAAGGCAAGTACTTTTTTGGAGTCAAGACCTTTTTGATTGATTATGGAACCCTTAGAGTCACTTACCGCAATTATCTTTGCTCCCATCTTTTCCAGATATTCTGCAGCAAAGGTTCCTGCGTTTCCGTATCCCTGAATGACAACCTTCGCACCTCTTAGCTTGAGGCCGATTGTCTTTGCAGCTTCACGAATACAGTAGGCGCATCCAAGACCTGTGGCAACGTTTCTTGCAAGAGAGCCACCAAGTGAGAGTGGCTTTCCTGTAATTACGCCAGGCTCGTTTTTCATGCCGGACATCTTGCTGTAGACGTCCATTATCTGCGCCATCTCGACACCAGTCGTGTATACGTCCGGTGCTGGAATGTCTTTTTTGGGACCGATAATCTCAGATATTGCAAAAGCGAATCGTCTAGTCAGTCTCTCAAGCTCGCTTTGACTGAGCTTTTCCTTTTTGGGGTTGACATAGATTCCACCTTTGCCTCCGCCAAGCGGCACGTCGACTACTGCACACTTCCAAGTCATCCAGGCAGATAGTGCCTTGACTTCCTTTTCCATGTACTCGATTCCACCTTCTGGATCAAAGTATCTGATTCCGCCCTTGTATGGGCCTCTGTCATTGTTGTGCTGACTTCTAAAACCGATGAAGACTCGGATCTCTCCATTGTCCATCTTCACGGGAAGTTTTACTCGCAACACCTTGTTTGGTTCTGCAAGATAATCTCTTGTGCCTTTGTCTATCTTTAGTATTGCACAAGCATCATCGAGTTGCTTTAAAGCATTCTTCCATGGATCTCCCTGAACCAAATCGATCGTGATCTTGTGAATACGGTTTCTATTTAAGTTTGTTGAGAGTGTTGTGCTAAAATAATCGAACAACCAAACTAACTGTGATGATCTCAGACAAGATCTCCAATCTTGAAGGCCACAAATACATCAACTTGGAGACTTACAAAAAAAGCGGCCAAGCTGTGAGAACACCTGTCTGGTTTGTCATATCTGAGAATCAGATTTTTGTCACAACCAGGCCTGACACGGGCAAAGTAAAACGAATCAGAAACAACCCGAAAGTCAAGGTAATGCCTTGCGGTATGAAAGGTGAACCAAAAGGGGATTGGATTGAAGGAACTGCAAGGTTTGCAAACGAGATCGAATCGCAAAACGCAGTAAATCTTAGAAACAAAAAATATGGATTCAAGGCAAAGCTTGTGGGTGCATTTGCATACCGTGGAATCAAGCCGGTAGTAATTGCTATTGCTGTCTAGTAGTAGACTATCTTGCGGTTCATCTGGTGCTCAAGCTTTGTTATCACTTCGTCTAGTGCTAGGATGTTTGCCTCAAGATAGTTTGAAAGGTGAAATATTGCCCCATATTTTTCGCCGACCTTTGTTACGAGGTTGTTTTTCTCCAAAGTTTCAAGATGGTGTTGGGCTGCCTTGTAGTCTAGGCCAATCTCAAAGGCAAGCTGGTTTGTGTTCATCGGATTTTCTGAAAGCAGGTTGATTATCTGGAGCCTCGCGTAGCCTCCACGAGTCGCGGTAAACACGTAAAGCAACATCCTGCGTGCGTCGCGGTCCGGCTTGCGCGCAGAAGTGGATCTGCTTTGAACCATCTGGCGGATCTCTACGAGTTTCTCCATGCTCAAAAAATTCGTGCATTAGCTTAAAACACTATTTCCAAATCTATTCCAAATCCGATCCAAAAATCTAGGCTGGATCGACCAACTAACGCTTAAATTGACAACATAGATAGCTTTTATCATTATGATGCCAGCTCGTGGGTACGACATGACGCCTACAATGTATTCGCCTGATGGAAGAATCTACCAAGTAGAGTATGCAATCGAGACAGTAAAGCGCGGAACTCTGGCAATCGGAATAAAGAGCAAGGACGGAGTCGTCATGGCAGTAGAGGAGATCCCACGAAAGCTCCAAGTGTCTGGCGTAACTCAAAAGATCTTCCAAGTAGACGACCACATCGGCGTTGCAGCAGCTGGCTACATCCCTGATGCGCGGGTCCAAGTCGACGATGCTAGAACGTTTTCCCAAAGCCACAAGCTTATCTACGACGAGCAAGTCGACGTCGAGACTGTTGCAAAACACCTAGCAGACAGATGCCACCAATATACGCAGTATTCAGGTGTTAGGCCGTTCGGTGTTGCACTAATTATTGCGGGGGTTGATCAAAGAGGAAACCTGATTTATGTTACTGATCCTTCCGGAACTTTTGTTTCGTATTCTGCGGTGGCAATTGGCGCAAACGCAGAAGAGGTAAACTCGTTTTTGGAGAAAAACTACAAAGACGACATGTCACTTGACGACACAATTGCACTTGCAATCGCGGCAATCGACCTCAAGACAGAACAAAGGGACGGCATAAAACACATCAAGGCAGCCAAGATAACAAAAGACAAAAAAATACTAGAAAAGCTCAGCGACGCAGAGCTAGAAAAATACGCCAAGGCTGCAAAAGAGAAATTTCCCAAACAATCCTAAGACTTAGTACAAATTACCTAGAGGCTGTTGTATCCTAAATGGGTCTTGGAAGCTATTGGGGCGAGGTAATTGAGGTACTCCGCCAGATTATACCTGTATATGACAAGGTAAACTCGTATATCTCGCTTGGAAAGGACGTAGAGCATAGAAAGCGCGGAATTTCCGGCCGTGTCAGGCCTGGTGATTCGATACTCGATGCGGGCTCTGGGTTTGGCAACATGTCAAAGACTGCTGAAAAGCTCTGCAACGGAGACATCAGAATAACACTGTATGACCCCCTTGTACCGATGCTCAAAAACACCGGCACATTTTTTGAGAAAACACCTGACATGTCGTGTGGCGTCTTTGAACACATTCCTTTCAGGGACGGACAGTTTGATGCGGTGCTGTGTGGGTATTCTCTGCGCGACGCAATCAATCTTCGTATTGCAATTTCTGAAATTCACCGCGTTCTAAAAAATGGCGGAAGGTTTGTCATCGTGGATTTGGGTAAGCCAGACAACTCTGTGGTGAGGGCAGGCGTTTCGTTTTATCTAAGAGTGATTCTACCAATCATTGCGTTTGCGGCGGGAGGAAGGCTTGGTCTCAAGTTTGCCACACTGTATGGAACCTACAAGAGGTGGCCGCAAAACAAAAAATTAAAGTCGATGCTGCTTGAAAAGTTCTCCAAAGTCGAGCTCGAAGAGGGCCTTATGGGCGGCGCAATAATGGTTGCTGCGTACAAATGAAAAAAACGCTTGCACTAATCAACATCACAGGACTCATAATGGGAATTTCTTACGGAATACACAACCCGATAGTTCCGGTATTTGCAAAAAACGAAATCGGAGCTTCGTATGCGGAGCTTGGCCTAATCGGCCTTGCGAATTTCATCCCTTACATGTTCATTCCGGTTATAGTTGGGGTTCTTTTGGGCAAGTTCAACAACGGCCGCCTACTTTCAGGAGGAGTCGCGATAAATGTAGCGTCGGTGTACCTTCTTTCCATCGCAAAAACCGTTCCAGAAGTAATGATGCTGAGGGCATTGACTGGAGTAGCGCACGCGTTTTTTTGGCCTCCCGCCGAATCCATAATTGCAAATTCAAGCCCAGGTGGCTCACGCGTCAAAAACATCGGCCAGTTCACAGGATTTTTTGTAAGTGGGTTCATGATTGGGCCGCTTGTTGGAACATTCCTTCTTGAGGGACTGGACGTAACATACAGGATGCTGTTTGTGATTGCCACGTTTATCATGGCAGCGGCAATAATATCGTCACTACAGCTTGCAAAGAAGGACTCGCCAAGAGTGGCCGCAAAGTTTTCTTTTTCTGGAATAAAGGAGGTGGCCAAGTTCCCAGTGGTCGTGATGCTTCTCATTTACTGTGCGTCTTCGTTTGGGATAATTCTGACCATCTACCCTGCCTTTCTCAACGACCGTAGCATGTCTGCAACAGAAATTGAGATCCTGTATTTTGTGTTTGGCGCATCACGTGTGATTACCTTGGCTCTTACAGAAAAGCTTGCAAAAATGACCGCAGCTACTCTGATTGCATCAAGCGGTGCGATATCTGCAGGACTGGTCTTGTCATTTTTCTCGCACTCGATGTTTGAGTTTGCGGCCGCCATGTTGATGATGGGCTTTGGATTCAGCATCATATTTCCACTCACACTAGAAGTCATTTTGCGAAGAATTCCAAAAGAGTCGTCGAGTGCGACAATTGGTGCATACGAGACAATATTTGGGATAGGGTGGGCAGCTGGGCCTATAACTGCTGGATTGATCTCAGAGTTTTCATCCAGCGCGATGCCATATGTGGTGTTTTGTGCAATAGGGATTGGTGTGTTTGTATTGAGTACAGCAAAAAAGAAGGCCCTAGAACCAGTTACCACTTAGACGTCCTGCCACTTTGTTGATTATTACTGCAGGTGCCACAAGATACATTCCAGCGTTTAGCAGCATTATGGCAAGGCCGTAGGCTACTAACTCTGATTCTGAGTCAATGTCTACGTAGTTTAGGATGGATAATGTGGACAGCATCGGCATGAGTGTAATTTTGACTGCTTCTTTGAATGCGGGGCTTTGTCTTTCCCAGTCTGCAATTGTTGGCGAAAATGAATAGTATATACTGTTAAAAGCTGAAAGGAAGGTGATTCCAGAATCTGTCTTTGTGACCATGATGTCACGCAACTCTCTTAGCTGCTGGACTTGGGGTGAAAGCTCCGTGCCATACGCAGCAGTTGCGACAAGGCATCCTCCTCCCAACAGTCCTTGTGTTTTGTCAAGAACACAAATCCCATTTTCAAGGTGCGTGCCAGGTCCACAGGGACTTGGTGGTGCAGGCTCTGACACTCCAACTATGTCGTATATTGTCTCACCTGGGAAGTTCCTCTCAAACCAGGCCTTGTACTCTGGCTCATTGTTGTATCTATCGATGTAGTATTGTGGGTCTTTAGTTGGGTCTGGGAAGCCTGGTATGTGAGTCTTCTTTGGGCCTGGCACACCGAGTATTTCGTATATTGAGTCTTCTGGGAAGTTTCTATCAAACCATTCTTTGTAAGCGGGTTCAGTGTTGTACCTATTGATGTAATATTCTGGCTCTCTGTTTGGGTCTGGGAATCCCGGAATGTGTGTCTTTTTGTAGCCTGATTCAATTTCTGGTGCAGGCTCTGGCTCATATTCTGGTTCTGCAACGACGCAGACACCATCTTTGAGCACCGTGCCGGTGCCACACTTGGGCGGGGGCTGAGTTGGTTGCTGAGTTGGTTGCTGAGTTGGTTGTTGGGTGGGTTGCTGAGTTGGTTGCTGAGTTGGTTGCTGAGTTGGTTGTTGGGTGGGTTGCTGAGCTGGTTGCTGAGCTGGTTGTTGCGCCTGACCCTTCTTTTGTGCCATAACTTCGGCAGCAGACGGTACCACAGGGGATCCATCAGGGGAATAATCAAACAGTATGGATGTGCCAAGGTATGTTGGCTCTTGACTGTAAAATGCAGTCGCGTTGTAGATTCCCTTGAATGGAAACTTGACTGCAGTCTTTTCTGCTGATGTGTCAATCGGAATGGTCTCAAAATTACCGCTTGCATCAGAAAACGTTTCCCTAATCATTGCAAATTCGCCATTTGGGCCGTAGATCTTTACTGCGACCATCTTGTTAGAATGGGCAGCATCTGTTCTTCCGCTAAAAATTATCTTGTCGCCTTTTTTGTATGATGTCTTATCAGACTGGAATTCGACAATCACTCCGTATGCCGGGGCAATTGCCATAGTTGCTACTAGTATGGCCAAAATGGAAACTATTGCTTTCAAACCCTATCTAGCGTACAAATAGGCAAAAACATGTTTAATTAGATTGGGTATCATTTATTCTAGTAAATTATCAGTGTCGCTAGACCATAATTCAATAAGCTTATTTTTGCAACAAACTAAACTCTAATTGTGCTGGAATACACACTGAACATACTGGGCAGCGAGTGGATTGTAATCATATTTGTGGCGCTACTCGCACTTCTTGGCACAAACAGGCTGCCTGATGTGACAAAAAAGCTTGGACGCGCAGTAGGAGAATACAACAAGACAAAAAACGAGATTCAAAGCCAGCTTGCGGGCGCAATGAACACAAACCTCAACATAACTGCGCCAGTGCAAAACGAGAGGCAAAAGCTAGAGTTCATTGCAAAATCGCTTGGCATTGATTTTGCCGGGAAAACCACAGAGGAGCTCAAAAAAATAATCTCATCGAAAATGTCAGAGACAGGCTCAAAGGAAAGTTAGATTTTGAACAGGATTTCATTTAATCAGATTTACAACATGGACTGCATCGACGGAATGAAGCTCATTCCTACAAAGAAAATTGATCTGATTGTAACAGATCCGCCGTTTGCAATCAATTTTAAGGCAACAAAACAAAACTACAACAGGACTGCGTCGCGCGTGATGCAGGGGTATAACGAAATCAAAAAACAGGATTATTACGATTTTACCATAAACTGGATGAGCCAGGCCTACAGGATCCTAAAAGATTCTGGCAGCATGTATGTTTTTTCTGGGTGGAACAACCTAAAAGATATTCTAAACGCACTAGATGATGTCGGATTTGTCACCGTCAACCACCTCATATGGAAGTATCAGTTCGGCGTGGTCACAAAGACAAAATATGTCACATCACACTACCACTGCCTGTATGTCTGCAAGAACGAAAAAAAACGGAGGTTCTACCCTTTCTCAAGATTTTCGCAAAAACAAAAGACACCTGATGGCCGTAGCATGCATTACAAGGACAAAGAGGATGTCTGGAACATAAACCGTGAGTACTGGACTGGAGACAAGAAAACACCTACAAAACTTCCAGCGGAGTTGTTGCGAAAGATACTACAATATTCAAGCAAAAAAGGCGACGTAGTCTTTGATCCTTTCTTAGGTTCGGGCCAAGTCGCAATGATAAGCAAGGAGATGGATCGACACTACCTGGGATTTGAGATTGTTGCGCGGTATTACGATTTTGCAAAAAAGCGTCTAGATGGGAATCTGTACCGCGTCAAGGCATAAAAAGAGCGGGATTGGACCTGCGTCCCAATTCCGCAGTTGTTTCTATCTGTATTCCATTTTGCCCTTGATGCGCTTTACTTCAGCCATCTCGTCTTTGAGATGCTTGGCCAAGAGTCTTTCAGATTCTTTTTTGTGTTTCCAATATGCATTAAGAACTGCTTGTCTGCTTTTTGCGCGTCTGAGGGCTACCTGGTATTTCCTGTGAATTGCAGCTACGCCTCGTACATAGCTGCCGGAGCTACTTCCCATGGTATGATAGGATCGATTCTAATAGATAACATGATCGAGTTTATCATATTGTCATAGTTGCTGAGTTAAGGTTGACTAGATGTGGGTGTGCCCCTGGCAGTCTGCCGATCGTCTACTGCAGGGTTACAGGATGCAACACTCAAACAATAAATCCGGAGCAGGCCTATTGGGGGGTACATTGAGGTATTCCTGCCCAAAATGCAGCTCCCAGATACTAATTCAAAAAACCTTCAACAAAAAATTCATGATCTCATGCCAGAGCTGTGGTCTGCAGGACCTAATAGAATACACAAAAAACGTAGACGAGGGCTACCTGGAGTTTCTTGCGCGCTACGATCAAGGCGATACACCCACAAAAAAGCAGCTTGGTGTTGAGCTAAAGACTGCAGGGATTGTACGGGACAAAAAAGAGATCGAGGATCTGATCGCAGCCAACTCGCCAGACCCACTCACAAAGGAGGTTTTGTTTTCAAAAAAAGACTACATCTCGTTTTACAAGACGATAAAACAGCCGGAGCCTGAGCTTGGGGCCAAAGTAGATGAGCTTGGCCTTTTGGAACCTCTGGTGGTACATCTACGTCAAAAAAACATCGAGAGGTTCTACAAATTCCAAGAAGAAGCAATACGGGAGATCCTCTACGGCCAAAACTTGGTAATTGTTGCACCGACTGCCTCAGGAAAGACAGAGGCCTTTGCCATACCTGTGGTGCATAAGGCTGCAAAGGAGGCAGATGCCGGCAGGATTTTTGCCATATTTGTGTATCCTACCAAGGCACTTTCGCGCGACCAACTACCAAAACTGCAGCAGATGGCGCAGGCAGTAGGCCTTAGGGCAGCAGTTTTTGATGGGGATACAAAGCAGGTGGAGCGAAGAAAGATACTTGATGAGCCGCCACAAATCATTGTAACAAACTTTGATGTCTTGCACTATCATATGATGTATGGTACAAAGTTTGCCACGCTGTGCAGCACAGTCAAGTTTGTCATAGTTGATGAGGCGCACGTTTACTCTGGAATATTTGGCTCAAACGTCCACTACATCATAAAGCGACTCAAAAGACTGACAAGACAGATCCAGTTTGTTGCATCTTCTGCCACTTTGCAAAACGCACAAGAGTTTTGCGAGCAATTGTTTGGCACAAAGATGCACTTAGTTATGGGCTCTGGCAAAAAAGGCCAAACAGATTTTGTGATGATCTTTCCATCGCTTAGGACGCAGAGGGCGCTCACAATAGATTTGCTCGAGAGGCTTGCTGCAAAAAAACACAAAACAATGGTGTTTTCAAACTCGCATCTCAACTCCGAGCTTGTCGCACTGCAAGCAAGAAAGAAAAGGATCGACATCAAGGTGCACAGGGCAGGTCTTATGGCAAACTATCGCAGCTATGTGGAAAAATTATTCAAGGAGGACAAGCTTGCGGCCATATCATGCACGCCAACACTTGAGCTTGGAATCGATGTAGGAAATGTGGATGGTGTGATATCTTCTACAATTCCTGTCAACCGACTGATGCAGAGAATTGGACGTGCTGCAAGAAAAGGCCAAAAAGGGTTTGCATTTTTGGCACTTGGCAACGACCCAATATCACAATACTACAGGAACCACCCCGAAGACTATTTTGTAGATGAAGAAAAACTCTACTTGGATCCAAAGAACCCATTTGTCGAGGAATTCCATGTCCTCGCAATGGCCTGTGACAAGCCGATTGCAGCACACGAGCTGCCAGAACACCAAGATTCAATCAAAAAACACCTCGAGGCCGGCAGGCTGATATCGCAGGCCGGCAGGTATGTGCCTAATTTCGATGCAGTAAAGGCGATTTTAGACGAATACAGCATACGGGGGATTGGAAAATCGATCGATATATTTTACAATGGAAAAAAGGTAGGTGACCGGGTCCTGCCTATGGCACTTGAGGAACTGCACGAGTCCGCAGTTTATTTTCTTGCAGGAACAAGGTACAAGGTAAAAGAATTCAATTATCCTGAAAAACAATCTGCAACTCTTACCTTGCTGCCGCGTGACTACCCATACTATACCAAGGCGTTAACAGAGGAGTGGCCTACAATTGAGACCATATATGAAAAAAGGTGGGCTTTTGGAGTCGAGGTGTTTTTTTGCAAGCTGCACATACAAAAACGGGTATATGGTTACGTCAACATCGAGCTTGGCCAAGAAGTAAACCAAGGCCAAAAGATCCTACTGGAAAGACCACTTGAATATGATTTTGTCACAAAGGGTTTGGTGATTCATGCGCCAAGGCCTATGCATGAAATCGAAAACTCGGAAAACCCCGAATATGTGGAGGCAAGCGGTTACCACGCAACAGAACACGTCATAATTGAAGGAAGCAACATGGTGACTGGTGGAGTCTCACAGGATCTTGGCGGAATATCTCTTGGAACATCAGGCCTCATCTTTGTGTATGATGGCGCAATTGGCGGCAACGGTGCAAGCAAAGCACTATACGACAGACTGGAAAAGGCCTTTGAGCGAAGCCATCTCATCGTAAAGGAATGTCCTTGCAACAACGAGGCAGGCTGTCCCAGATGCACATTTTCGTATCGCTGCGGAAACAACAACGAATTTTTACACAAAAAGGCCTCACTTGAGATCCTCCAGAGAATAACCAACGGAGAAAAAACAGAGATCACAGAACCAACAGAGGGAGACAGGCCGCTAGTTTAGTGTTTGAGCGGCTCCAGATTTCCATATCTGAGGCCTTCTTCCAGAACATGGTTGATCAATTTGGAAAAACTGACGTTTGTGTTTTCTTTCATCATCTCGTACTGTTTTTCCTTTAGCCGCTTGTTAAGCTCAATGTTCATAGAAATTGTGACCCTGGTCCAGTCTCGAGGGGCCGACATTTCAGCTACGACTCCTCAAAAAATTAAAAGGTAAATGACTCATGCGGTCACCATCCATGTGTTTTTGGCCACGGTTCGCACAATGGTGTTGTTTTGACACGCATGAACCGTATCCAAGATTGCGTTTGCGCACATGACGCATATCACCTCTAGCGGCTTTCTGCATTCGGAGCACTTGCGGATAAGCTCTAGTGCGCCACCGCACTTCCTACAACTTTCGTCTGGCATCTTTGAACCACCTTATGCCTGAATGGAGTATTGAGAGGATTTCTTGTTTGATATCGAGATTTTGACGCATATATGGATCACGCAAAATGTAATGCCTATTACAATATTTAATATTTTCTGTGTTTTCATGACAATTAGAGTGTAAAATTACAAAAGTTTAATAATATTACATTCAAAATATTGGAACGGTGATCATAATGACGACACCACAGATTGTCCTTCTCAAAGAAGGTACTACACAAACAAAGGGTAATGATGCCCAGAAAAACAACATAAGCGCTGCAAAACTAATTGCCGAACTCGTCAGAACTAGTCTTGGCCCACGCGGTATGGACAAGATGCTAGTTGATACACTAGGAGACGTGACCATTACAAACGACGGTGCAACCATCCTCAAAGAAATCGACGTGCAGCATCCGGCTGCAAAGATGATGGTTGAAATCAGCAAGGCAACAGACAGCGAAGTCGGAGATGGTACAACATCTACAGTGGTCCTTGCCGGCGCTCTTTTGGAAAAAGCAGAAGAGCTGATTGGCAAAAATGTACACCCTACTGTAGTGGTCGACGGCTTCAAAAAAGCAGCAGAAAAGGCAATTGCAGAGCTTCGACAGATCGGCATCAAAGTCGATCCGCTGGACAAGAAGTTCCTCAAAAAGGTCGCAGTGACTACACTTGCATCTAAACTGGTGTCTTCAAACGCTGAAGAGCTTGCGGACATTGTAGTCGATGCGGTCTTGTCCGTTGCAGAAAAAGTTGGTGACAAGTACAAAGTAGACATTGACAACGTCAAAGTCGAAAAGAAGGGCAGCTCCTCGATTAGAAACACCGAATTGATCCATGGTATAGTCTTGGACAAAGAGGTGGTTCATGGTGGGATGCCAAAGAGAGTAGAATACGCAAAGATCGCACTACTCAACGCACCACTTGAAATTGAAAAGACAGAGTTTGATGCAAAGATAAACATCAACTCACCTGAGCAAATGCAGATATACATCGACGAAGAAAACAAGATGCTCAAAAAGCTTGTAGACAAGATTGCACAGTCTGGCGCAAATGTAGTTCTTTGCCAAAAAGGCATCGATGACATGGCACAGTACTATCTTGCCAAGGCAAACATACTTGCCGTCAGAAGAATCAAAGAAAGTGATCTGACCAAACTATCCAAAGCAACTGGTGCAAGGATTGTTACCAACATCAACGAGCTGACAGACAAGGACTTGGGTTCAGCAAAACTAGTAGAGGAAAGACAAGTCGAGTCCGACAAATGGGTCTTCATCGAGGGTTGCAAGAATCCAAAGGCCGTGTCTATTTTGGCTCGCGGCGGTTCGCAGCGAGTAGTCGACGAAGTCGAGCGCTCAATCCACGACGCTTTGATGTCTGTCAAAGACGTAGTGGAATATCCACACGTCCTAGTTGGCGGAGGCGCACCTGAGACACGGGTTGCCTCAAGGCTACGCGAATGGGCAAACTCGCTTGAGGGACGCCCACAACTCGCAGCGCAAAAGTTCGCAGAAGGACTTGAAACCATTCCTCTAGTTTTGGCAGAAAACGCGGGAATGGATCCACTTGACACACAGGTGCAGCTCAGATCAAAGGGCACTACGGGAAAGGCTACCTATGGAATCGATGTCCTCAATGGTAAGGTAGCTGACCTAGAAAGCCAAAACGTCTACGAGCCGCTTGCTGTCAAAGAACAGGTCATCAATGCAGCAACAGAAGCTGCGTGCATGATTCTGCGAATCGATGATGTTATCGCGGCATCAAAATCCAGCTCCAAACCACCAAGCAGCCCACCCGGAATGGGCGGCGATATGGGCGGAATGGACATGTAACTTTTCTTTTTTTCTTTTTTTGTCTGAGAATTAATTAAGAAGCAAAAAGCACAGAAATTATGCAAAAAGTATCTTTAGTTACCGGAAGCTCAAGCGGGATTGGGTTTGAGACTGCATTGGCTTTAGCAAGAGAGGGCTACTACACATATGCTACAATGAGGAACACAAAAAAATCCGGCCCACTTTTGGAGATTGCAAAAAAAGAAAACCTTCCGATATCTGTAATAGAATTAGATGTAGACAAGCCGGAATCGATCAAATCCGCAGTGTCCAAAATCATCAAAGAAAAACAAAGAATAGATGTTGTGGTGAATAATGCCGGTTATGGTATTTTTGGGTGCCTTGAGGATCTCACCATTGAGGAGTTAAAGGCGCAGTTTGAGACCAACTTTTTTGCAATTGTACGTATGATCCAAGAGGTCGCACCAATCATGAGAAAGCAAAAGGAAGGCTCTATAGTAAATGTGAGCTCAGTTGCAGGTCGGATTGGCTTTCCAGGAACGCCTGCTTACATCAGCTCCAAGTTTGCTTTGGAAGGATTGAGCGAATCTCTGAGATACGAGTTGTCACCATTTGGCATAAACGTCATAATTATAGAACCTGGGGTGATCAAGACAAATTTCTTTGATTCCATGAAGATGGCAACACCCAAACCTGACTCGCCATACAAGGATATGACGCACAAGGTCGTATCTGGAATCAAGATGATGGCAGAGATGGGCACGCCTCCAAAAGAGGTGGCTTCTGTAATAGTCAAGGCCTTAAAGGAAAAAAACCCACTCCCAAGATACACAGTGGGAAACGACGCAGCAATGTTTTTGGAGGCAAAAAAGATGAAAACCGACATTGAGTTTGAAAACTATCTAAAGAAGGAACTTTTTTGACTGGTTAAATTATTATAGCCAGTAAAGTCAGATTTTGTCAAAGTCTGCAAATTAGACCACAAAAATGATGCGTTATGAAATGGAAGACATTAGAACACAACGGAATAATATTTCCACCCGACTTTGAGTCAAAAGGCATCTCTATTAAGATAAAGGGACAGCCAGTCAAGCTGAATCTCTTGCAGGAGGAGATGGTATACCAGTGGGCAAAGAAAAAGGATACACCATACGTGCAAGACGCCGTGTTTCAGAAGAACTTTGTAGCAGACTTTGCCGCCACGTTTAATGGCAAATACAAGGGCCTGACCATATCCGATATTGATTTTTCTGACGCTTTTAAGCTTGTAGACAAAGAAAAAGACGCCAAGCTGCTCATGACAAAGGAGGAAAAAAAGGCGCTTGCGCAAAAAAGAAAAGAATTACGTGAAAAGATGAAGTCAATCTACGGCAAGGCAATCCTCGACGGACACGAAGTCGAGGTGGCAAACTACATGGCAGAGCCACCAGGTATTTTCATTGGGCGTGGGGACCACCCGATGCGTGGCAAATGGAAGCCAAAGATTACTCAAAAAGACGTCACGCTAAACTTGGGTGAAAACGCAAAGGTTCCGCCTGGAGACTGGGGCAAGATAGTACACGATCATGACTCCATGTGGCTTGCCTGCTGGACCGACGCTCTATCTGAGAAGATAAAATACGTCTGGCTTGCAGACACTGCACGCCTCAAGCAAGAGCGAGACCAAGCAAAGTATGACAAGGCAGCAAAGCTTGGCAAGGAGATCAAAAAAGTAGAAGAAAAGATAATTGCAGCAATGAAGGACAGGGATCCAAAGGTTGCCAAGATTGCCACTGTGTGTTATCTGATTTATAGGACCTCGATGAGGGTCGGAGACGAAAAAGATCCAGACGAGGCAGACACAGTGGGCGCCACGACGCTAAGAAAGGAGCATGTCAAGCTTGATGATGAAGGAATACACTTTGACTTTTTGGGAAAGGACAGCGTACGCTGGGTGGAGACCATACCTGCACAAGGAAATGACACGATGCTTTATGAGAATCTCAAAAAGCTGGTCTCAAACAAAAAGCCAAGCGATGAAATATTTGATGGCATCACATCAAGGCACGTCAACGCATTTCTGAGCAGTATAGTAAAGGGGCTGACTGCAAAGGTGTTCAGAACTTATCTGGCTACAACTGAGGTAAAAAGGTACTTGTCTGAAAAGCTGGACGTCAAGAACAAGTCAGAAAATGAAAAGCTCTACATCGCAAAGATGGCAAACCTTCAGGCCGCAATCATGTGTAACCACAAGCGCACCATCCCAAAGAACTTTGAGGCAACCCTTGAGAAAAAACGCGAGACTCTCAAAAAACTCAAAGACATAGTACCAAAGACTGACAAGCAAAAAGCAAAACTAAAGGAAAGAGAAGAGAAATTGAAGCTTGCAATAGACCTCCAAGAAAAAACACGTGACTACAATCTAGGTACTTCGCTTCGAAACTATATTGACCCACGTGTCTTTAAGGCTTGGGCGAATGAGGTAAAGGCAGACTGGGAGAAGCTGTACACTGCTTCGCTTCAGCGCAAGTTCCTGTGGGTCAAAAACGTGGACGTCAAGTGGAAAGATATTGTAGCACAGTAAGTCACAGTTTTGTGCCGCATCTTGGGCAGTAATTGCCGTTTGAGGCAAGGCCGCACATTGGGCAGACCTTCTTTGAGATCCTAAAGAATCTGATAAATGGCACAAAGATTAGTGGCAAGAAGAAGAAAAAGAATCCATACTGCAGCAGAAATAAGGAAATTACTATTGATGCTATTGCGGCTATGGCAGTAAGTGGCCAGCCCGACCATCTCATGATTTTATTTGGTGACCGCAAAATAATATTGTACTTTTTGTTCCCAGAATCATTTATTTGCGCCATGAAATTAGGCGTCATTGTGCCGGGGTAGCTCAGCCTGGTTAGAGTGCCAGTCTTTCTATCCTCCTATAAAGGGCAATACTCATAATCTGGAGGTCGTGGGTTCAAAACCCACCCCCGGCATGTTTTACAGTTTCGTACCACGAGCTAGAAACCCACATTCAGTTCAAATCTTTACGGGTTGGGCATAATATGAAAAACCTTAGAAACTAGTCGTCATGAGCAAAATCATCTAAAAAGTTTAGAATATTTCACAATACATTCATCATTGATTTTCTTATCTTCTGGACTCATAATGGTCTAATTTTTTTGAAATATAAAAATACATTTTTATAATATCTTGGTTCACGGTTGGCTTTGTTTTTTGATCACAATATGCGTCTTAACTCCAAATTCTCGCTTTCTGGATCAATATCTATTCATGGCCATTATCGTGTAGAAATTTACCTGCTGCGACAATGCCAGTCCTTCTATTACCATCAAAGAACGCTTTCGCAAGAAGTGAAACTTTACAATTGTAAACGACTGTATTAAAATAAGATACCATTGATCTTCTTCTATGAATTATGTAAAACCAGAAGTATTAGTAGACACTGAATGGGTTTCAAAGAATCACCAAAATGGAAAAGTGAGTGTTGTAGAAGTTGATTATGACCCTGAGAACGGATACAGAAAAGGCCACATAGATGGCGCCACGCTAATTTGGTGGAAACGTGACATAAACGATCCAGTTACGAGGGACATTGTAAACAAAAAACAGTTTGAAGAATTGATGCAAAGGAACGGCATTTCGGAAGATAGTAAAGTAGTTCTTTACGGCGACTTTAACAACTGGTTTGCTGCCTTTGTATTCTGGATTTTTAAGTACTATGGGCATGAAAATGTCAGAATAATGAATGGTGGCAGAAAAAAGTGGGAGCTTGAAAAACGCCTATACACGACGGAAGAACCAAAGGTCACACCGACTTCTTATGTTGCACAACCTCCCAACGAGGGCCTCAGAGCATATCTTTTCGATGTAAAACGTGCGTTAGATAAGAAAGATACTGTTCTAGTCGATGTGAGATCGCCAAAAGAGTTTACAGGAGAGATAACTGCACCTCCAGAATACCCTATGGAACACGCCCAGAGAGGAGGGCACATTCCAGGAGCCCAGAACATTCCTTGGGCTACAGCAGTAAATGATGCAGATGGCACATTCAAGACATACGAAGAGTTGAAGCAAAACTATACCTCAAAAGGAATTACACCAGACAAGGACGTCATATGCTACTGCAGAATAGGCGAGAGATCTTCACACACCTGGTTTGTTCTAAAATATCTTCTTGGCTATCCACAAGTTCGCAACTATGACGGTTCGTGGACAGAATGGGGCAACATGATAGGTAATCCGGTGGAAAAATAAATCCTTCATTCTTTATACAAAATCAGCAAAAATGATCATCGGAATTGAGACGAATAAAAATAGCTTCAATAGCAGCAATTTCATTTCTTTCAATAATTTTGTTGTTTGTGTCACAGAATCAAATCAATTCTCCCCCAACTGATAGTAAACCAATAAAAAATGTTGATACAAATCGGTCATTGTATGTTACTGAATTTACATTACCAACAAACTCCTTCCCAAATGGAATTTTGATAGACAGTAAGGGGTTTGTATGGACAGTTGGTTCAAACTCACGTCTTTACAAATTCAATCCAGCAGATAGCCAATTAACTTCAGTGTATGTCATTGGAGATAAAGACGAGTCGGGCTCAAGCCTCATGATGGGATGGACCATAGTTGAAGATAATGATGGGTTCCTGTGGTTATCACAACTTGGTTTGAAATCACTTTGGAGGTTTGATCCCACCACTGAAAAATTCAGCCCTTACGGCACTAAGGCGTCTCCTTTCCAGATGAAGGCGGATAAAGAAAATGGAGAAATTTGGTTCACAACGGTGGGAAACACAGTAGGAGTTGTTAAAAAAACCAGCGACGACAAGTCAAATGAGTATAAAATTCAAGAATTTGACATGGGTGATAACACCTTCCCAAGCGGATTATTTTTGGAAAAAGATCATGTTTGGATATCTCAGGTGACAGGGAACAAATTAATCAAATTTAGGATAAACCGAGGAGATGATCAAGTCTTATCTATCGAAAAGGTCTTTGAAATTCCAAGTGATAATAAAACTACGATATATTCTCCAACTGATGTTTTAGTCGATGATAATGAGGTGTGGTTCACCGAACATGGAACAAGCACCATTACAAAATACGTCTTGGGTGAAAATCAGGTAAAGAGGTTT